>NZ_JAPWAH010000014.1:0-49379 GCF_041432835.1 Pauljensenia sp. 20925_1_27
GTCATTTATGTCTGTTTCCCGAGCTTCACCGTCGGGTGCGGCGCCCTACGCGGGTTCCGTGTGGGGGGTTTGCACTACACGGGGGTGCGACACGCCGGCGACACGCCGTCAGAGGGCTTCGTGTAGTGCAAAACCCCCATCGCACCAGATTGGAGATCGCACGGTGCATAATTCGCGCGGCCGGTGAGGGGGGATAGGCCGCGCAAGGTGTCGCCTCCCCAAGGCTGCTTCTCCCCGAGGTGCCTTCTCCCCGAGGCGCCGCCAAGAACGCTTCTCCACAAATTTCGCATGCAATTCCCCGACGGTGCGAATCGACGCAAGCTCAAAAACCGTGTAATTTCAACGATCCGATTTCAATACTTGAAATATTCTCAGGGGAATTGCATGCGAAATCGCTGGACCCCGCGCTGTCTACCCCCAGAAAAGTCGCACGTAATTCCTTCCGGGCCTCATTCGGCGATAGCTCGAAAACCGCGTAATTTCAACGATCCGATTTCAATATTTGAAACATCCTCGGAGGAATTACGTGCGAAACTGCTGTGCCCGTGGGACGGCAGAGCGGGCCGCGCACCCCCGCCCGGAGGCCGCCGCGTGGCCTGCGGGGCCTGGTCGGACAACGCGTCGACGCGCCGAGCGAAGCTCGTGGCGCGGACGGCGGGCGGGCAGGCTACGCGGCGGCCGGAGATCAGGCGGGCTGCCTCGAGGCACTGCACATCCGGATAGGTAATCACGATCCGGATAGGTAACGAATATCCGGATAGCTTAATTACCTATCCACATGCGCATAACCTATCCGGATGTGCACAACCTATCCGCATCCACGCACCCCACCCACCTAGCATGCAAACTGCAAGCAGACCAGGGCCTGCAGGCCGCGTGGTGGTCGGAGATCTGGGGTTATAGGACAAAACGTGTTGGTTGAGGGGTTAGTCCCAGGTGTTGTGGTAGGGGGTGGTGTGGTGGAGTTCGTTGAAGCAGATTGCGTCGCCCCAGCCGGGGATGATGGCGGTGGCTTGGTGGTTTTGCGCGGCTTGTTGCCAGGCGTTTTCGAGGTCTGTGTCGGTGGGCATGGTGGCGAGGATGCGGGCTGCTGGCTGGGGGTGCGCAGAGTGGGTGTAGCACCACCAGAACACGGCTTTGATGCGTCGGGTCAGGCGCATGCCGCGGTGGTCGCGCAGCATCTGGCGTAGGCGAGCGTTCGTGCTTTCGATCTGGTTGGTTGTTGCGGGCATCGGCTGGTCCCAGGTGGGGTCCAGGTACGTGAACAACAGACCTTGCCTGATGAGCTTGTTGAGGCTGTTACGAGCCCGAACAAGCCTCTCGTGGGTGTATTCCCATCCTCCGTCAGGCCTGTGTGTTTTCTCCTCCAGGAAGTCCTTCCAGCGCGTGCACCAGGCCTGGTAGGCATCGATCCATTCCTGGGCGCCTTCACTGTCGTGCACGTGCGTGAGCTGGCGCCCCAGAGCATACAAGCTACGCGAGGCCTCCAGTTTGGGGCGCGTTGTGGTGGCTTGGCGGATACGGCAATACGCGTGGAAGGTGCAGCGTTGCACGCGCGTGGTCGGCCAGATTCTCTTGCAGGCTTTCGCGAACCCGCTGCCCCCGTCAGTGACAACCAGGGCCGGTGGCGCGATCCGGCTCATGAGCGCTTCCCAGGCACGGGAATTCTCACTCCTAGCCGCGTACCAACCCAGCACGGAATCGGGAGTTTGAGCGATGAGAACAACGGCGCCTCGGCCCAGGTGAATACCGTCAACGAAGATGACCTCATGAACCTCATCGACGATCGGGCTAAACGGCCATAACTGCCACAACGGCTCACAGCGCCTACGAAACGAGCGTCCCCCGCCAGGCAAATCCGCCTGACGACGCCCACCCAGCAGCCAGGCCAAGAACTCATCAAGATGCTTCGCCGTGGAATTAATGCGGCTGACCTGGCTGATATTGCACGGGGTGCAGCGCCATCGCTGCGCCCCTGAAGCTGAGTGTCCATACCTGGTCATCACTCGTCCGCACGCCGGGCATTTGGGGGTATTCATTCCCCCACGATGAAACAATCAACTTCAATGTGGCTTTTCCCGCACCAGCAAGCCGAAAAGTCGCTACAAAACCAACACGTTTTGTCCATCCTTCAAGTTGGCTCCCACCAACTTCAATACCGATTTTTCCGCACCAACAAGCCGAAAAGTCACCATAAAACCAACACGTTTTGTCCTATAACCCGGCGCGGACGGTGAGCGGGCGGGGCGTGCGTCGGAGATTAGGCAGGCCTTGTGGCAGCCCGAGATATGGGGCGTGACCCCAAATCTGGCGGCGAGCCCACGGAAGGCTGAGCGATAAAAAACCGCCGGGACCAAACGGTCCCGGCGATTACCGGTCGGGGTGGCGGGATTTGAACCCACGGCCTCTTCGTCCCGAACGAAGCGCGCTACCAAGCTGCGCCACACCCCGGTGCCGTTCGAGTATAGCGTTTCCTCGCCGATATTCCCAAACGGAGATCAAGCAAGCGGCATAAGTGTGTCCCACGCCGCATTGGACTGGTTGGTTGGCGACTGCCTCGCGCAGACTCCTCGCGGCGCGAATGCCCTCGCGACGCTGGGTATGCGTATGTGGTGACGCCGGGTGTACGTGTGTGGTGACGCCGGGTATGCGTATGTGGCTACGCCGGGAACACGTGCAGAAGCGATGCCTCGGGGCGAGTCGCGATACGCACCTTCGCGTAGGGGGAGGTACCCAGGCCCGCGGACACGTGCAGCCATGCAGCCGATCCGTCCGGTGCCTGCCAGCGCTTCAGACCCTTCGCGTAGGGGCGCGAAATATCGCAATTCGTGATGATCGCGCCGACCCCCGGAATACCGATCTGGCCACCGTGCGTATGACCCGCGAGGATCAGATCAGCACCCGTCGAGGTAAGCGCGGAGACGACACGGGTGTACGGCGCGTGGGTCACCCCCAGGCGCAAGACATCGGGTGCCGCCCACGACGAGGCCGGGGCGCCCAGGCGATCGCGGTAAATATGCGCGTCATCCGTGCCGAGCAGAGAAACCGTGCCCGTGGGCAGGTCGAGTGTGCCGGGTGCGTTCGACAGGTCGACCCAGCCGGCCTGGCGCATGCGACGCACCATCGGCAGGTAGGGAAGATCGGGAACGACCCTCGCGGGGTGCGGCTTTGATCGTGACAGGTAGCGGCTCCAGCGCTTCGGGATCGGCGAGTAGTAGTCGTTTGACCCGAGCACGAATGCGCCCGGATAGGACAGGAATGGGCGGTACGCGTCCATGACCATGTCCTGGGCATCCACGGATCCGAAGTTGTCGCCGGTCGCCACGACCATGTCGAAACGCTCCGAGGCTGCTACGTCGGACAGGAAGCGCAGGAGAAACTCCTGCCCGGCAAACAGATGCAGGTCCGCAATCTGGAGGATCGTCACCTCGGGAACGTTGCCCTTGATCGGGACGTCGTAGCGGCGCAGCACCGGCATCGTACGCTCGACCGAACCCCACGCGAGTGCCGCGCCACCCGCAGCCAGGCCGGCGAGACCCAGCCCGCCGACGATCGCTCCCGCGGTGCGCAGGAGGCCACGGCCTCGTCGAGCGGACGAGGCCGTGGCCCCTGCGAGTGTAGACGCGATGTTAGTGGTCATTGCTGGTGGGTGACGCGCTCGGTGTGGGAGTGGGAGTCGCGCCGCGCTGAGGCGTCGTCGCGCCGATGTTCGCGTTCGACACGGCTTCCACCGGGGTGCCCGCCAGCGCCTGCGTCATGTAGGGAGCCCAGATGTTCTGGCCGACGTAGGTCTCACCGAAGATCTCGGAGTGGTAGACGCCGTTGATGACAACGCCGGACACTTCCTGCGAGGAGTTGTCGCCGTGACCCACCCACGTGGACGTCGCGAGCGACGGCGTGAAGCCCGTCAGCCACGTGTTCGCGTGGCCGTCGGTGGTACCCGACTTCGCGGCGAAGGGGCGGCCGTCGCCCAGGCGCGTCGACGTGTAGTACTGGCCGGCCGACGCCGTCAGCAGCGCAGCCGTCTTGTTTGCGACGTCAGGGGAGATGACCTCCTTGCAGTCCGCTGAGAACTCCTTGAGGACGTTCTCGTTACGGTCGGTCACGGACTCGATGGACTGAGGCGTGCACTGCTGGCCGGAGTTTGCGATCGTCGCGAACACGGACGCCATCTGCAGCGGGGAGCTCGACACGGAACCAAGGATGTTGGCCGGGAAGGGCGCAGGAACCTCGCCGTCCTCCGTGACGCCCATGTCATAGGCGGTTTGGAAGATGGAGCAGAAGTCCACACGCGACGCCATGTTCACGAAGGCCTGGTTGACGGACAGGCCCGTCGCGCGCACGACGTTCATGGAGCCGGTCTTGCCTGCGAGGTCGTTGACCTGGTAGCCCTCAGTGGTGATGGCGCGGCCATCACACTTGAAGGATCCGTTGGGGTAGAACGTGTTGTTCGAACCTACGGTCTCGTATGCCGAGTGGCCTTCCTTGAACCACTCCAGGAGGGTGAACACCTTGAAGGTCGAACCCACCTGGAAGTTGCCGTCGGCCGAGTAGTTCGCCATCGTCTGGCCGCTCTCGATGCCGTACGTCGTATTCTGGGCCATCGCCAGGACCTTGCCGGTGCGCGGATCCAGGGAGACGATCGCGTCGTTCAGGCCGGAAGCGTCGCCGACGGGAATCGCGTTCGTGAGAGACGCGTAGGCTGCGCTCTGCTTCGCAGGGTCCAGCGTGGTGCGAATGGTGATGCCCTGCGTCTTGAGCAGGCGCTCACGCTCGTTGCGCGTGGAGCCGAAAGCCGAATCCTCCAGGAACTGCGACAGGACATAGTCGCAGAAGTAGGCCTGCGCGGACGGGGCACCGGAGCAGCCCTCGGAGGATACCGTCGGATGCAGCATGGACTCGACGCTCGTCGCGATGCCCTGGTCGTACTCCTCCTGCGTGATGACACCCTGCTCAAGCATCGTGGCCAGGACCGTGTCGCGGCGTTCCTGGGCGGCCTCGGGGTGGGTCAGCGGATCGTACTGGACGGGGGATTGAACGAGGCCAGCGAGGAGCGCGGCCTCCAGGTAGTTCAGCTCCGAGGCCGACTTGGAGAAGTAGCGCTGCGAAGCGGCCTCTACGCCGTAGGTGATCGGACCGAAGGGCGCGATGTTGAGGTAGCCCGTGAGGATCTCATCCTTGGACTGGGTCTTTTCCAGCGCCAGCGCGTACTTCATCTCACGGAGCTTACGCTCGGTGGTCTGCTCGGTCGCCGCGCTCACCTGATCCGCGTCGCCCTCGAGGTAGCCGCGCTCGGCCAGCGAGTTACGCACATACTGCTGGGTGATCGTGGAGGCGCCCTGGCGTCCGCTGTCGCCCAGGTTGGAGACCAGCGCACGCGCAATGCCGGTGGCGTCAACGCCGTTGTGCTCGTAGAAGCGCTTGTCCTCAATCGCCACGATCGCTTTCTTCATGACATCGGCGATGTTGGCGCTGGGCACAACGATGCGCTGCTTGTCGTAGAAGTGCGCGATCACGGCACCAGACGAATCCAGCAGCTGGGACTCCTCGGCGGGAGCCACCGTCTGCAGATCACCGGGCAGCTCGTTGAAGACGGACGGAACCGACTTCGCGACGAGCGCGGTGGGGCCGGCGACGGGGACAAGCATGCCTGCCCCGACGACGCCCATGAGCGCGGACACGCTCAGGAACGCCAGCAGCAGCGCGAGCAGCTGGGCCGGACGGACAGCGCGAGAGTGAGAGTGCGACATATTCCTAGCTTACGTGGCGGCGTGCTCATCTGGCGTTTGGCGACGCGTGAGAATTGCCTGATGAGTCACGCCTGACGGCCTTGATCGTGGTCGCAGCGTTTGCACCCACAATCGTATGTGTGTATGGTCACAGGAAGGGCTCGAAATACAGTGAAGTGGAGTTCCACGATGTCAACGCAAGGCGACGACCAGAGCTGGGTCGCTCGCGCACTCTGCGCGTCCATCGAACCGGACGTGCTGTTCGTGCAGGGTGCGTCTCAGCGTCAGGTTCGTATGCGCTGCTATGAGTGCGAGGTTCGCCTCGAATGCCTCGCCGACGCGCTTGAGTCCGAAGCCAACTACGGCGTGTGGGGCGGGCTGACAGAGCGGGAGCGCCGCGCGATTTTGCGCCACTATCCGCACGCGGAAAACTGGTTGGAGTGGCTGCGCACCTCCGACGAGCCCCTCGCGCGCGAGCTGCGCAGTCCTCACGTCCCTAAGGTTCTGTCCTTTGTTCGCCCGCAGATGGCAGGTAGGATGGAAGCATGACTAAATGGGAATACTCCACGATTCCGCTGCTCACGCACGCGACGAAAGCAATCCTCGACCAGTGGGGCGCCGACGGGTGGGAACTCGTCCAGGTGATCCCCGGCCCCACGGGCTCGGAGAATCTGGTGGCTTACCTCAAGCGTCCGATTGAGGAAGCTCCCGCCGTTCAGAACTGACGCGCAGTATCCGCGCGCAGATAATCGAATACGACGAGGCCGTGGCTGGCGCGTGCGTTGACCGCACGCGGGCTGCGGCCTCGTTTGTATTGAGGGCAAAGAGCTTGGGCCCGGCACCAGTGGTGCCGGGCCCAAGCCGTGATGAGGTCAGCGAGCGCGACGCGCCAGGCGATCAACGTCGAGGAGGGTCACAGCGCGACCTTCCAGACGGATCCAGCCGCGCGACACGAAGTCGGCCAGAGACTTGTTGACGGTCTCGCGGGAGGCACCGACCAGCTGGGCGAGCTCTTCCTGCGTGAGGTCGTGGGGGACGTGGACGCCCTTATCGGTCGCGGTGCCGAAGCGGTCCGCAAGGTCCAGGAGGGCCTTGGCAACGCGGCCGGGAACGTCGGAGAATACGAGATCCGAGAGGGACTCGTTGGTGCGGCGCAGGCGCTGCGCGAGGGCGCGCAGCATGTGCTTGGCCAGCGTGGGGTTGGTGTCGAGCACGTGCATGAGATCCTCGTGCTCGAGGTAGAGGAGGGATGCCGGGGAAACGGCGGTCGCAGTGGTCGAGCGCGGGCCCGGATCGAAGAGCGTGAGCTCACCGATGATCTCTCCGGGGCCCAGGACTGCGAGCAGGGACTCGCGGCCGTCGCTGGAGGTGTGGCCGAGCTTTACCTTGCCCTCGGTCACGATGTAGAGGCGATCGCCGAGATCGCCTTCGTCGAAGAGAGTCTCTCCGCGACGCAGGGTGGTATGACCCATCTTCTGCTGGAGGGACACCTGCTGTGCATCATCAAGGCCACCGAACAGCGGCACCTGGCTGATGAAGTTTCCGTCACCGATCATTGTGCGGAGCTCCTTCCGCTCGTGCCCGATTGCTCGGGCGTTCCGATTTGGACTGCGCAGTGGTTCCCATACGTAATACCGCTCACGAGGAGGTACCGCGCATCACACCATTATGCCCTATCTATCAGGTGAAACGCGTTTCATTTCGCGATTTGTGTGAGCTGTCTAATGAAAAATGCGCTATTTAGCGTGTGCTAAAGCGTGTTCTGACAGAGCATCAGCCACCGCCTGGGGAGACTCCTCGGGGAGGAAGTGGCCGGCCTCGCGAATGACGATCTGCGTGAGCGGCGCATCCACGAACTGGGCGTCGGCCGCGTGATCCAGCGTCGACCAGGCGCCATCATCGCGCCCGACCAGCGAGAGAACGGGCACGCGCAGCGGCTCGGCGAGGATGCGGCGCTCCTCGCGCGAGATCTTGCGGGCGGCGCCGAGGCCCCGCAGCGCGGTGTGCGCAGCGAAGGGGCGACGCAGCGCGGCCCGGTACGTTCCTGACTGGGAGACGAGGCCATCCACGTTCCCCGGCGAGGCCCACGCGCGGTAGACGGTCGTCACGAGCGAGCCGGAACGCAGGGCCCGTTCGCGCCCTGTCGGCAGCGCGAGGCGCCCCTGGAGCACGCGTCCACCCGCCCACGGCGCGCGTCCGATCACGGGCTGAACGCCGAGCGGATGAGGGGCGGACAGGACGGCCACCGACCGAAGCTCCAGGGGTGCGAGCGCGCCGATCATCCATGCGACCGTGCCCCCGATACCCATGCCAGCCACGGAGAAGGACGCGATGCCGAGCGCGCGCACGACGGCGATGACATCGTTCGCCATCTGGGTGAGGTCGCAGTCCCCGCGGGTCAAGTCGGAGGTGCCAAAGCCTCGTAAATCAAGGGCGAACACGCGCGACGTCGCCTCGGCGAGGGCGGGCAGAACGTCGCGCCATGCCCACCAGTGCTCGGGGAAACCGTGGAGAAGGACGAGCGCGTGGTCCATGCCCTCGCCCATGTCGGCGACGTGGAATGCGGCACCGCCAGCGCTCACGTGCCGGTGAGTCCAGGGACCCTCGAGCTCGATCGCGCTGGCGGGAATCAGAGTCTTCACTTGCGGGCCGCGTCCTTTGCTGCCTTCTTGCGTGCGCGCTTGGAGTAGAAGGCGCCCGCCGGGTTCGTGGCCTCGATCGAGGTACGCAGGGCCTCCTCGTCGCGGCCGGTGCGGCGCGCCGCGTGCGACACGTACGCCAGACCCAGGAGCGCCACGCCCAGCAGGACGAAACGGCCCGAGTAGCCGGAGGCCTGCAGGTGGTGCGTCAGGTTTGCGCCCAGGGAACCCGTGCCTGTCAGCGCGGTCAGTGCGGCCAGCGCCGACGTAGCCGTGATACCGGGGGCCATGACCCACGGCAGGCCAACGATCAGGGTGCCCAGGCCCATCAGCCAGGCGCCCAGCGAGGAGCGGCGCGCCACCACGAACAGGATCGCAGCAATGATGACCGAGCCCAGCAGCTCGCCGAGCGCCAGCATCGAGGCGACACCCGTGTACATGGGCGCGGCGTCAGCCAGCGTCATGCGCGCGCCAGCGTCGGCGGCCAGGTACCAGCCGACCGGCGTGAGAATGAGGAACAGCAGGAACGAGAGCCAGTGCGCGCCCGTCCGCGAGGGCATCTCCGTGATCTGAGGAGCCGCGGAGAAGAGCTCGTCGTCCAGTCGCCCGGAGTCCGACTTGTCGCCGCGGGAGGCGGTCGACGCGATCGCGGCCAGGGTCGCGGCCTCGGCGTCCTCGTTGCCTTCACCCAGCAGGGAACGGCGGCGCGGGCGCGCCTCCTCGGCGGCGTCCTGGTCCGCGAAGGAGTACGAGGCCCGAGCCTCCTGGGTCGGCAGCTGCGCCGTCGGCTCGGTGAAGGGGGTGGGCGCCTCGGCGGGCTGGTCGAGCATGGCGGAAGGCTCGCCGGTCTTGTTCGACGAGGCCGGGGCGGCCTGCTCAGTGGGCGCGAGTGCGGGGATCGACGGGGTCGTCGCCTCGTCGTCACCGAAGATCATCGATCGGCGCGAGGCGAGCGGGTGCTCGGCCGCCGCACCGCCGACGGCCGAGGTGGTTTCCCCGGCCTGGTCCGCGTCCTTGGCCTCGTCGGTGGATTCGCGCGCGAAACCATCCGCAGAATCGGCACCGGAATCGTCGTTGGAGTCGGCGGCCTCGGTGGGTTCCGCGGACTTGGCAGACTCCTCGGAATCAGCGGGCTCCTCGGCCTTCGTGACTGCCTCATCCAGGTTCAGGCCTAGCGCTGCGGCAGCCTGCGCGGGCGTCATCACGGGGGCGAGCGCGGGCTCCGGATCCTCGGTCACGTCCTCGGTCGCCTCGTCTGCGGCGTCCTCGTCTGCGGCGTCCTCGTCTGCGGAGGAGAGGAGGGAAGCAAAGGGATTCTCGGCTTCTTCCGCCTGGTCCGCGGAGGCCTCGGGCTGCTCGCCCTCCTCGTTCGACGAGGCGGGGGTGGGCTCGTCGGAGGCGGTGTCCTCTGCGGGAGCCTGCTCCTCGGTCGCGTCCTCAGCGGGGGCCTCCTCAGCGGGGGCCTCCTCAGCGGGGGCCTCGTCGGTGGTCTCGGGCTCATCGGTCGCCTCTGCGGACGGCGCGTCGCCCTCGGCAGACTCATCGGCGACCGGAGCCTGGGCGGGGGGCTCCTGCTCGGCCTGCTCCTGCTCGGGGGCGGAGCCGGCCTCGTCCGTGGTGGACACGACCGGGAGGTCGCCCTCGGGGGCGGTAACGACGGGCAGCTCGCCCGTGGAAATCTTGTCCTCGATCGTGGGCTTGAGCGGGGCAGCAGCCGGAACGCGTCCCGTCAGGCCGCCGATTGCGACCGACTCGATCTCGCCCGTGTGGATGGGCTCACTGGACTCGCCGATGATCGCCGACGCGTCGGAATCTTCGCCCGGCAGCTCGATCTCCTCGCCGGTGAGCACCACGTTCTCGCGGTCCTCCTCGGCGCGGTCGCGCTGGACGTCAAACTCGTTCTCGGACATGCTTCCTCCTTATATCTGCCCACATATTACGGTCCGTTAGACCGCTTGCGCGCATTAGGCCTCGGCAGGCCCCTCATTCGTCGATGCGGCCTGCGACGCATCGAGGTTCTTCAACGCGCGCATCCGCGCCCACAGAACCCCCATCGACGCGCAGCCCGTCGCCATTCCCAGGGCCGCCAGGGGAGGAGCGGCGAGCGAAAACTTCGTGATGATCGACGAACCGGGAACGATCACGTTGCCCGTCAGCGACGCCCACACCGGCAAGATCACGTAGCTCGGCAGCACGAGAATCGCCCACGTCGCGATCTGCGTACCCGTGATCGACCAGCGGGCGTTCACCGCTAAAACGGCGAAGGCCAGGCCCGAACCGAGGGCGAACAGCGGAGCGAGGGTGTGGCCCTCGAGGATTCCCTCCAGGCCCATCGCCGCGACGTTCGTCGAATCCGAGGGCGCCGCCCCCACCATCAGCACGCCCGCGGTGATCGCGGCCGGGAGCGCGACCGTCGTGCCAAACGCATGACGGTGCACGCGCGCGAGAGGCATACGCGTGTCCTTGCCCGCGCGCACCCGCACAGACTTGATCGTCAGCGCACACGCGCCGAGTATGAGGGACAGACACACCGGGTACATGCACCACAGGACGCCGGCGAGCATGTCTTCGCGGCCCACCGACGACTTCATGAGTAGCGGCAGGCGCGCCACGCCCAGGAACTGCGCGACCCCCACGACGAGTGACCACACGAAAGTGACGACCATGCCCGCGCTCGACTCCTCGCAGTTGAGCGCGATGAGGGCGAGCAGCAGCGACGCGAGCGCCATGCCGATGAGGCCCTCCACCGAGGCGAGCGGCTGACCGACGGCGGCCAGCGCCTGCACGTCGACCATCGACGACCCCAGGAACACCAGGGCGACCGGCGCGAAAACGAATGCGAACAGCCCCGAGCGCAGGCGCGCGGAGAAGTTTCGATGCTGCAAAAGCGTCATGCCCCTAGTGTAGAGGGGTGAGTATCGAAGCCCTCGTTGACCCCGCGCCCGCCGTGCTGCGGGCGGCCGCCGCTCGTCCCGACGTCGCCTCGGCCATGAACGAGGCGCACGCCGCGCTCGCTGATCTGCGTTTCAGTGAGGGACTGCGCCGAGGCTGGGAGGAGGCCCGCGCCGAGGCCGCAGTCCGCGAGGCTGCCGCCCTGTCCATCATCGAGGGTGCCCGCACGAGCGTCGACGACGTGCGCGCCGCGTCCATGGGGGACGAGGGCGGTGCCGCATCGGATCCGGGTGCAGCCCTCGCGCTGGGGATTTGGCGCTCGCAGTGGAACCTCGCCTCGCGTTTCCCCGCCCTGAACACGCGTTCCCAGGGCGGTGCGCGCGTCGCCCCGACACCCCTGCCGGCGCTGATCGCCGGGCTGCATAGGGATGCCTGCTCCGGTCTCGTGGCCTCCGGCCTCGCCCAGGCGAACGCCGTCGCCCTGCCCACCGATCCCGCTCTGCTCGCACCCGCCCTCGCCTACGCGCGTGACGATGCCCCCGCCCTCGCCGTCGCCGCCGCGCTCACCGCCCACTTCCGATTCCGGCGCGTCTTTGACCCGGCCTCGTCTGTCGTGGGAAGTGGCCTGGCGCGGTGGATCCTCGTCACGCGCGGCGTCGACCCGACCGGCGTGTGCGTGCCCAGCGCCTACGACGCGCTGGATCCCGCGCGCGCGGGGCGGGAGCTCGCCGGGTGGGTGAGCGCCGATGAGGCCGGCCTGGCCAGGTGGATCACCCACTACTGCGCGGGGATCGTCTACGGAGCCCAGGTGGGGCGCGACGTCGCCCGCCACGTGCAGGCGGGCCGGCTCTCCTAAATCTGCTCGATCCGCGCGATCCGTCCGATCTGCGCGCCGTGTCAGCGGCGCAGGAGCGCGCAGGCCGCCGCACCCACGGCGACGCCAGCAATGAAGGGAAGCGCGACCTTCGCGGGGGTTGGGACCTCGCGCGGCAACACGCGCACCGTGGACGTGAAGGTGAGCGTGGGCCAGCCCTCGCGCTGCGCCATCTCGCGCAGGCCCCGGTCCGGGTTGACCGCGTAGGGGTGGCCGACGAGGCGCAGGAGCGGCGCGTCCGACACCGAATCCGAGTAAGCCGAACATTCCGACAGGTCCCATCCGCGCGCGCGAGCCAGGGTCTCGCAGGCGTCCGCCTTGCCCTGCGCCTGGTTAAAGTGCGTGATCTCGCCCGTGAAACACCCGTCCTCGTCGACGGCCGCCCGCGAGGCGAGGACCTCATCCGCCCCCAGCATGTGGGCGATCGGGCGCACCACCTGCTCGACCGAGGCCGACGCGATGACGACGACGTCGCCCGCGCGCTTGTGCTGCTCGATGCGCGCGAGAGCCTGCGCGTAGCAGACGGGCTGGATCGTGCGTTCGAGCGCGTCCTCGACCGTGGCCTCGAGGAATGCGGCGTTCCAGCCGCGTCCCATGCGCCCCAGCGCCTGCGCCATCTGTTCCATGCGCGACTCGTCGGCCCCCGTGAGCAGGTAGGGCAGCTGCACGAGGACGGAGGTGATCGCGGTGCGTCGGTTCATGAGCCCGGCCTCGATGAACGGTCCCGAAAGCGCCACGTTTGAGGACGTGTCGAGAATCGTCTTATCCAGGTCGAAAAAGGCCGCGCGTACCATGCGTCTACTCCAGCGTTGGCTCAATCCACAGGGTCCTCCGTCGGGCCCCTTCTATGCACAGGGTGGCATTTCGGGTCTGCGTTGTCCACAGGGGCACGCGCGCGGGTGGACGGGAGGGTTCCCTCAGGCGCAGCGTAGCTGCATGGAAACCCATGATGAGACGCGCGATGTCGCGAATCGGGGGCCCGTCGCGCTCGTCGGCCTCACCCCGCCCGACCTGGAGTGCGCCCGAGACGCGGTGGAACTCGCCGGGGCGCGGGTGTGCTCGAACCCGGCCCGCGCGCTGCTGGTCCTCGCCTCGCCGGGCGCGCCCGTGCCCGTCGGCGTGCCCTGCGTGCGCGTCGGGGGAGAGGGGCAGGTGAGTCTGCCCGGGGACACGGCCCTCCTCGTCTCCCTCATCGCCGAGGCCTGCCACCGGTGGGCGACGCCCGGCGCGGTGTGGGTGGTCGCCGGGATCTGCGGCGGGGTGGGCACGACGAGCGTCGTGCGACTGCTGGCCCGCGAGTATGGGCGGCGCCGCGGTGTTCCAGGGCGGTGGTGGCGTCGGGCGAGTCGTCGTGAACGCGGGCGGGCGCGAGGCGTGGTCGTCGTTGACGCCTCCGGGTCTGTGCCCGGGTTTGCTCGCGCCCCCGAGTGCGATGTCCCCGGCGTGCGGTGGGCGGACCTCGACCCGGGGGAGGACTGCTATTTGCCGTCGCTGCGCGATCACCTGCCCACTCTGGGTGGGGTGCGGGCCCTCGTCGGGGACGCGCGCGGCGGTGCCAGCGCGGACGACCCGCGCGTCGCCGCCGCCTGCCGGTCCCTGCACGCTCCCCTCATCGTGGACGCGGGACGATGGGATGAGCGGGCTGCGCGCTGCGCGTCCGCCGTTCACGCGAACGCTCTCGTCCTCGTGACGCGCCGGGACCTGGAGGGTGCCGCGGCGATGGCCGCGAGCCTTGCCTGCCATCCTCCGCCGTGCCCCGCGATCACGCTTGTGTCGGCTGGTCGCGGCAGGCGCAGCCCGGGGCTGTCCGCGTGTGCGCCGCGCCCGATCCTGCGCGCGCCGACGCGACCGGGCCGGGATCTGCGTGCTCTCCGCCGGGCCCTCGCCTCCCTCGAGCCGACGCCCCTGCGCGGGCGTTCCATCGCCCGCGACGAGACTTTGCGCCTGGAGGTGGCCCGTGCGTAGCGCCCTGCGACTCCTCGCCCGCGGCACGCCGCCCGCCGGGGCGATCGCCGACACGTCTCGACCCGGCTGCGGCGCACGCGAGGCCGCCGACGCCCTCGAGACCCTGCGTGCCCGGCAGCGCGGGATGGACCCGCCCCTCGCGCGCCTCCTCGACGACCCGGGCGTCACCGACGTGCTCATCAACGGCGCTCACGCGTGGGCCGAGCGAGGAGGCGGTCTCGCGCGCGTCGACGTCGGCATCCACGACGAGGCCGACGCCCGCCACGCTGCGATCCGGCTGGCGAGCGCGTGCGGGGCGCGCCTCGACGACGCCAGCCCCATCGCCGACGGTACCCTGCCCGGGGGCGTGCGCCTGCACGCGGTCCTGCCCCCCGTCTCCGGGTCGGGAACGCTCATCTCCCTGCGCGTGCTCGGCACGCGTCGGCTGGGCGTCGGGGACCTCATCGCGCGCGGCACCCTGCCGGGCGCCCTCGGCCCGCTCCTGCGCACGCTCGTCGCCTCGCGCGCCAACGTCCTCGTCTCCGGCGCCACCGGCAGCGGCAAAACCACCCTCCTGAGCGCCGCCCTCTCCCTCGTCCCCTCCAGCGAACGCATCGTGTGCATCGAGGAGGTCGCCGAGGTCGCCCCCGCCCACCCGCACTGCGTCCACCTCGTCGAACGCAAGCCAAACGTCGAGGGGCGAGGCGCCGTCACCCTGTCCGACCTCGTGCGCGCGGCCATGCGCATGCGCCCCGACCGCCTCATCCTGGGAGAGTGCCGAGGCCCCGAAGTGCGCGACGTCCTGACCGCCCTCAACACGGGACACGACGGCGGCTGGGCGACCATCCACGCGAACGGGACGCGAGAGGTGCCCGCGCGTCTGGCCGCCCTCGGTGCGCTCGCCGGCATGGGCGAGGAAGCCGTCGCCGCCCAGACCGCCAGTGCCTTCGACGCCGTCCTCCACATGCGACGATCCCCCTGCGGGCACCGCTGGGTATCCGAGGTCGGGGTACTCACGCGCGCTCGCGGGCCGCTCGAGTGCGCGGTCGCGCTCAGCGCCACAGCCTCAGGACAGGTGACCACTCACGAGGCCTGGGAGTCCCTGGCTCGAAAGGCCGGACTATGAGGTGGGGTGCCGGTTGGATGGCCGTTCTCGGTGGCGGTCGCGACGTCGTGGCGCGCTCGGCCGATCGCGCGCTTGCGTGCGTGCTCGTGCTGTGCGCGCTCATCCTGGTGTCTCGTGCGCTCGCGGCCGTCGTACGTGGTGTGCACGAGCGTCGCGTTGTGCGCGCGTGGATGCGCCCTGCCGGTTCTCGTCAATCTGCCGAACGCGCGTGGATGCGCCGCCTGCGCAGACGCCTAGGCAGGGGAGGAAGCGGGAGGCATCGAGGGCGCACCTGCGGCGTGCCTCAGGCGCGCGAGCTCTCCCTCCTGGTCGCCGAGGTGGCGACGCGGCTGCGCGCGGGAGCGCCGACGCGGCGAGCCTGGTCGGACTCCCTCGCGCGCATCGGCGCGGGCGGAATTGTGCCTGAAAGCGCGTCCTACCCGCCCATCCTCGACGAATGGGCGCGAGAGCCGCCGCGGTGGGAGCTCCCCTTGCGCGCCCGGGCCCCAGACGCGGCCGCTCGTCGCACCGCCGCCTCCGTCGCCCTGGCCTGCCGATTCAGCCACGGCCTCGGCGCGCCCATGGCCGACATCCTCGACGCCATCGGGGACAGTATCGATGACGCCCAGGCCGTCGCGGAAGCGCGCCGCGTCGCCTCCGCCGGTCCCCTCATGTCCGCGCGAGTCCTCGCCGCGCTTCCACTTGTCGGAATCGTGAGCGCGCTCGCCCTGGGCGCCTCGCCCTGGCAGTTCTACACGGGAGCGACCGTCGGGAGAATCTGCGCGCTGCTTGGTGCGGCCGCCTGGGTGGCCGGCATCGCCTCGTGCCGCCGGATCCTCGCGCGGGCCCGATCTGTCGACGAGGAAACGGACCCCGCCCTGGCCTGCGACCTCGTCGCCGCCGGCCTCGCCTGTGGGGCCGCGATTCCGCGCGTCCTCGACGCCCTGGCCGCTGCCTGTGCGCGAGAACCCCTCGCGTGGACGGCCCAGGCCCTGAGGCTCGGCGTCCCATGGGACGAGGCCTGGGAAGAGACTCCGGAATGGACGCGCCCGCTGCGCGATGCCCTCGAATCGTCCTGGACCAGCGGAAACGCGCCTGAGACGATGCTCGCTCGCAGCGCCTCGTGGGAACGCCGGGCCCGCCTGGCCGACGCCAAAACACGCGCCGAAGAACTCAGCGTCCGACTCGTCGGGCCGCTCGGCGCCTGCTTCCTCCCCGCATTCCTCGCGCTCGGGATCGCGCCCCTGCTCGCCACCCTCACCGGTGGCCTCGGCATGTAGGAGCCATCCACAGGGGTCGTTGGTGTGCACGAGTTATCCACAGGGCTCTTCGGCGTGCCTGAGTTATCCACAGGGGTCCGAATCCGCGTGGAATCGGGGGAGGGGCGGCGGGCACACTGGCCGCACGCGTCGATAGGCGCGCAGACGAAAGGACAGATCAATGATGATTATCGACAGAATCGAATCCGCGGCCACGCGCGCTCAGCTCCGCGCGTTGAGCGCCCTGCAGGACGCGGCCCATCACATGACGGTGGGGCGGGGCGGGGACGCTCCCACAGACCCCGCGGATCCGGAAGAGGGGGCCACCACCGTGGAGTACGCGATCGGGACCATCGCGGCCGCGGGATTTGCTGGCCTCCTCATCGTGATCCTCAAATCGGACACCGTGCGCGCCGCCCTGGAGTCCATCATCCAGGAGGCGCTGAACACCCGATGAAGAGCTGCGACCACGGGTACGTCACCGTCGAACACGCCATCGGATTCCTCGCCGTCACGGCCGTCATCGGCGTCATTGTCGCGGTCGCCCAGGCCGGGATGACGGGGGCATCCCTGTGCCAGGCGGTGCGCGAGGGGGCGAGGGCCGCCTCGATCGGGCAGGGGGATCCGCAGGCGGCGGCATCGGCCGCGTACGCGCCGGGATCCTACGCCGTCACCCGCGCCGGCGGGTGGGTGAGCGTCACCGGCACCGCCTCCTACCGCGGCGCCGCAGGTTGGGTTGGGGGCGTGGCGCGCTGCTCGGTGACGACCATCGACGAGGGGGTCCTGCCGTGATCCCCGAACAGGGGGCGGCCACCCACGGGAGCGACCCTGAGGGGGCGGGCGATCCGCGCGCGCTGTGCGGGGAGGACGGATCGGGGACCGTCAACACCGTAGCCCTGATCGTCCTCGCGCTCGGCCTCGCTGTGGTCCTCGGTGGGGTGGGCGCCGCGCACCGCGAGCAGGCGCGCCTGCAGGCCGTCGCCGACCTAGCGGCGTTAGCGGGCGCCGAAGAATCGGCAACGGCGCCCTGGGAGGACGTGGGAGAACGCCCATGCGTGGCGGCATCCTCCGTCGCTGCGGAGAACGGAGTAGGGATCGAGTCTTGCGAAGTGCGCGAGTGCGATTGCCTCGTCGTTGTCAGTCAGAGCATCAGAATCGCTGGAATATCAACGATTGCGCGTGCGAAGGCGCGAGCCGGGCCGGAGCGGTGAAAAATTCTCAGGAAATTGCCAGCTTCGTTCAATGGTTCCCACAGGTGAGGTCCGTACATTAATAGTCATCAAGCCAAGGGCGACACCCACCAAGGGTGAGCCGAGAAAGGGAACGCATCGGAAGACTTGCACTGTGTTGATGGGATACTCGAAGGGGTCGGCCTCAGGGTCGGCCCCTTCGAGTATCTACGGTGTGGGGTCGAGCCTTGCGTGAGTATCTCCGGTGCAGGTTCGGGTGTCTTTAGTGCGAGGCTGAGCCGTCCACGAGTGGCGGCGGTGCGAGTGCGCCTCTCACGCCCCCGGCGCCCGGTCCTGCAGGTAGGTAAGCAGCGTGATCGCGCCCTGTTTGGACAGGGGTTCGTTGCCGTTGCCGCACTTGGGGGATTGGACGCAGCGCGGGCACCCGGACTCGCAGTCGCAAGAGGACACGGCCTCGAGCGTGGCCGCGACCCACGACCGGGCGCTGTGAAAGCCGGCGAGCACGTGCCCCGCGCCGCCCCGGAACGCGTCGTGAATAAACACGGTGGGTGCGCCCGTGTCGTCGTGCAGCTCGGTGGATAGGCCGCCCAGGTCCCATCGGTCGCAGGTCGCGACGACGGGCAGGATTCCGATCATCGCGTGCTCGGTCGCGTGCAGCGTGCCCGCCAGGTCCGCGGCCTCGATCCCCATCGCTGCCAGCGCCTGCGGGGTGAGCGTGAACCACGTGGACTTCGTGGGCAGCGTATGGGTGGGCAGGAACAGCTCGATGTTGCGGATGAACTCGAGCCCGGGCAGGCGCAGCAGGTCGTAGTCGGTGACCCGCGTCGACACGTTCGTCGGCCCGTGATGCCACGTGACCGTGCCGTCCCCGCACACATACGTCTCCTCGATGGCGCACACCTCGACGCTCGTGTGGGTTGCCGAGCGCGTGCGCAGGGGAGTGCGGACCTCCTCGACCAGGGCGACGCGCGCATCGCCCGTCCGTGCGGGCGGGATGATGATCGACGAGGCCTGGGCCCCCTCCCGCTCCCCGCCCCCGAGGTGCTCGCTTCCCCGGGTGCCGCCCGACGCCTCGGGCAGGAGTGCGCGCGGCCACCCCTGGGCAGCGGGGGCGGTGGGCGTGGTGAGGGAGCTGAGGCTCAGGACGTGGAAAGTGCGCCCCTGGTGGATGTAGATGGCACCGGGGAAGACGTGGGCGTCGGCGGAGGCCTGGTCGATCGTGCCGACGACGGTGCCGGTGGCAGCGTCGACGATCTGGACGTCGCCGGCGGCTCCGCGCAGGTCGGTGAGGTCGCTGGGGCGCTCGGGGCGAGTGGCGTCCCAGAAGTACCCTGCGGGCCTGCGCTTGAGGTACCCGTCGGCGACGAGGCGCTCGACAACCCCGCGCAGCTCCGTCCCAAAGTAGGTGATATCGGACGGGGTGATCGGTATTTCGGCGGCTGCAGCGGCGACGTGCGGTGCCAGCACCCATGGGTTCGAGGGGTCGATGACGGAGGCCTCGACCTCGCCGAGAATATGCTCCGGGTGGCGCACCAGGTACGCGTCCAGCGGGTTGTCCGATGCGATGAGCACGGACGTGCCCGGCGCGCCCGCGCGACCCGCGCGCCCGATCTGCTGACGCAGCGACGCGCGAGTGCCCGGCCAGCCGACGGTGATCGTCGCGTCCAGCCCCGAGATGTCCAGGCCCATCTCGAGCGCCGACGTCGTCGCGAGCGCCCGCACTCCTCCCGTGCGGATCGCCTCCTCGAGCGCCCGGCGCTCCTCGGGCAGGTAGCCGCCGCGATATGCGCCGACCCGGCCCGCGTTCGCGGAACCACGCGCCGAGAGTCGGTCGCGCACCTGAGCGGCCACGGCCTCGGCCCCTGCGCGCGAGCGCACGAAGGCGAGGAGGCGCGCCCCCTCCTCGACGAAGGCGGTGGCCAGGTTGGCTGCCTCGACCCCGGCGCTGCGCCGCACGATCGGGACCTTGAGGGTGGCCGCCCCCAGCGGCGCGTCGATGGCCTCCAGGAAGGAGGAAATATCGACCTCGGACTCGTCGGCCATGATCGCGCCCTGCCACAGGACCAGCTCGTGGGCGCCCGCCGGCGAGCCGTCCTCGGTGATGGCGACCGCGTTGCGCCCCGTGAGTGCGCGGCCCACCGCCGCCGCGTCGCGCACCGTCGCGCTCAGCATGACGACGCGCGGATCCGCCCCCAGGTGGTGGGCGACGCGCAGCAGACGGCGCACGACCAGCGCAATGTGCGAGCCGGTCACGCCGCGCCAATGGTGTGCCTCGTCGATGACGATGAGGCGCAGCGACGCCAGGAACCGCGACCACCGCTGGTGCGAGGGCAGCATCACGTAGTGTAGGAAATCAGGGTTCGACAGGATCAGGTCAGCGCCCGCGCGCGCCCACTCCTTCGCCTCGCGCGGCGTGTCCCCATCCACCGTCGTCGCGCGCACGCGGCGCAGCCTCTCATCGACGAGGCCGGGGCTCCCTTCCGGGGCGGACTTCCCTCGCGCATCGTCCGGTTTGTCGTCCTGGCCGAGCAGCGCCATGAGCGAGGCCAGCTGATCCGCCGCCAGAGCCTTCGTCGGAGCCAGGTACAGCGCTGTCGGGCGTCGGTGAATCGCGGAAATACGCGACGAATCCTCGGCCTCCACCAGGTCGGAGAGGATCGGCGTCCACGCGGCCAGCGACTTGCCTGACCCCGTGCCCGTCGCGAGCACGACATCGCGGCCCTCACGCACAGCGTCCATGGCGTCGCGCTGATGAATCCACGGGCGCTCCACGCCCCGGCGCGCCCACGCGTCCACAACCGCGGGGCTGACCCACTCCGGCCAATCCGCGATCCGCCCCTTCCTCCCCGGCAACGTCACGTGGCCGAGCAGCCGATCATCCCCGGCGCTCAGGCGTTCCAAAACACTCAGCAGGTCGGCGGGAGAGGGAGACGAGGCGAGGCCCGGCGCGGCAGTGCTGTTCGGTCGTGCCCGATCATCCGCCTCCCCTCGAGGCGACGCCGACGACCCCGTGCCCGGAGCCAAGTGCGCGCCCTCGCGTGAAGCCGCCCCGGCCTCGTACGAGTCGGGAGAGGCAGGGCGGTCAGCGCTCATCCGCGCCCGGATTCACCAACCCCAGCGCCTCGGAGGCGGACTCCTTCACGTACTGGATCGCCGCGATACCCGTCGAAATACCCGACGAAATAGCGTCACGCAGCTGCACATCCGACAGGCCGGCCTCCGTGTCCACCACGAAATCCGCGTACACGCCCAGCGTCCCCTCCGGCGACGTCGACGTGTACACCGTCGGAAAATACTTCTCACGATTCCAATTGTCCGCAGTTGCAAACAGAGCGGGCTCCGCGCTCTCCGCCGGCAGATCCGACTCCCACAGCGCACGAATCGACAGGAAACGCCCCGCCGTATCAAACGACACCAGGAACGGAACATCATCGAAAATCGCGCCCGCCGCGTGACCCTTCTCGATCACATCCAGCCCGTAGCCCATCTCGCGCACGGCCTCAACAACCCGCTCAAAATCGGCCGGGTAAGGGGTCACCTCATCTTCGGGAACCACGTACGGAACGTTCACAGCGAAGCCTCCCGACCCTGAGAATCCCAATCCACGAACCCCGGCAACGTCACCTCAAGATCCGCGAAAAAACCCATAATCATCGACATCGACGTCTCAAAGAAATTATCCAACTGCGCCTGAGTGAGCCCCGACATGACCACGACGTTGCATTCCGCGATCAAGCCATACTGCGTGCCGTCCTCCAGGGGAGCCAGGTACGCCTTCGGGCCCGTGCGCGTCGAATTGCAGGCCGCGACCTCGCGGGCCAGCTCACCGAACTGCTCGGGCGTGCGCGCAATCCCGCGCCACTGCGCGCGCAACTGCAGAATCTGAGGGTTCGTCGCATTCCAGAAAAATGCGGCATTCGGCGTCAAGTAAGCCAGCTCGCCCTTGTTGTAGTCGCCGAAACGCACATCGCGAGAACGCAACAAATCCCGAATACGATCGGTGCTGACAGGTGAAGATGCAGCCACTGACAACTCCCGCGTGACACGTATGGATCGGACACCCCCACTGTAACCGAGGCCTCTCTCCCGCGCGCGCCCACCTTGTCTGACAACTTCCGTGCGCGTGTCGGCTGTTGTTCGTTGTGCCGTGCGTGCCGCCCAGGGGTACCGTGTGTTCCGCCCCTGCCCGGGACGAGGCCTGTGGAAGGTGCGCGGGCATCCCAACTGAGTGCCGCCCACCCGGGGCAGGCCTTGTGCTTCCCTGCCCACCCCAGTCCCCTGTGCGATCGCCTTCGACTAGCGTCAAACCCGAACCGATCCACACGCCCGCGCCACACTCCACTACAGTGGAGACGGAATACGCCATCGACACGAACGGAGGACACCATGGACGACCCCAACGCCGCTCTGCCCTCCGACCCCACCGTCGACGAGTCCTACACCAAAGGCGCGCGCCCTGCGCGCCCCCGCAAGCGCTCGTCGGCAACCGCCGATACCGCGGGCCGCGCGCCCCGAGAGGACAGCGCGCCCGCGACCCAGCGCGGCGCCCGAGGGCGCACCCCCAGCCCCGCACCCGCCGACACGCCTGCGGCGGACGGGCCCCGGCCTCGTCGACTCGTGTCCGACTCCTGGTACCGGCTCAAGCTGGCCCGACGCATCGGCGGCGTCGCCACCTGCCTGCTGCTCACGATGCTCATCAGCCACGTCGCGCTCGCAACCGCGCCCGGGCAAGTCCTCGACACCATCCTCATGGAAGGCACGATGCGCTCCGCGAGCCGCTACGAAGCCTTCTCCACACTCATCACGGGCATCGTGTCCGTGCCCGTCATGGTCGCAGCCGGCCTCTTCGTCGCCCTTGTCGCCGCCGCGCGACGCCGACCCACCCTCGCCGGGCGCGCCCTCGGAGCCGTCGTCGGCGCGAACGTCACGACCCAAATCCTCAAGGACTACATCCTCACCCGCCCCAATCTCGGCGTCACAACGGGTGCCGGCAACTCGCTGCCCTCCGGGCACACGACCGTTGCCGTCACCCTCTCGCTCGCCCTCATCGTCGTCGCACCCCAATGGTTCCGCAGCCCGTCCGCGTGGATCGGGTGGGCGTGGACATCCCTCATGGGCGTGTCCGTCATGATGGAAGGCTGGCACCGCCCCTCCGACGTCATCACCGCCGTCCTCATCGCGGGGGCGTGGGCGCTCGCCCTGTCGCCCATCGAGCGGCGGCCCCGGCACGGCGCGAAAGTTCAACGCGTGATGGTGTGGGTGAGCCTCGGGCTCATCGTCATCGCGCTGCTGGCCACCGGTGCCGCCATGTGGGGCTTCAGCATGTCCGCCGCATCCCCCGGATCCGGCTACGGCTTCGAGGACTTCCTGCAAGTGAGGCCCTGGCGGTCCCGCGTCCTCGGCGTCGCCGCCGTCGCGTGGGTGAGCGCCGCGTGCGGCCTCATCATGCACGAAGTCGACCGCCTCGCGGGCGAGTAAATTCGGCGGTTCCGGCGGTTCCGGCTGATGTGCTGCGGTTCCGGCTGATGTGCTGCGGTTCCGGCTGATGTGCTGCGGTTCCGGCTGATGTGCTGCGGTGCTTGTGGCGACGCTGGTGTTCCGGGCGCTGCCTGTTCTTCGGGCGCTGCCTGTGGCGTCGCTGGTGTTCTGGGCATCGTCGGGCCTGGCTGCTGGGTGTGCCGGTCGGTGGTGGCTTTTCTGCTCATGGTGCTTGTGGTGCCGGTGGTGTTCTGGGCGTTGTCGGGCCTGGCTGCTGTGTGTGCCGGGTTCCTTGCGTTGCTTGTGGTGCCGTTGGCGTTCCGGGCGCGCCCGATTTCCGGCCGCCGCGTGGCCTGCCCGCCCGCTCGCCGTCTGCGCTGCGAGCTTTCAGCTCGGCGCGTCGTCTCGAAGCCCGGCCGGGCCCTGCAGGCCTCGCGGCGGCCTCTGATCGGGCGGTGCTTATCGTTAGTGTGTTGCCGGTCAGGCCCCTGCGGCGTCCTCCGCACCGGCGGTGCCTGTGTCGCTGATCGGCGGCTTGGTGCGTCGTCTCGAAGCCCGGACTGGCCCGTCGGCCTGCCCCCGTGGCCTGCCACCGCGTCCTGGCCCGTCGGCACAGCAATTTCGCATGCAATTCCCCTATATCTATTTCAAACTTTGAATTCAAATCGTTGGAATTGCAACGTTTTCAGACGTTGTTGAAAGTTCATGCAATCGAATTGCATGCGATTTTGCTGAGTGCTGGCCCTGCCGCCCACGGGCACTGCAGCCAAGACGTGCATGCGGGATAAAGTTCTCCCTGCTCGGGTTGTTGGTGGCTCGAGCGGTACAAAGTTCTCCCTGCTGGCGTCAAATGCCCCAAAATCGGCGTTTTTCGGTGTGCTGGGAGAGTTTTGTACTGGGTGGGCCGCTGGCTTGGGTGTGCTGGGAGAGTTTTGTACCGGGTGGGCCGCTGGCTTGGGTGTGTTGGGAGAGTTTTGTACCGGTTCGACCCGCGAGGGCTGCGAACAGGGAGAGTTTTGTACCGGGCCGTCGAATCAGGTGTGCAGGGCCGGTTTAGTGAAACCACCGGAACCACTGCGGATTACCAGTTTGCTGCTGACAGGCATCGGACGTCGCGATGCCACTAGCCCCACATGACTCTAGCGGTGGATAATGGCGGCGGGTTATCGAGCTGCTGACTTGGCAGGCAGTGGCCCTGCCGTCGGCGCTCCAACCCCGCCACCAACCGCAGATCACCAGAAAGGGCCGCCATGCCTCGTTCCGCATCAGCCGTCGTCACCTCCAAGCCCGCGCGCTTCGTCCTGGCGCTGCTGCGCATCGCGGTTGGCTTCATTTTCCTGTGGTCGTTCGTGGATAAGACCTTCGGCCTGCACTATTCGACGGGCCCGTCGCGCGCGTGGATCAACGGTGGCACGCCGGCGCAGAGCTACCTGACGGGCGCCACCACAGGCAAGCCCCTGGCCTCCTTCTTCGAGTCCCTCGCCGTGCCCGCGATGGATTGGCTGTTCATGCTGGGGTTGTTGGGGATTGGGGTGGCGTTCCTGCTGGGTATTGGCACGCGGCTCGCGGCCGTCGCGGGCGTCGTCATGCTGGGTTTCATGTACGCGGCCGTCGCGCCGTGGGTGTGGGGATCCCTCAACCCGGTTGTCAACGAGCACCTGGTCTACGCGCTCGTCCTCATCCTGATTCCGCTCACCAGCGCGGGTGACACGCTCGGTCTGGGCGCGTGGTGGAAGGGCCTGGGGCTCGTCAAGAAGCTGCCCTTCCTCGTCTGATTCGTTCCCTCGACGAGGCCGTGGCCGGGTTCTCCGGTCGCGGCCTCCGCGTTTTGTGGTGGGGGCTGTCGCGTTGGTGGGGGCTGTCGCGTTGGTGGGGGCTGTCGCGTTGGTGGGGGCTGTCGCGTTGGCGGGGGCTGTCGCGTTTCGTGGTTTCCCAACAATCTCGCATGCAATTCCCCTGGGTCTATTTCAAATGTTGAATTGCGATCGTTGGAATTGCAACGTTCGTAGGGGATGTTGAAGGTTAAAGTAATTGAATTGCATGCGGAATTTTGGGTGCGAGGCCGGGGTGCCGGGAGTGTGGGAGCGCGGGGTGCCGGGAGTCGGGACGTAGGTCCCCGATGGATCCCGAAAAAGCGCGCAAATGACGAGCGGAATGGCCCGCCGCGCGCGTCGCGTTTCTGACGCACGATTGACACTAGATATTGTGGTCATCGTTCGGCTCAAACACTAGATCTAGTGATCCGTGATCGCGTACCCCTAGATCTAGGGGAGGCCACACCGGGCGGAGGAAACCTCCATCACCCACAGTGCCACGACCGCGCCCCACAAGGGCGCAGTGTTCACGACGTGTCGATCACGCGTCCGAACAGCAGGACGGTCGCCCGCCGGAGGCGGTGAAGCGGCGGCGGGCCGCCTTCGCAACGCAACGCCGCGACAACGCAACACTGCAACGCCGCGACACGGCGACACAGTCCAACAACCACACAGCGACAACCACACACAGCCCCACCACACAGATCCCCACGCCGAAGTACCCACTGCAGAACTGCAGAAGTGCAGACACGCAAACACGCAGACACGCGGCAACGCAGAAAAGACAGGACCAGAACAATGACCGCACCCCGATACGACGTCGACGCTATTGCAACCGTCGAGGAGTACCTCGATCGTTCCGATTGGCGAGTGAACGCCAACGCGAACCAGGGGTATTCGCTGGGCGGTCTGATCCTGAATTCGGCGGGCAAGATCGTCGCCAACTACTGGCTTGAGCACGTCTACACTCCGGAGATTGGCGCGCCGCACCGCGAGGGCGACTACCACATCCACGACCTCGACATGTTCGCCGGCTACTGCGCCGGCTGGTCCCTCAAGCGCCTCATCCAGGAGGGCTTCAACGGCGTGGGCGGCGCGATCGCCTCGGCCCCGCCCAAGCACTTCTCCTCGGCCTGCGGCCAGATCGTCAACTTCCTCGGCACCCTCCAGAACGAGTGGGCGGGTGCCCAGGCGTTCTCCTCCTTCGACACCTACATGGCACCATTCGTGCGCCTGGACGACATGGAGTACGAGGAGATCGTGCAGTGCATGCAGGAGCTCATCTACAACCTGAACGTGCCCTCGCGCTGGGGCAGCCAGTGCCCCTTCACGAACCTGACCTTCGACTGGACGTGCCCGGACGACCTGGCCGACGAGCATCCTCTCATCGGCGACGAGGTCGTCGACTTCACCTACGGCGAGCTGCAGCGGGAAATGGACCTCATTAACCGCGCGTTCATCGAGGTCATGACGGGCGGCGACGCGGACGGGCGAGTCTTCACGTTCCCGATCCCGACCTACAACATCACGCCCGACTTCGATTGGGAGGGCGAGAACGTCGACGCCCTCTTCGATATGACGGCGAAGTACGGCCTGCCCTACTTCCAGAACTTCATCAATTCGGACCTGGACCCGCACATGATCCGTTCCATGTGCTGCCGCCTGCAGCTGGACCTGCGCGAGCTCCTCAAGCGCGGCAACGGCCTCTTCGGCTCGGCGGAGCTCACGGGCTCGATCGGTGTGGTCACGCTGAATATGGCGCGCCTCGGCTACCTGTACAAGGGTGACGAGGAGGGCCTGGTCGCGCGCATGGACGAGCTCATCGACCTGGCCTCGAAGTCCCTCGAGATCAAGCGCGAGACCATCCAGTGCCACATGGATCACGGCCTCTTCCCTTACTCGCAGCGCTACCTGGGCACGCTCGATAACCACTTCTCGACGATCGGCGTCAACGGCATGAACGAGATGGTGCGCAACTTCAGCGACGACGCCTACGACCTGACGGATCCGCGCGGCTTTGACATGTGCGTGCGTGTCCTGGACCGCGTGCGCGAGCGCATGGTTCAGCTCCAGGAGGCCACCGGCCACATGTACAATCTGGAGGCCACCCCCGCGGAGGGCACGACGTACCGTTTCGCGAAGGAGGATCGCAAGCGCTTCCCCGACATCATCCAGGCGGGCACGCCCGATGAGCCGTACTACACGAACTCCTCGCAGCTGCCGGTCGCGTACACGGATGACCCGTTCCAGGCGCTCGAGGATCAGGAGGTCCTACAGGGCAAGTACACGGGCGGCACGGTCCTGCACCTGTACATGGGCGAGCGCGTTTCCTCGGGCGAGGCCTGCAAGGAGATGGTGCGCCGCTCGCTGACGGCCTTCAAGGTTCCCTACATCACGATCACGCCGACCTTCTCGATCTGCCCGGTTCACGGCTACCTGGCGGGTGAGCACTTCACCTGCGACAAGTGCGCTGCCGCCCACCCCGATGCCGAGCCGCAGGCCTGCGAGGTGTGGACGCGCGTCATGGGCTACTTCCGCCCGGTCCAGTCCTTCAACATCGGCAAGAAGGGCGAGTACCACGAGCGTCAGATGTTCTCCGAGAGCGCCGCGGACGCGCACGGTGAGCTCGTCAGCGCGTTCCCTCCCGCGGGGAGCCGCTGACGTGGGTGCCCGTCCCCCGATTGACGAGGCCGGGGCTCCCCGGGAGGGCACGCTGAGCCTGGGCGGCCCCGGCCTCGTCGGGGGGCGAGCGAACCGCGAGTGGACGCCGGACGACCTGCAGATCGCGGGCCTCGTCCCGATGTCGACCGTGGACTGGCCGGGCAAGTTCGCGGCTTCCCTGTTTCTGCAGGGGTGCCCGTGGGCGTGCCCGTACTGCCACAACAGCGCGATTATCGACCCGCGCATCCCGGGCGTGGTCGCATGGAGCACGCTCGAGGATCTGCTGGCGCGCCGCCGCGGCCTCCTCGATGGCGTCGTGTTTTCGGGCGGCGAGGCGACCCGCCAGGTAGCGCTGGGGGCGGCGATGGCGCGCGTGCGCGAGCTCGGCTTCTGCGTCGGCCTGCACACCGCGGGTCCCTACCCGCGCCGCCTGGCGGAGCTGCTGGGCGCGGGCCTCGTCGATTGGGTGGGCATCGACGTGAAGGCGACCCGGGGCAACTACGAGGCCGTGGCCGGGCGGGCGGGTGCCGGGGAGCGGGCGTGGGAGTCGCTGCGCATCGTCCTGGCCCACCCCGAGGTGGACCACGAGGTGCGCCTGACCGTCTACCCGGATGGTCCCGGCGACGGTTTCGAGGTTGCGGCGCGCGCGAGAGAGATGGGGGCGAGGACCTTCGCGCTCCAGCAGGCACGCGACATGGGCACGCCCGATGGGTTCTGTGCGACGAGGCCGGGGTGGGACGACCAGGTTCGCTCCCTCGCGCGGGACATCGAAACCCTGGGCTTTGACAGGTTTGTCTTCCGTGGTGACTCGTAGAGCTTTTGTCAAGTGACAGCGCCGCATGGTGGGAAAAAATATGGTGAAGGTTTCACTTGTGACCCCTGATCGCGGTATTGTGTAACAACCTCGTGACCGTGAAGTCTGGAGTTTCGATGGCTGAAGAGCTGCATTTCGACAACCCTGCGGCGGCTGCCCAGGACCCGTCGACCGACGCTGAAGCGCTGCGCCAGCTGGCGTACCGCTACCCCGAGCTGCGCCCGGTGGTGGCCGCCCACCCGCACGCCTATCGCGGGCTGCTCGACTGGTTGCACCAGTTCAACGATCCGCAGGTCAACGCGGCACTCGAGGCTCGCGACGACTATGACGGCTACATCGACTCCAACGGCTACCTTGTCATGCACGGTGATGTGTCCGGCGCGGTCGCCGGCTCATCGATCCGCACCTCCGAATCCGGCATGTACGTGCTCGGCCAGGGGGGCGTGAACTCTTACTCGCAGGTCGAGCGCACCACCCCCTACTCGGCTGTCGTCGGCACGAATGCTCCCGTCCCGCAGGTGGGTGCTCGCGAGCAGGTCGTTGCCCAGGTGCAGCGTCATTCCATCCTGGGAGGCAAGGCCGCCCAGGATCCCGAGGCGACCGCCGTCTACCCGAGCGCATCGGCAGGCTCGTCCTACCCCAGCGCGTCGGGCACCCCCGCGCGCACGCAGCCCATGCCCCAGGCCTACCGGGGTGCAGGCGCGTCCTACCAGGTCCAGCCGAGCGCCCCGCAGAACGCCGCGCCCGCCGTCGAATCCAAGGAAAAGCGCGGCTTCCCCGTCATGGCCGTCATCCTCGGTGTCCTCGCCGTGACCGCGGCGGTCCTCCTCGCCTTCGTCATCTACGTGTTCACGCGCGGATACGAGGGACCCGCGGCCGGTTCGAGCCCGAGCTCGTCGTCCTCCTCGTCCTCGTCGACCCCGACGCCTTCTGCGAGCGCCACGACCGAGGAACCCGCGAAGTACCCGGCCCCCGCCGGTGCGATCACCGTCGACTCGTTCTCCTCGCCGTCCGGCAACATCACCTGCTCCTTCACCGCTGACGGCGTCAGCTGCGGCATCGGCGAGTCCGACTGGGCCGAGGACGGCTTCGCCTCCTGCACCGGCAACAAGGTCGGCGTCCTGACCGCCACGAAGGACAAGGCCGGACAGTCCTGCGAGAGCGCTTCGCCCAGCGGCGGCAACGCCCTCGCCTACGGCGCGGCCGCCACGAAGGGCGACTACGCCTGCCACTCCACGCAGGACGGCATCAGCTGCTGGAACACGAAGACCGGTCAGTCCTTCGCGCTGGCGCGCGGCGGCTGGATGATCGGCACGACCGGCGAGATCGGCCCCGAGAAGTTCACGTGGAACGACTGACGCGACGCGCGTAACACGCGCTTCACGGAGGGCGGGCCCGAGGAAATCCTCGGGCCCGCCCTCTCTGTCTGAGTCGACGACGCCTGGGCGCGGCCGTCCTGCGGGGTGGTGCCTCGGGCCGCGCGGCGCGTTCTTGGCGCCGCGCTGCGGCCCCGGCCTCGTTCCCGCTCCGGCGCTACGCCTTCTCGATGGGGCCCAGGATCAGGTTCGCCCACGCGGCGTGCAGGGACTCCTGGTCGGAGGGCTGGAAGAGGCCGGCGAGCGCGTCGCGGTACAGGCGCGAGAGCTCGTGCGTGTTGTAGTAGGCGCTGCCCCCGCACGCGCGCATGGCCTGCTCGACGGCACGAAGCGTGGCCTCGGCAGCCGCGTTCTTCGCGGCGGACAGCTGCGGCATCCACGAGCGGCCGCGGTCCACGCCCTCGTCGATGTCGCGCGCCAGCTCGCGGATCTGCGGGCCGACCGCGTTCATGATGAGAGCGGCCTCGGCGATACGCCAGCGGATGTCGGGGTCGTTGGAGTAGGTCGTCTGGTTCTTCACCGAGCGGCGCTTCGCCACGTGCTCGGCGGCGACCTCGACGGCGCGCTCGCCCACGCCCTGGTAGGTGGCCGCCAGGAGGATCTCGAAGTGGGAGAAGATCCCGAAGATGACGGGGTCGGCGCTCGGTCCCGGGTCCGTGATCGTCAGGATGCGCTCCTCGGGCACGGTCACGCCCTGGAGGAGTGTCGTCATGGACTGGGTGGCGCGCATGCCCAGCGTGTTCCAGTCGTCCTTGATCGAGTAGCCCTCGTCGTCGCGGTGGACGATGCCGAACACGGACTTGGGGCCCTCCTCGGCCTGTGCGCGCCCGAAGATGAGCAGGCGCGTCCACACGGGGGACAGGGACGTGAAGATCTTGGTGCCCTCGAAGGAGTAGCCGCCGTCCGTCGTCGCGGTTGCCCGCGTCGTCGAGCCGAAGAGAACGAGGTCGTTGCCCGGCTCGGAAATACCGAAGCCGAAGACCTCGCCGGCGGCGGCGTCGCGCAGGATCTGCTCGCCGCGCGCGTTGCCTGCCGCCACCAGGTAGCGGCCGAGCCCGACGATGATCTGGTGCATGTTGATGCCCAGCGCGGTACCGGGCGCCGCCTTGGCCAGCGCCGTCTGCTCGGCGGCGATCTCGGTCAGGCTCAGGCCGGCGCCCCCGAACTCCGTGGGGACGAACGCGGCGAGGTATCCGGCCTCGCGCAGGTCGGCGAGGTCGGCCTCGGGGTAGGTGTTCGCGGCGTCGGCGTCGGCGGCGCGCTCGTGGATGCGGGCGAGCAGGTCGGTGTCCAGGAAGCTCATCGCGGTCCTCTTTCGGGTCGGACGGAGGCGAGGCCGGGGCCCCGTGCGGTTGGTGTCCCGCGTAGGGCGGCAGCGCGTGGCCCCGTTACTCAGGGTGACCTTACTGTAGCGCCGAGGGTGTGCGGCGGCGAGATGTAACGTGCCTGACGGGGCGTTGTCTGGCCTCGGGACGCTCCCATTCGATAGGCTGGACACTGTGAGTACTCCGAACGCGCCCCGCACTGCCCTCACTCCGCGCCAGCGATTCCTGCGCGAGCGCCAGCAGCGTCAAAACACGACGTTCGCCATCATCGGTGTCGTGATGTTAGTGGCCGCGGTGGTGGCCTCCCTGGTGTTCACGGGCATCATCCCCGTCCCCTTTGGCAATGACTTTTCGGTGAAGATCAAGTACGCCGAAACCGGCGATATTCCTTGCCCGACCGCGAACGCGAAGCCCGTCGCCCCCGGTCAGGTGTCCGTTATGGTCATCAACACGACGCAGCACCAGGGCCTGGCATCCAAGGCGACGGACATGCTCACAACCGCTGGATTCCAGACGGCGGAGCCCGCGAACTCGGACGTCGAGTACACCGGCAAAGTGCGCATTACCGCCGGTCCGAACGCGGTGGATAACGCCTACTCGGTGGCGCGTTTCTTCCCCGGCGCGCACGTGCGCCTCTCCGACGCGCAGGATTCCACCGTGACCGTCGAGCTGGGAACCTTCTACGACGACGTGATGAGCGCCGAAGACGTGCAGCGAGTCCTGAAGTCCACGGATCCCATCGAGCAGCCCACTAAGTGCCGTCCGATGTCGGGATCAAAGTAGGACTTGTGACGACGCAATAGATGGAAGGGCCGCCCCTCGGGGCGGCCTTTTTATAGTGATGAGCTTCGTTTCGGGGCTAAACGGCAAAATGGGGTTAAAGGACAAAACGTGTTGGTTTTGTGGCGACTTTTTGGCTTGCTTGTGGGGTTATAGGACACTGCGTGTTGCTGGAAGGGTGACTTTTCGGCTTGGCGGTGCGGGAAAGTCGGTGTTTTAGTTGGTTGGGACCAACTATGAGGATGGACAAATCGTGTTGCTGGAGGGGTGACTTTTCGGCTTTGTTGCGCGGGAAAGTCACGATTTTAGTTGGTGTGTTTGCCTCGTTCCTGTGAATCCTGCATCGCGCCCGTGCGTGGGCGAACGCTTGGCCAGGTGTGGACATTCAGCGTCAGGGGTGCAGTTCGCTGAGGCGTGCTAGCCGCCTGCGTTCCTCGCCGCGCACGTGGACCCGCTGATTCGCACGTGGGCCCTCTAATCCGCACGTTAACCCGCCAATACGAGCATGGGTAGCCCGCCCACACTCCACATAGCGGGTTTACGTGCGACATAGCGGGTTAGCTCTCGCAATAGCGGGTTCGCGTGCGAACGCGCAATGTGGCTGTCGGGTCGCTACCACCCTGTCCAGGCGCCCGACAATGTGCGCGAGCAACCCATACCCCCGGGAACTGCCCAAAACGCAGACCACTTCGCCACTAGCAGCCCGTTTTCAGTGTTTTTCACCGAGGTGGTCTGCGTTTTGGGTGCCTCGCTCGTCAGGCAGGCCCCTCGACGGGGGGAATTGCACTACAAGAGGGTGCGACACGCCGGCGACACGCCGTAAGAGGGCTTCGTGTAGTGCAAAACCCCCACCGCCACCGTCGTGGAGCGCACCTGCGGGTCCGGAAGGCCCCGCCCCAGTGCCCATGAGCGGGAAAGCCCAGCAACAGGACCCAAGGGCGGCCCACTTCCGGTACAAAACTCTCCCAGCACACCCCTTCCCACCGCATGTGCGGTACAAAACTCTCCCAGCACGAGCCTCACGGCCCCACTTCCGGTACAAAACTCTCCCTGTTCACCCGAAATGGCTTGATTTGGCGCTTTTTCTACATGCAGGGAGAGTTTTGTACCGTTGTCACCGCCAAGAAGCTGAGCAGGGAGAATTTTGTACCGAACGGCAGAGTTGGGGCTCGCCAACAGGACACCAGGCCCCACCTGCGTGGAGGGTGCCGGAGGGACCGGTGTGGAGGGCACGGGCGGGCTTCGAGGCACAGAGCCTGGCCGCGGTGCCGGTGGGCGGTGGTGGAGCCCGGCCGCAGTATCCACAAACAACAGCAGCACCCAGCCCAAGCAAATTTCGCATGCAATTCCCCCACGACACGAATCGATGCACGCTCAAAAACCGCAGAATATCAACGATCAGACTTCAACACTTGAAATACACTCAGGGGAATTGCATGCGAAATTGGTGGGAGAGTGGCCCGTGGGGCCTCAAGCAGCGTCACGCCGGCGGGCTTGCCCGCTCAGCGGCCGGTCAGCGGCCGCTCAGCGCTCGGTCAGCGCTCGCTCAGCGGCCGGTCAGCGGCCGGAGAGTGGCCCGTGGGGCCTCAAGCAGCGTCACGCCGGCGGGCTTGCCCGCTCAGCACCCGCTCAGCACCCGCTCAGCGGCTGGCGAGCGGCCCGGCCGTGCCACGGCCTCGGATATTCTCCAGGAGCGCCTCGCCGTCCGAACCGTACCAGACGGGAATGGACTCGGGGACGGTCCACAGGGCGTCGGGCACCATGGCCTCGAAGCTGCCGTGAGCCATGAACTGCTCGATCTCGGACAGGGAGCGAATCGCGATGCCCGCGACGCACTGCGGGAACTCGCGGGCGAACTCCGCGTAGATTTCGGGGTCGCGCTGCCCGTCATCGCCGACCAGGAGCCAGCGCATGTGCGGGAACATGCGGGCCAGGCGGCGCAGCTCGCGGCGCTTGTGCTCGGGGCCCGAGCGGAACCATCCCGTGTTCGAGGGGCCGAAGTCCGTCATGAGGAAACCGCCTGCTGGGTAACCGGTGCGCTCCAGGAAGGAACGCACGGTCGGCACGACGTTCCACGCGCCCGTCGACAGGTACATGATGGGGGCGTGGGTGCCCTCGGGCACGCCCTCCGACGTGGCCGAGGAGGTGGTCAGCGTCGTCAGTAGATTCGCCATGCCGGGGACGGCCTCGCGCGCGGAGACGCGGTCGAGGAACGCGTGCTTCGCGGCCGTGACCAGGCGCGGCAGCATCGACACCATGACGGTGTCGTCGATGTCGGAAACCACCCCGAAATGCTCGTCGTCGGAGACGATGCGCAGACGCACGCGGGCGGGGCGTCCGGCGCGGATGCGGCCCTTGCGGGGGCGCTCGTGCATCGCCGAGGCCGGGGCGGGCAGCGGGGTCGCGGTGCGCAAGGTGGCGGCGAGCTTGGCGGCGGTGTCCTCGGACATGCCGAGGGCGCGCACGTCGCCCGCGTGCAGGACCTGAATGGTCGCGTCGTGCCAGCCGGGTTCGAGGCCGTGGCCCAGGACCGTCATGTCGACGAAGCCGCCGCGGTCCGCGAAGGCGAGCCTGCGCGCGTTACCGACCGTGACGAGCACGGGCTGGCGGGGGACCTGGGCGTTGAAAAACTGGCGCCACCCGCGCCTCGTCTGGAGCCAGGAGCGGCCCTCGTCGCCGCGCGCCATGAGGACGCGGCCGAGGATGCGGGCACTGCGCTGGGAGCCGATGCCTCCGAAGCCGACGACGCCCGGGTAGTACCAGCCCTGCGACATGACTGCGACCAGCAGAGTCGACGCGAACTCGCCGACGCCAGCCGTGAGGGCGAGCGCGAGCGAAGGGGATTCGTCGTCGATGAGAGGCGGTCGGAGGCGCATGAGGGCAATCATAGGGCCTCGACCCACCCGGAGCGCAAGAATCGGGGCTGCGTGGTCCTCAGTCGAGTGGAAGCGTCGGCTTTGGGGCGTGGGCGGTGCCCCTGCGCAGGGCGGGCAGGCCGATAAGCATGAGGAGGACCATCGCCCAGCCGGATCCCGACATGGTGAAGAGTCCGCCGCGCGCGCCGATCGCGTCGATCGCGGGACCTGCGACCGCGGTGCCCAGGGAGGTCCCCAGGTTGATCGAGGTCGACATCCAGGTCAGGCCCTCGGTGAGCTTCGCGGGGGAAACTGACTTCTGGATGATGACGTTGACGTTCGTCATGGTGGGGGCGCAGGTGAGGCCCGTGATGAGGATGACGGCGGCCATCGTCCAGATGTTGAAGGCCACCGGGAAGAAACTCATGCCGATCGCCATCGCGATCACACCGATCACGAACAGCTGCCAGGTGGGGCGCCTCCACGTGCGCGCACCGTAGACGAGCGCGGCCGTCAGCGAGCCGATCGAGAAGAGTGCGAGGAGGATGCCGCCGAGCGCGGGGGTACCCAGCTCCTCAGTGAAGCTGACCATCGACACTTCCATCGCGCCGAACGTCATGCCCATGCCGATGTAGGTCGCCGCCATGACGAGGACGACGGGCTTGCGGATGACGGACTCGCGCGGGGCGCTCGGGTCGTGGGGGATGATGGCGGGCTCGGAGTCGCGGCGCGAAAGGAAGAGGATGCCACCCACCGCCAGGCTTGCGATCGAGATGATGAGGCCGGTCGCGGGGTGCACCGCGGTGCCCAGGACCGTGGAGAGCACGGGACCTACGATGTAGACGAACTCGTCGACCGCGGATTCGAGGGCGTAGGCGGTCGTCAGCTGTCCGGGCTTGTGCAGGATCGTCGACCAGCGCGAGCGCACGAGCGCGCCGGGTGCGCCCCACGTGGCACCCGCGAGGGCTGCCGGGATGAAAAGCGTCCACGCCGGGGCGTGCATGAAGACGGCGGCGACCAGCGCGGACATCGACAGGACCGAGATCGTCCACGCGGGGCCCATGACGCGCAGCTGCCCGTGGCGGTCGACGCGGCGCGCGAGGATGGGCGCGCACAGAGCCATGACGATGATGTTGACCGCCGAGACGGCGCCGGCCAGCGTGTAGTTGCCGTACTCGGCGCGCACCATCAGGATCGTCGACAGGCCCACCATCGACATTGGCATACGCAGCACAAGGCCAGCCGCGGAGAACTTCCACGACTGACGGACACGCAGAATATCGAGATAGGTACCGAGCATCCTCTCATTTTACCGTTGGTCGGTGGGCGGAAAAGCCGCGCGGAGTGGGGCGTACGTAACCATCCGGGCCCCTGTGTGTGGGAGGCGATGTCTGGTGTGACGATGATCGACGAGCGCTGGCAAGCCGGGCGGCGCGCGGGAGGGGACACCGCGAAGAAGCCACGGCCTCGTCCGTGGGGGACGAGGCCGTGGCCAGGATCGGGGAACGGCTTCAGTCGGTCACTTCGAAGACGCCGGTCTGGCCCTTTTCCGCCAGGGAGAGTGCGTGGTTGACGAAGGCGTAGTGGCCGGCCTCGAGGGGCGTGAACTCGACGAAACCGCCCTCGGCGGCGCCCAGGGACAGGACCTGGCCCCAGCCGCCCCCGCTGCCGCCGCCGCGGATCACGTAGGCGCCCTCGCGCCACACGGTGTCGAACTGGGTGCCCACGACGTGGAAGGTGGTCGCCAGGTTGGGGCCCGCGTCCATGACCCACACGCGCACGCGCTCGTTGGTCTTGATGGGGATGGGGTGTGCCTTGTACTGGAAGGGCACGCCGTTGAAGGCCATTGCGTTGGGTTGCAGGGCCGACAGGAGGGAGGCGTCGGCGCTCTGCCCGTCCGCGCCCAGGTAGAGCTCGGAGGCGACCATGACGTACTCGCGGTCGACCTTGTCGAGGTCGGTCGGGTCAATGATGACGGCGCCGAACATGCCGTTCGCGATGTGCATCGACATGGGCGCGGTTGAGCAGTGGTAGAGCCAGATGCCCGCGTTCTTCGCAACAAACGTGTATTCGAGGCTCTGCCCGGGCTCGATGGAGCGCATGACGTTGTCGGGGGCGACGAGGCCCGCGTGGAAGTCCAGCGAGTGGCTCATCGTCCCGTTGTTGACCAGCGTGATGTGGAAGGTGTCGCCGATGTGTCCGCGCAGGATCGGGCCGGGTGCCTCGCCGTTGAAGGTCCACGTCTGGCGGGTCAGCGTGTCGGTGACGTTGGTGGTCTGCTCGGTGACCGTGAAGGTGTAGTAGCGCTCGGTTTCGCTGGTCGCGGCCGGCAGGGCGGGGTCGCGCGCGTCGGTGGACGCCGCGTAGTCGGTCAGCTCGGTCGCCGTGGCCGGCCCGCCGGTCGCATCCTGGCCGTGGTCGTGCCCCGTGTGGCCGCTCGAGGCCGAGGGCCCCGAGGAGGACGAGGCGCCCGTCGCCTGCACGTGCAGCGTCATGCCCATCTCGCGGTGACCCGGCAGGGAACACCAGCCCTCGACGTCGCCGCCGATGACGCCGAGATCCAGCTCCTTCGTCTCACCCGCCGCCAGGGACCCGGAGGACACGCCCGTCTCGAACACCAGGTCGTGGCGCTGATCCCCCGAATTCGTGAAGTCGATGATCAGGCGGTCACCAACCGGCACCTCGATGTGGTTGGGGGTGAACGCCATGCCCTCGACGCCCACCGACACGCGGGTCGTGTGCCCGGTCGGCGTCACGGACGAGGCCGTGGCCCCCGATGCGGTCCCCGTGCCCGACGCCGTGGGCGCGGACGGGTTGGATAGGAAGATCGCCAGCGCGAGTGCCACGACGGAGACGACGCCGATGATCGCGCCCGCCGTGCGGCTCACGGGCGAGTGGTCGCCCGCCGGGCTCATGCGCAGCTTCGGCGTTCCCGTCGAGCTACCCTTCGGGGCGGACGTTGTGCGGGCGTCTCCTCCCGATGAGGGTGACGCAGACAGGTTCAGGTCAGCCACGGCGGCCTCCTTGCGTGGTGGTGGGGGATTGGGCGGCGCGCTTGACACGCGCCTGGGCCACGCCGCAGCGGGCCATGAGGACGATGTCGATGACGTAGGTGGCCAGCAGGACCACCCACGCGGCGATGGTGAGGCGCTCGGCGGGCACGCCGCCCAGGGATGCGACGGCGAGGGCGAACACTGCGGCCACGTTGCGAGCCGCCTCCCGGATGGGCGCCCCGGCCTCGAGCATGCCGACCCCGACGCGCACCGCGGACGGTCCGCCGCCGATGACGACGGGCATCAGGTAGGTGAGCGCGCCGACGAAGAGCTGGCCCACGCCGGCCGCGCCGAGGATCGGCAGCCACGGCAGGAACGCCGCGCGCAGGCCGGTCGCGTCCGCGGCCTCGAAGGCGCGCAGGGACGCTCCCGCGCCGGCGACGAGAATCCAGGCGGCACCCAGCACGAGGGACCATGCGCCGTACTCGGCCGGGCCCTTCGCGAGCGCCGCGCGAAGGAGTGGAACGCCGACGCCCAGCGCCGCCGCGCCCACGACGACGAGGAGACCCACCGACGCCACACGCATCGACCCGGCGAGCGTACCTGCGCCCGCGACGAGGAGAGCGGCCACCCACAGGGGCAGGGCGCTCGTCGCGAAGGACACCGCCCGCGGATCCATGCGCGTACGCATCGCGGTCGGCCCCAGCGTCACCAGGGTCCCACCCATCGTCAGGCCCACCCAACCGGCCACACCCGCCAGCGCGTGGGCGACCGTCAGACGGTCCCGGGCCTCGGCCAGCCACGCGGGTGCGTTCGCATCAAACATGGCCACCGTGACGAAACCGGCCAGCAGCGCGCCGACCACCAGGAAGAACGCCGCCGCGATGTAGTAGCGGATAATCACCGCGAAACGCGACGCCAGGCGCTCGCGGGACGCGGTGAGCAGCGCCCACCCGTGCCATGCGGCGATCACGCCGACGACCGTCGCGCCGGTGACGGTCGCGTGCCACAGATTCGACCACATGCCGCCGATGAGGAGCAGCAGGGAGAGATTGAAGGCCGTGATGCGCACGGTGTTGTCGCGTCCCGCGCGTCGGTCGTCTGGCGCCAGGTGCGCGAGCGCGCGCGTGAAGTACCAGGACCACTGGAAGATCCCGTTGGACAGGACACCCAGCGTGACGAGGTGGATCATCGTCCACAGGTTCTGCGGGATACGGCCTCGGGCGACGATCGTGACCGCGGCGCACGCCGCCGCCGCGCACATCCACACCGAGGTTGCGCGGTCCGTGCGGGGGACGCGGGGCTTGGTCATCGGGCCTCCGTTCCGCCCGAGGGCGCGGGAGTCGCAGGCCTGGCCCCGGCCTCGTCCCCGGTACCGACCTCGCGCGAGACCGCGCGCGCCCGGCGAATCGTCACCGTCAGAGTCGTGGCGACGAACAAGATGATGCCCACGACACCCAGCGTGCCGCCCAGGTGCCACGGGTAGGCAGCCTCGCGCGCGCCCGCGAGGAGGCGCAGAGCGAGGGAAACCTGCAGGAACGCGAAGGGAACCCACATGGCGGCGTGGTAGGGGACCTCGCGCCGAGCGACCGCCGGGATGATGACCGGCGCGTGGGCCAGCAGCATCGAGACGACGAAACCGATCGTGACCGCGTGGACGCCGGCGTCGTACCCGTACCCGTCGAAGGCCGGGGGTGCGATGACCCACATCAGCGCGGGAACGAGCGCCCATGCGTAGCCGCTTAGCATGCACACGGCGGCCAGGCGCGGCAGGCCCTTCATGCGCACGGTGCCGCGCGCGACGTCGTGCCACGCGGTGTCCACCATGAGGGCGCCGAGCGACAGACCGATCAGCGGGTAGCCGACCGCGGGGGAGGAGAGCGCGACGGTCAGGCCCACCATGAGCGCGGCGCTCTCGGCTGTGATGCGCCGCTCGGTGGAGCCGGACGCGAAGGCGAGGCGAGCCAGCTCGACGCGCTCGCCGACGATCGTGACGATCAGGAACGCCAGCCACCACGGCACCGCGCGCGGAGTCTCGAGGCCTCGCCACCACAGGAGGACGCCGCCCAGGCCAATGAGGGCACCCATCAGCTGGATGAGGACCGCGTGGGTGGCCTGCCGGCGCGCCCACACGTAGCAGTAGATGGCGCTCAGCAGCGCCATGCCGAGAGTGATGAGGAAGCCGGGCATCATCCGCTCGGGCGCGAACCCGCTCAGGTGGGCGGCCAGGTAGCGGGGGATCGGAAGGCTCGCGAGGGTGGTGCGCGCCCCCTCGTTGAGGGAGATGACGACCGCGCTGACGGCACCCGCACCGGTGAGCAGGGGAGCGGCGTACGCCCACACGCGCCGCCCGTCGGACTGCAGAGCGACCGCGCGCTCCAGGCAGATCGCGGTGCCCAGGAACCCGTAGATCATGAGGAGCCCGTGCACGGTCCCCAGGCTCGTCGAGGCCACGGGCGCGAGCGCTCCGAGGCGCACGAGGGAGGCGTCCAGGCCCGCGAGGAGCGCGATGCCGGCCAAGAGGAGGAACGCGAGACGGCCGGCGGGCAGGCGGGGGATGGCTGGCCTCGTCGTCGTTGCGGACGAGGCATAGGCTGGCGCATCCGATTCCGCGGAGTGTGCGGGTCGGCGTGCCTCGCTCATGTTGGCTCCTGGAGGTGGTGGGTGTGAGTCAGGCCCCGGTGGGGGTGACAGTGCCAAGGTAGCCGCCCCGTCACCAATTTTCTAGGGGTGTGAGCGGTAAAAATGTGCGATAGGGGAGTATGGGCGCCCCGAATGAATGGGTGCGCGTCAGGTTTCCGTCCGGTAATATTGTCCAGGTCACGCATCTATGAACACAGGAGTGGACGATGAGCGATCTTTCATTTGTTGCCGGCGAGTTCCCTCGCCTCGCTTCGACGGCGCGCGAGGCCGCAGAGGCTGTTCGTTCTGCTCGCCCCGAGGGTGGAGCCAGCGCGTTTGCCTCGGCGATGCCCGGCACGAGCCTGTCGTCGCAGATGCATGGCGTCGAAGATAAGTTCGCGGATCAGGCAACCAAGACGGGCACGAGCCTGGACGAGCACGCCGACTCGCTCGAAGCTGCCGAGCGCGACTTCATCGCCTCCGAAGACGAGAACAGCCAGCTCATCGGTTCCATCATCGAGGGCAACAGATACGGTGGGGGCTCGGGTTCCGGCTCTGGCGGTGGACAGGGGCATGAGAATCCGCGACTCGTTCCTCTTCCCTCACCGAGCAATGGTGGTCAGCCGACTCATCACGGTCCGCGTCTTCCTGGTGACCCAGACAAGCAGAAGGGGAATCACAGGGACGGTGGGCATCGCCGCCGCCACCAACCCCGCCCTCGCACGGGTCGGCCGAAGGTTGAGCCCATGCCCTATGACCCAGTCGGGCCGATCAAACCCTTGGATCCGATCATCACAGGGCCGACCGGTCCCCGCCCCCTTCCGAAACCTGCCATCGAGCTTCCCGAGGTGCCTCCCGTGAAGCTGCCCAGGATGGGAAACCCGACCCCGATAGTGGATCCAATCGAGCCGCTGGATCTGGGAGCCAATCGCTTTAGCGCAGAACTCGGAGGGTAGTCGTAACAATGAAGTGGTCCGATCTCCTGCAGTGGGAGGGCTCATCCCTCAGCCAGCAAGCACAGGGATATGAAAAGAGCGCGGAGTTACTGGCGAACGTGCGTGAGAGTCTCGACGCCCAACTGAGCTCTCTGACCGCGCACGGGCGTACCGTCGATGCCGCCCGTAGTGCGCTGTTCAAGCTGTGCGGAGACGTCGAACGGCAGGAGGGTAAGCTCAAGGCCCTCGCCAGCATCTTTAACGAGGCCTCGGAGGGTGCACAAAAAGTCGGATCAGCGGCCAGGAATCTCGATGGCGCCGCCGTGAATAACTTCCTCCACATCGGACCGGATGGATCTGTCCATTACGTTGGTCCGCACAATGTATCTCCGATCGATGCGGTGGCGATCAAGAAAAACATGGCGATCGTGTCTGGTCAGGTGGGCGCGATCATGAAGACGGCAGCCAGCGTCGTTCAGAACACGCAGAGCAAACTCGCGGCAATGGGTGGAGTGGGAAGCTCCTACGCGAATGGATCGACCAGTGGTAGCCGCGGCCCGACGAAGAAACTCCAGCTTCCACCCAAGGGGGCTTCCGAAAAGGAAGTGGCGGACTGGTGGTCCTCGCTCAGCGACGCCGACAAAGAACAGATGATCAAGGCCCACCCCCAGGAGATCGGCAACCTGAACGGCATCGACGGAACGTCGCGTGACAAGGCGAACCGCATCTACCTGAAGGACGCCACCGCGCGGGAAGAGAAGAAGCTTGAGCGTCTCAAGGACCGCTACGGTGCCCATCCGTCGCGCCGCGAGCGCCAGGAACTGGAACGTGTCGAAGAGCGAGTGAAGGCACTGAAGAATGTTCAAAGCACGCTCGATCGGGAACAGCCCTCGCCGCAGGGAGACGGGACCCCACGCCAGCTCCTGAGTCTGGAGACTTCGGGCAAGCGGGTGCTCGCCGCCGTCGCTCAGGGCAACGTCGACACGGCCGATCATATCGGCGTGATTGTCCCGGGTCTGTACTCCAACGTTGCGAACAACTTGGGCAAGTACGATGACGATGCGAAGATTATGGGCGCGAACGTGAGGAAACACGCTCACGGCGAGAGTGTCGCAATGATCTCCTACCTGGGCTACGAGGCACCGCAGAACATCGCAGAGGTGACGGATATCGGTTACGCCAGGAGGGGCGCAGATAAACTCGCTGGATTCCTGGACGGTCTCGATGCGTCGCGCGAGCGCGGCGCGGGCGACGCGCACATTACCGTCGCGTCCCACTCCTACGGGTCGACGACCGCCGGTATTGCGCTCACAAAGGTCGATTCGGGTGTCGTCGATGATCTCATCCAGTTTGGCTCGCCGGGCTCAGGCGTCCAGGACGTCTCGGAGTTTAAGCTTGAGAAGGGCCACGCCTGGGTCAGCGCCACCGACTATTGGCAGGACATGGTCCAGGGCATGGGCGACGACGGTCGCTTCGGAAAGAATCCCGCCAAGATGCCGGGCTACAACCACCTGTCCGGCGATGTTGGCGACAACGTTGATAAGTCGCAGTTCTATCCGTTCCGCAAGCATGGTGGATACTTCAACGAGGGCAGCAAGGCGCTCGACGACATTTCACGGGTCATCGCGGGACGAGGTAAGAAGTGAAGCGCCCGCCCATTGGGGTGCTTGCTGTTTTTCTAGCAGTGGTGTGCGCCGCGTGCATACCTTTCGCAGGAGGAAAAAAGTTGAACACGGAACAGAAGGAAGACCTGGAGCGCGCGGCGTCTCTCGAACCCATCGAGGCGTTCAAACGCGACGTGGAACCGGCGATCATCCGGGCACGCAATGAGGTCATGACGCGTGAGAACTACCGTAGCTACGACGGGAACGACTATATTTCTCAGCTGAGCGTTGGCGACCAGACGCTGTATCGAATGATTTCGCGGTCCTACGACTTTGATGAGCATGATCCGCAGCGCGTGCAAGAAGCGTTTGACGGCGAGCTCAAGCCGTTCGGTTTTGACCTGCGCCGCGATACCTACGCCGCCGACGGTGGGTCGACCGACACCGTCCTGGTATGGACGAGCGAACGCTATGGGGTCACTGTCGACATCATGGTCTCGCAAAGCTGGCTGACGTCGCTCAACTACTACACGGGATACTTGCGCAGCGACGGCACGTCCGCGAATCCCCAGGAGCTGGCGGACATTCCGGGACGCGTGCCCGAGTGGTTCGACGCGGCTGCCACTGGCGCGCAATCCTGACGACACCCATCGGAGTTATCTTTTCGACGGACGAGGGGGGCGGCGCTCGTATGAGCGCCCCCCGCGCAACCCGCGCCAGCGGGCAGCGCGAGAAACTAGGGAACTTGCTCCTCGAAGATGTTCCCGACAAGTGCATGGACGTCGATGCAATTGGGATCAGGGCGTGGTCGGCCTTCGGCATAAGCGAGTCGAGCCGCAGCCAAGTCCGCAAGACGAATAGCTTGGATAACGATAACGCGACGCAGCCCAGCGGAAACTTCACCGCGTTCGTGCGCGACGGCCGCAACACGAGCGAGCGTCTCCGCACGCCGTGCAATTCGGACATCCGGGTGCTCACGATCCTCGCGGTACTCCTCGGGAATCAAGTTGAAGCGATAAGAATTCGGTAAATCAACAAGAGGAGAAATAGGCGGAATCTTCTCATTGAGGATGGCGTGGTAGCTCGACTGTTCGATTGCATGGACGTACACGGAGTACTCCAGTGAATCAAATGCGGCGCTTCGTTCTTTCCTGTCGGGGTAAGTGTCCAGCAGGTAATCCGCTGGAAAAAACTCGACCTCTGCAACTTCAAACGGATCCAGAATTCTGTAGGCGAGAGTGTCGCTGCGCTGACCTCTGAGATGTCGACCAATTCGAGTCCCAAAGTCCTCCGTTGTTTGGCCAACGTAGATGGGCTCACCGTCGAAGTCGTAAAAGGCATACACTCCGACGCACTTACCGAGTCGCTTACGCGTCAGAGGCTCAACGAAGTTGAGAGCCGACGACAGATGTGCACGAAACAGCTGCACGAAACGCGTGGGCATCTCGCGCTTCAGCGGTGGCTTGATTTCTGAATCCGGTGAACCGTACGAGGCGATTCCAGTACTAGCCATGAGCAGCTACTTTCAGTGATGAGAAATCCTGGCTGAATTCTTGACGAACCAAGGGCATGAGGTAGTTCTTTCCGAGCCAAGCAACAACAGGGACGGCAACCGCGTCGCCGAAACCAAAACGAATTTGGTTATCCGTGGCATCGCCGAAGTTATAGTCGGGGATGCCCATGAGGGATGCATATTCATGAGGAGTCATCCAACGTACAGCAACCTCACCCTTGCCGGCTCTGACAACAGCTTGTCGTGAAGATCCACCGCGTGCTGTCCGCAGGCAACCAGCAATATCGTCGGGCCGAATTTCCCAAACGGGTTTCCCCTGACGCGTACGCCGGTACGCGGTACGGTATGAGACCTGATTCAATGTGCGCAGAGAGTCGAGTCGTGCAGCCTGAACGGGGGATAGTGATCCAAGGAATGCTGCAGTCCGGTGGGTGTTCCACCAATGGGGATCGTCATCGGGGAGTTGATCTGCAACCGTGGTAAATCCCTCGGTGAGCAGCGGGGGAACGACGGGAAGAGGAGCCCGGTGAGTGGTGAGGGTCGGGTCGGAATGTATCCATTCGAGCCACTCGGGACGTAGATCTGAGGGAGCGTCATCCGATTCGGGCGGATTTAGTGCCCCTACAAGGAACATACGTGGCCGTGACTGTGGAATGAAATGCCTGGCGTCAATAGACAGAGCATCGATGGAATAACCGAGTGAATTAAAAGCGCGGATTGCTGCAGTAAGATCATCGCCTGAATGCGAGGAAGCGAGCCCAGTGACATTCTCGAGGACCGCGACAGGAGGGCGGTTTTCCCCCATCTCTTCGAGGATCCGCATGAAGTGCCAAAATGTTCCCGATTGCTTGCCGTCAAGTCCACCTCGATTACCAGCGAGGGAAAGGTCGGTACAGGGGGAGGATGCCCAGGCGATTGCGGCGTCCGTCGGCAAATCGCTGCCAGTGACGTCAGCGATATCGCCGACATGGTAGTCGGTGTCTGTTCCGTACTGAGAGCGATATAGCTGGTGCTTTTTGGCTTCGTAGTCATTTGCCCAGGCGACGGAGAATCCCGCTTGTTCAAGCCCTGCTCGAGCGAGGCCAATGCCGGCGAAAAACTCCAGTGCGGTTGGACTTTTACCCGAAATTAAGCGAATAGCTGCTGTCATGGTAGTCCTTCCTGATCTGGGTGTTCCAAGGGTACATCGGCCCATGCACATCTGCGGTAAGCAGGGGGGCGGCGCTCAATCGAGCGCCGCCCCCCTTGCAACCCGCGTGAGCGGGCACCTCCAGAGCGTCAGCCGTTCAAGGCGTCGGACACGACCTTCTTCGCGGCCTCCTGGACCTGCGCCAGGTGCTCGGCACCCTTGAAGGACTCCGCGTAGATCTTGTAGACGTCCTCGGTGCCCGACGGGCGCGCGGCGAACCACGCGTACTCGGTCGTCACCTTCAGGCCGCCGATGGGCGCGTCGTTACCGGGCGCGCGCACCAGCTTCGCGACGATCGGGTCGCCGGCCAGCTCGGTCGCGGTCACGTCATCCGGGGACAGCGCGGCGAGCTTCGCCTTCTCCTCGCGGGAAGCAGCGGCGTCAATGCGGGCGTAGGCGGAGGCACCGAAGCGCTCAACCTGCTCCTCGTGCAGCTGGGAGGGGGTCTTGCCGGTGACGGCCAGGATCTCCGAGGCGAGCAGCGCCAGGATGATGCCGTCCTTGTCAGTCGACCACACGGTGCCATCCTTGCGCAGGAACGAAGCTCCCGCGCTCTCCTCGCCGCCGAAGCCGACGGTGCCGGACAGCAGGCCGGGCACGAAGTACTTAAAGCCCACGGGCACCTCAACCAGCTTGCGGCCCATGGCGGCCACAACACGGTCAATGAGGGCGGAGGACACCAGGGTCTTGCCCACGGCCGCGTCCGCACCCCAGCCGGGACGATGCGTGAACAGGTACTCGATGGCGACGGCCAGGAAGTGGTTCGGGTTCATCAGGCCGTCGGGGGTGACGATGCCGTGGCGGTCCGAATCCGCGTCGTTGCCGGTCGCGATGTCGTAGGGGGTGTTGCCCTCGGCGTCGGGAGTCATGGCCTGACGCAGGGACGCCATCGCGTAGGGCGAGGAGCAGTCCATGCGGATCTTGCCATCCCAGTCCAGGGTCATGAACGGCCACGCCGGATCCACCTCGGGGTTCACTACGGTCAGGTCGAGGCCGTAGTGCTCGCCGATGGCCGCCCAGTAGTCGATGGACGCGCCCCCGAGCGGGTCCGCGCCGATGCGCACGCCCGCCTTGCGGATGGCCTCAATGTCGACGACCTGGTCCAGCTGCGAGACGTAGAACTCCAGGTAGTCGAAGGGCTTGATGTTCGGGTCGTGCAGCAGGTCGGAGCCGGTGACGCGCGGAACGTTCTTCCACTCGCCCGAATCCAGCAGCTCGTTGGCGCGCGCCGCGATCCAGCCGGTCGCGTCGGTGTCGGCGGGGCCGCCGTGAGGCGGGTTGTACTTGAAGCCGCCGTCGCGCGGCGGGTTGTGGCTGGGGGTCACGACGATGCCGTCGGCCAGGCCGTCGCCCTCGGTGCGCAGGTTGGCAGGAGCGCCGTTCGCGCCCAGGATCGCGACAGACACGGCGGGGGTCGGCGTGTAGGAGCCACGCGAGTCAATGCGCGTGTCGATGCCGGCGGCCGCGAGGACCTCCAGGGCGGTGCGCCACGCGGGCTCGCTCAGGGCGTGCGTGTCACGGCCGATGAACAGGGGACCGTTGATGCCCTGGGCGGCGCGGTACTCGATGATCGCCGCGGTGATGGCGATGATGTGCGCCTCGTTGAACTTACCGTCCAACGAAGCGCCGCGGTGGCCCGACGTTCCGAACGCGACGCGCTGTCCCACGTCGGTCGGGTCAGGGACGATGTCGTAGTAGGCGGAGATGACATCGTCGACGTTGATGAGGTCTTCTGGAAGGGCACGTGTGCCAGCTCGTTCATGCATAGTGACAGTGTTGCACGTTACGCCGCTTTGTGGCTAGCGCCGTCCCAGGGCGTGGACCGCCCCATACTTTCTCTTGTTCGAGGCCGTGGCTGGGCGGGCGCAAAAGGGCAGGTGGCAGCGGGGGCAGCCCCGGCCTCGTCCCCGAGAGAGGACAGGGGGTCTGCACGTTTTCCCAAAAACGGCAGTGACCGACTATCCTATGAGATGTCGGTCACCGAAGACCGTGACTGTGTCGTCAGGAGGAACACCGTGGGATGGTTTGATTCCATCGAACATAACCGTTGGCTGAGCGCCCACATGCAGGCGCTCATCGAAGAGGCTGAAGGCGCGATCGTCGCGACTGGTTTCGCGCACCTCGATGCCGATGGAAAGCCCGACCCGACCCGATCCATCGACCTGGCCGTCACAGGTCGCATGGCCTACGTGTTCTCGCTCGGCGCGCTCATGGGTCTGCCCGGCACCCGCCGCTACGCCGATCACGCCGTCAAAGCACTCACCAACTACTTCACGGACCCCGTCAACGGCGGCATGTGGTTCGCCATCAAGCCCGAACCCGACGAGGACGGACACGGCGTGCCGTGGGACGAGGCCTCGCGCGTGAAATCGCAGTACCACACCGTGTACGCGCTGCTCGGCGTGGCCGCCGCGACCGTCGCCGACCGCCCCGGCGCCCACGAGCTGCTCAACCGCATGCTCGAGGAGCAGAAGGAACTGTGGACCGACGACTACGGGCGCGTCTGGGATGAGTACGACGAGGCCTTCACCGAGGCCGTCCCCGTCCACACGCTCGGCACCCTCATCCACACGATCGAGGCCTACATGGCCGCCGCCGAGGCCACGACCGAACCCGAGTGGCTCGACCGCGCCGAGAAAATGGCAGCCTTCGCCTACAAGGTCGCCTCCAAGAACGGATGGCGAATCCCGGAGTACTTCGACGAAAACTGGGAAGCCAACCACGAGGCCGGCAAGCTCCTCAACGACGGGCGCCGCTACTACGAGGGGTACGTGACCGGCCACTCGATGCAGCTCGCGCGCTTCGCACTGCAGGTGCGCGCCGGGCTGCGCTCGATGGGGTGGGACGTACCCGACTACCTCCTCGAAATGGGCACCGAGCTCTTCGAACGCGCTCGCGTCGACGGATGGCGCCGCACCGACGCCTGCCCCGGCTTCTCCACCGGCGTGGACGACGAGGGTGACCCGATCCCCGGCGAAGACGAGCACCAGCAGTGGGTTGTCTGCGAGGGCGTGTGCGCCGCCGTCGCCGTGCGCCGCGCGATGCTAGACGACGGTGCTCGCGTCTCCGAGGTTGAGCACTTCGAGCACTGCTACCGCTCCTTCGTCGACTACATCCACGACTACCTCATCACCCAGCCCGGCCGCTGGGTGCGCCGCCTCGGCGCCCACAACGAGACCGTGCAGCCCGCCAAGTCCTCGCGCTGGGACGTCTACCACGCCATCCAGGCGACGCTGGCGATCCGCGTGCCGCTCTGGCCGCCGACCGCGCCCGCGATCTCACGTGGCCTCCTCGACCACCCCGAGGAACCGGCCCCCGACAAGAAGTCCTGGAACTTCTTTGGGCTGCGCGGCTGACGCATCAATTTTCTGAGGGGCTCGGGCCCGGGGATGCGAGGGTCGCATCCCCGGGCCCAGTCCTGTAGGATGATCCGAGTCTGGAGGGCTGTCTGAGTGGCCGAAAGAGACGGTCTTGAAAACCGTTGTGTCAGCAATGGCACCGGGGGTTCGAATCCCTCGCCCTCCGCCGAGCCGACCGCCCGTGGGCGTCGCGGCGGGCGCACGTTCGCGCTCGCGGCAAAAATGCCCTAAAGTAGTCGGCACTGGAGACGTCGCATAGTCCGGTCGAGTGCGCCTCCCTGCTAAGGAGGTAGGGGTGCATAGCCCCTCGCGGGTTCAAATCCCGCCGTCTCCGCGCATGACCCCCGCGCTTCGAAAGAAGCGCGGGGGTTTTCGTGTTTTCTGGGGTTGAAGGACAAAACGCGTTGGTTTGGGGTTATAGGACAAAAC
>NZ_JAPWAH010000015.1:0-46216 GCF_041432835.1 Pauljensenia sp. 20925_1_27
GGCCAACCGGTACAAAACTCTCCCAGCACACGGCGTGTAAGGCCACAACCGGTACAAAACTCTCCCAGCACAGCAAAAAACGCCCATTTCAGCCCATCTAGCGCGAGCAGGGAGAAAAATATCCCGGTCCAGACGCAAACAACCCGAGCAGGGAGAATCTTTTCCCGCAGACCACCACCCACCAGCCACGCAGCGCACACTCCCCGGTACAAAACTCTCCGGGCAATCCCCGCCTCAAGGCCAACCGGTACAAAACTCTCCCCGCACTCCCCGACGCGGACACGCACGCTCAAAGTCGCATGCAATTCCATAACCGCCCGGATCCGCGCGTACTCAAAAGCGTTGGAATCTCAAGGATCTGTCATCACGGCCCGAAGGACTCACTGGGGAATTGCATGCGAAACTGCCGAGCATCCAGAAAGACGGCACACAAAACGGGGCCGGTGATCATTCACCGGCCCCGCCTCGTATCTGTCAGTTCTATCAGCGCAAACGCGAGCGACTATCAGGCGCGCACGGAACGCTCGTAGTCCTTCATCAGGTCGATGCGGCGCTGGTGACGCTCGTCGCCGCTGAAGGGGGTCTCGAGGAACGCATCAATGAGCGCGATAGCCTCTTCCTCGCTGTGCTGGCGGGCGCCAACGGCAATGACGTTCGCATCGTTGTGCTCGCGAGCCAGACGCGCGGTCGCATCAGACCACACGAGGGCGGCGCGCACGCCTTCCACGCAATTGGCGACCATCTGCTCACCATTGCCGGAGCCACCGATGACGATGCCGAGGCTACCCGGCTCGCTGACGACGGCCTGGGCTGCCTCAATGCAGAACGGCGGGTAGTCATCGAGCGCATCGTAGGCGTGAGCACCATGGTCAACGACATCGTGACCGGCCTCGCGCAGGTGGGCGACAACCTTTTCCTTGAGTTCGAAACCGGCGTGATCGGTGCCGATATGAACGCGCATGGGATCCTCCTGAAGAGTTCTCAAACAAGCAACGTCCACTAGTATGGCACACATCACCGTTCCGCGTGGATGTATGAAACCCTGCTAGACTGGCCGAGCTGCCCCGATAGCTCAGCGGATAGAGCGCTTGCCTCCGGTGCAAGAGGTCGCAGGTTCGAGTCCTGTTCGGGGTGCCACGCATACCCACGCATACCCACTCGCGCGCACATACACCCGGCGGCCAGCAATGCCCGCGTTCGCCCGACGGAAACCTACGCGCGCACGCGCCCCGGCCTCGTCGATGAGGCCACTCCCACCTGCCGGAACACTCCACGCCCCACTCCCCTACCCCATAAAATGGTGGGCGTATCTATCGTCAACCAAGGACTGGCCGATGACCTACCCCTGGTGGAGCCTGCTCCCCTTCGTTGCGATGCTCGCGTGCATCGCGCTCTTGCCTATCATCCCGAAGACCTCGCACTGGTGGGAAAAGGAATGCTCCCAGCTCTCCGTCGCGCTCGCTCTCGGCGTGCCGACGACGGTCTGGATGTTCATGAGGGCGGGCACCGGACCGCTCATCGCCACGGGCGTGGAGTACGTGCAGTTCATCGCGCTGCTCTTCGCGCTGTTCGTGGTGTCCGGCGGCATTCACCTGGCCGGCGACATTAAGGCGACTCCGCGTAACAACACGATCTTCCTGGCGATCGGCGGCCTGTTGGCGTCGTTCATTGGGACGACGGGCGCGGCCATGCTGCTGATCCGCCCGCTCCTGGAGACGAATAAGGAACGTAAGCACCGCGTGCACACGGTCCTGTTCACGATCTTCATTGTGGCGAACTGCGGCGGCATACTGACTCCGCTCGGCGACCCGCCGCTGTTCCTCGGCTACCTGCACGGCGTGCCGTTCTCGTGGACGTTCGCACTGTGGAAGGAGTGGCTGTTCGTCCTGGTGCTGCTGCTCCTCACCTACTACTCGATCGACCGCGTGCGCTACGCCTCCGAGGACACCTCCTCCATTGAGGCCGACGACCGCGACGTGCAGCCCCTGCGCCTGCACGGAAAGATCAACCTGCTGTTCTTCGCGATCATCATCCTGTCTGTCGCTTTCGCTCCGTCGTGGGATGGCGAGGCTCTCGCCGAGGGCCACTTCGAGTCGTGGGTCGACCTGGTGCCGTGGCGCGAGATCATCATGTTCGCGGTCGCGGGCCTGTCCTACAAGCTCTCGGACAAGAAGGTGCGCTTCGAGGAGAACGCGTTCACATGGGGCCCGATCATGGAGGTTGCGACCCTGTTCATCGGCATCTTCTCGACGATGGCGCCCGCGCTGCGTTACCTGGAGCAGATTGCCCCATCTCTGCCGCTGACCCGCATGACATACTTCGTGTTCACTGGCGGCCTGTCGTCGGTCCTGGATAACGCTCCGACGTACATGACGTTCTTCGAGATGGCGAAGGCGTCCGGCGGCGAGGGCACCCTGATCGCGGGCGTGCCCGAGTACTACCTGATTCCGATTTCGCTGGGCGCCGTGTTCTGTGGCGCTATCACGTACATCGGCAACGGTCCGAACTTCATGGTCAAGTCGGTCGCCGAGGCCGACGGGGTTCCCATGCCGTCGTTTGGCCGCTACGTGGGCTACGCGTTCACGCTCCTGGTGCCCGTCCTGGCTGCCATGGCGATGATCTTCGTGGGTGAGTCCTGGCTGGTTCGAGGCCTGGGCATCGCTCTGGCGCTCGGCCTGGCCTTCCTCTCGCTCGTGCGCATCCGCCGCGCGGGCCTGGACGAGGCCGTGGCCGACTTCAGCGGCAACGAGTGAGTCAGTGGTCCTGACACATGCGTCGAAGGGGGCGGAGCCAAGCGGCTCCGCCCCCTCGCTGTGTGGTGTCAGACCCTAGGGAGAGTCTTCCTTGTATTCCTCTTCGCCGGTCTCCCCCTCGTTTCCCTCGTCGGGCCACTGTTCGCTGAGGGGATCGGGGTAGGTGGGATACCAGTCGGCAGGATAGCGGATCGGTAGCAGGCCGCCGACCATGACGATCCCGGCGACGATCTCGAGGGCAGTGAGCCCGAAAAGCGCCCGTGGCAAGGCACCGTAGTAGGCCACTACCTTGATGAAGGCGGCGAGGTAGCACAGGCACAGAAACGCCGGGATGCAAATCGCGCGCACATTCTTGGAGACCTGGCTGTTGATGTTCGCGTTGCGCCAGGCGACGCCGATTCGGCCGGTTGAGTTCGTCTCCACCCACAGGATGGCGGCGAGCAAGATCCACAGGCCGAAGAGGCACAACGATGTGACGATGCTGTCTTGCATGGGCCCCTTTCGTGTCTCAACTCATGTGGGTTGTCGGACCAGTGTGAGGGCGCATGGGGCTGTGGCCTGGCATTGCCAGAGCTTCCAGGGCCTCCCAATGGCGAACGAGGACGCGTTAACGGGTGCGCACTCACCGGTGCGCACCCGCCATTTCAAGCAATAGCCTCAGTCCCTCGGCCCAGAGACGGAACCGGGAGCCGGAGGCTGGGTCCACAGGCCGCGAGCATCGAGGAAGTCACGCAGGAAGACGGGGCGGTCGGTGATGATGCCGTCGACGCCGACCTCGAGGAGGCGCAGCACGTCGGCCACCGTGTTGATGGTCCACACGTGGACGGCCAGGCCCAGGGTGTGGGCGGTGGCCACGAAGCGCTCGTCGACGACGCGGATGGGGCCCTGGTGCATGGGAACCTGCGCGGCGATGGCGCCCTGGCGAGGGCCGGGCACGTGCCACCAGGCGGGGTTCGTGGCGCTCTTCGCGGCGCCCACGAGGCGCACGACGGCCTCGGTGCCGAGAGACGTGGCGACCGCTCGGGCCGGGTCCGAAGCCGCAGTATCGCGCACGGAACGCAGACGAGGCTCGGAGAAGGAGGCCACCAGCACACGGTTGGCCGCGTCGTGGTCAGCGATGACGTCGAGGAGCGGCCCCTCAACGCCCGGTTCCTTCGCATCAATGTTGAAGTACATGTCAGGGAAAGCCTCGAGAACCTGAGCGAGCAGCGGCATCTGTTCCCCGGAGTCGCGGTGACGCAGCTTAGACAGCTCGCGCCACGTCATCTGGGCGATTGCGCCGGTCCCGTCGTAGCAGCGCTCCACGGTCACGTCGTGGCAGAGGACGACCTTGCCGTCAGCGGTGATGTGAGCGTCCGTCTCCACGTGGCGGATCCCGGCCTCGTACGTGTGCGCGAACGCGCTCATCGTGTTTTCGGGTGCCTCTTCACTGCCGCCGCGGTGGGCGAAAATGATGGGTCCCTGACGCATCGTGACGGGCATCATGAGCAAGACTCCTGTCCGAGATAAACAGCTTTGTTTGCCTCCATCCACGACTCGGGGTCCACGGGGGTATCCGAGGAGTCGTGGATTTCGAAGTGCAGGTGGGGGCCCGTCGACCAGCCATTGTTGCCGACCGCGCCGATGACCTGTCCGGCGGTCACGGTGTCGCCGACCTTCACCTTAATTTTGTTCATGTACTGGTGCAGGTAGGCGGAGTGGAAGACGGTGCCGTCGGACTTTGTGTGCTTGATCTGCACGTAGGCGCCCGAGCGCGAGTTCTCCGCAACCTCTTCGACGACGCCGCCGTACACGGCCGTGATGGGCGTGTCGAGCGGGGCGGCCATGTCGATACCCTCGTGGGCCAGGAGCTGGCCGGAGACGGGCGAAATACGCATCGTGAAGGGCGACGTGATCGTGTAGGACCCCTCCGGCAGCGGCCAGTAGATCGTGTCGGCGACGACGCGCACGTTGCGGTTGCCGTCCGCGCCGTTGCCCGACGCGCAGCCGGTGATGGACACGGGGGCCTTCGCCTTGGCGCGGGAGTTCGCGGTGAGGGTGCCGTCCAGGGCGGTCGCCTGCGGCAGCGCGGAGGACACGGCCCAGCTGGGTCCGCCCACCGAGGTGCCGAAAGCGCGCGCGGGCACGGTCAAAGACGAGTCGGAGCCGACGCGTCCCGTCATGGGGACGGCGATCGTCGTGCCCGCCAGGCCCAGGACGAGGAGGGCGCGCAGCACGTAGCCCACGGGGTGGACGTCTCGGCGTCGGCCAGCGGACGAGGCCGGGGCCTCGCTCCCGGGTTCAGCCTCACTCTCGAGTTCGGCCCGGTCCTCGGGTTCGGCCTGGCTTTCGGGTTCGGCCACGTTCTCGGGTTCGGCCACGGGCGAGGCCGGGGCTGCCTCGTCGGGTGCGGCTTCGTGACGCGTGACCGCGGCGCGAGGGGGCGGCGGCGCAGCGGGATCCAGGTCGAGCGGAATCGCCGCGGTGATCGGGGTCTCCTGGGAGTCCTCGCCGCTCTCGGAGCGCGCGGCGCGCAGCTGTGACCGCTTCGGCAGCGGGCATTCGATGTCGCTCACGCTCTCCCCCTCATCTGTGTTCGTCGTTTGCGGGCCTCGATCTAATGTACCTTGCTGATCGCGCCGCGTCACGGGCGCTGGAGAGCATCTCGGACTTCGCCGACCAGCAGCTCGAGGATGTCTTCGAGGAAGAGGATGCCGACGACGACGCCCGCGTCGCGCACGAGAGCGCAGTGGACACCGGTGCGCTGCATGTGGCGCAGCGCATCCTCGACCTGGTCGCCGGAGGACACGGCCTCGAGGCGACGGATGCGCCACGGCGTGATCGGCTGCTCGCGATCCTCCCCGGTGGCGTACAGGACGTCTTTGAGGTGAACGTAGCCGACGATGGAGCCGTCGTCCCCAGCGATCGGGAAGCGCGAATAGCCCGTGTGGGCGACCTGCTCCTCGACGTCGGCGGGGGTAGCCCCTTGCGGCAGCACGACGAGCTTGTCGAGGGGAACCATCGCGGTCCCAGCGGTTTCCTCGGAGAACTCCAGGGTGCCACTGAGCAGACCCAGCTCATCTGTCAGCACGCCTTCGGCCTGCGAAGCGACGACGATCGAGGCCACCTCCTCGACCGTGTAGGTGGCCGAGATTTCCGAGCGCGGCTCGTAGCCCGCCATGCGCACAAACCAGTTCGCGAAGTGATCCATGGCCTCGATGATCGGACGCAGGACGTGGCCCAGGCGCACGAGGACGGGGGCCAGGACCAGCAGCATCCGCACGGGGGCGGCAATCGAGACGTTTTTGGGGACCATCTCGCCGAACACGACATGGCAGAAGAGGACGATGACGAGGGCCGCCGCAAATCCGACGACGTGGCTGGTCGCCTCGGGCGCGCCCAGGCGCTCAAGCGGCGACTCGACGAGGTGCGCGATCGCGGGCTCGGCGACGACGCCCAGGGTCGTGGACGCGACCGTCACACCCAGCTGGCAGATCGCCAGCATGAGGGAGACGTGCCGCAGGGCGAAGAGAGCAGCGCCGGCTCCGCGCACCCCCTCGTCCGCGAGAGGCTCGACCTGCGAGCGACGCGTCGAGGTGACGGCGAACTCGCCGGCCACGAAGAACGCGTTGACGGCCAGCAGGGCCACGGTGATAGCGAGACCAACCCCGACGCTCACAGGGACACCTCCTCATCGGTATCCTCGGAGGCCGCGGGCGTGATCGCCACCTGGGCAACGCGCCTGCCCTGCATCTGGGTGACCTCGATGCCGATACCATCGACGCTCACGCGCGAGCCGACGCAGGGGATCTCACCCAGCTCATTCATGACGAGGCCGCCGATCGTGTCGTAGGGGCCGTCCTCGGGCAGGTTGATGTCCGTGCGGCGCGCGAGCTCATCGGGGCGCAGCGTGCCGGGAACAAGGAAGGTCCCGTCGGGGCGCGGGCGGATACCGAGGCGACGCTGGTCGTGCTCGTCGGAAACCTCGCCGACGATCTCCTCAACGACGTCCTCGAGCGTCACAATGCCGGACACGCCGCCGTACTCGTCGACGACGACGGCCATTTGCAGGCCTTCGTCGCGCAGCTGAACCATGAGAGGACCGATCGGCGCGGTCTCGGGAACCGAAGGCGCGTCCGTCAGGAGCGACGACGACACAACGGGGACCTCGGCGCGCCGCTCGGCGGGTACGGCGACCGCGCGGCGCAGGGACACCAGGCCGAGGATGTCGTCGGAGTCGTCGCCGATCACCGGGAATCGGGAGTGCCCGGTTTCGTGGGCCAGGTCGAGCACGTCCTGGGCGCTGTCGCCTTCGCTGAGGGTGTGCAGGCGGCCGCGGTCGGTCATGACGTCGGCGGCGCTCAGGGTGGACATGCGGATCGTGTTGACGAAGAGGTCGGCCGTGGACATGTCGAAGGTCCCCTCTTCGACGGAGTGCTCGACGAGGGCCGCCAGCTCGGAGGCGGATCGCGCGGACGAGATCTCTTCCTGCGGCTCGATACCCATGCGGGAGAGCACCCAGTTTGCCGTGCCACCCAGCACCCAGATGATGGGTCGGGCGATCACCGTGAAGACCATCTGGAAGGGAACGACACGTACGGCCGTGGCCAGCGGATGGGCCAGGGCGAGGTTCTTGGGGACGAGCTCACCGAAGAGCATCGAGAAAACGTTGATGAACGCGGCAGCCACGAATGCCGCGATGCCGGTCGCCAGGCCCCACGCGAGGCCGACCGATCCGAGCAGGTCCTCCAGCAGCTCAGCCAGAGCGCTCTGCGTCGTGTAGCCGAGCAGGATCGTGGTCAGCGTGATGCCCACCTGAGCGCCCGACAGCTGAGTGGAAAGAGTCCGGGTGGCCCGCAGGACGGATGCGGCGCCGCGATCCCCCTCCTCCGCTTTCTTCTCGAGGACGGCCTGGTCGACCGCGACGAGGGAAAACTCGGCGGACACGAAGACGAAGGTGCCGGCGGTCAAGACGATGCCAAGCACAAGCATGAGCGCTGTGATCATCGCGCATCCCCCTCCACGAGGGCGGGGCTGGTCGCGGGCAGACGCGCGGGCAAGGGGTGAGAAAGAGCGGCAGTACAGCCGACAGTGTCGCAGTCCATGATGGTTCCAGTCTAGCGTCCCAGCCCCTCTCCCCCAGCGCGCATTTCCACACACCGCGGCGCATGTGCCAACAATCATTCTCCAACGGACCAAAGACCCTTGAAGTACACGCCAAAGGCATACCAGGTTTCGTGAAGACGGTCACGCGGCGGTAGAATTATTGAGGTATGGCCGCGCGGGATTTTGCCCATGCGCGCGGCGCGACACTTACGGAGGAATACGTGCCCACTCCCACCGCTTCTCAGCCCGATCCCCAGTGGTACATCGCGAAGATGCGAGACCTCTACGAGCGCGATCCCCAGCTCCTGGATCCCTCCTGGCGAGCCTATTTCTCCACCGAGTCCGCTCCCCCGCAGCTGCGAGCCAAGCGCCCCGCGATCCCCGAGGGCACACCCACACTCGAGTCGGCCTCGGCCCCCACTGATCACGCGATTCCCGCATCGGTCACGCCGCCCACCCTCGACATTGAGGACGACGCTCCCGAGGCCTCGCGCCAGCCGGACGCCCATGTCGTCTCCGTGACGCGCTCGGACCTGCCGCCCGCACCGCCCGCCGCCGTCGCGGAGGCCACCAGCCCCTACACGCGCCAGCAGCACGGGCGCGCAGCCTTCACCCTTTTCCAGGGTGCCCCCTCGCAGGATGAGCTCCACATCCTCAAGTCCGCCGCGCGCGCGACCGCCAAGCACATGGAGGCCTCGCTCTCCATCCCCACGGCCACCTCCCAGCGCCAGATCCCGGCCAAGCTCCTCATCGAAAACCGTGCCCTCATCAACGCGCACCTGGCGCGCACGGTCGGCGGCAAGGTCTCATTCACCCACCTCATCGGCTACGCGCTGGTGGAAGCGCTGTGCGAGATGCCTGACCTCAACGTGCGCTACACGATCGAGGGCGGCAAGCCCGCCGTCGAGCAGCTCGCGCACATCGGCTTCGGCCTGGCCATCGACGTGGCCGACGCGCAGGGCAACCACTCCCTGAAGGTCCCCGTCATCCACGACGCCGACACGCTGACCTTCGCCGAGTTCGTCGACGCCTACCAGGACCTCGTCACGCGCGCCCGCAACGCGACGCTGACGACCGCCGACTTCCAGGGCACCTCGGTCACCCTGACGAACCCGGGCACGCTGGGCACCACCACCTCCGTGCCGCGCCTCATGGTCGGCCAGGGCCTCATCATCGGCGTGGGCGCCACCGACTACCCGGCGGAATACCGCGGCGTCTCCCCCAAGCGCCTGGCCGCCCTCGGCATCGGCAAGACGATGTTCTTCTCCTCCACCTACGATCACCGCATCATCCAGGGCGCGGCGTCGGGCCGCCTCCTGGCACTCGTGGACGCCAAGCTCTCGGGCCGCGACGGCTTCTACGAGCGCGTCTTCACCTCGATGCACGTACCCGCGCGCCCCTACGCGTGGGAAGCGGACTACGACTACGACCCGAACCACGAGAAGGGCAAGCCCGCGCGCATCGCGGAGCTCATCCACGCCTACCGTTCGCGCGGACACCTCGCCGCAGACACAGACCCGCTGGCCTACCGCGTGCGTCGCCACCCCGACCTCGATATTTCCTCCTACGGCCTGAGCGTGTGGGACCTGGATCGTCCCTTCCCCACGGGCGGTTTCGGCGGCTCCGACCAGATGCTGCTGCGCGACATTCTCACGCGCCTGCACGACACCTACACGCGCACGGTCGGCATCGAATACATGCACATTCAGGATCCCGAGCAGCGCGCCTGGGTCCAAAAGCGCATCGAGCGCCCCTACGAGGCCCTCTCCCCCGACGCGCAGCGCCACATCCTGGGCACCCTCATCCGCGCCGAGGCCTTCGAGGAGTTCCTGCAGACCAAGTTCATGGGCCAAAAGCGCTTCTCGCTCGAGGGCGGCGAGTCCCTGATCCCGCTGCTCGACCACATCCTGGCCGACTCGGCGCGCACCGGCATCCACGAGGTCGCCATTGGCATGGCGCACCGCGGCCGCCTCAACGTGCTCGCCAACATCGCGGGCAAGTCCTACGCGCAGATCTTCGACGAGTTCGAGGGCAACTACATGCCTAACTCCGTCCAGGGTTCGGGCGACGTCAAGTACCACCTGGGCACGTGGGGCGTCTACTCCCTTGACGACGGCCTAGCCACCAAGGTCTACATGGGCGCCAATCCCTCACACCTGGAGGCCGCCGACGGTGTCCTGGAGGGCATCGTGCGCGCCAAGCAGGAGCACCTGGGAGACCCCGACCTGCCGATCATCCCGATCCTCATCCACGGCGACGCGGCCTTCATCGGCCAGGGCGTCGTCCAGGAGACCCTCAACCTCTCCCAGCTTGAGGGCTACAAGACCGGCGGCACGATCCACATCATCGTCAACAACCAGATCGGCTTCACGACCGGCCCGACGCAGGGCCGCTCGACCGGATACGCGACTGACCTGGCCAAGGGCCTGCAGGTCCCGATCCTGCACGTGAACGCGGACGACCCCGAGGCCGTCATCCGCTGCGCGCACCTGGCCTTCGAGTACCGCAACGCCTTCCACAAGGACGTCATCATCGACATGGTGTGCTACCGCCGTCGCGGTCACAACGAGGGCGACGACCCGTCGATGACCCAGCCCGTCATGTACTCCCTCATCGACCGCATCCCCTCCACGCGCGCCGTGTACATCCGCGGCCTCGTGGGTCGCGGTCAGCTCACCGAGGACGAGGCCCGCCAGTCGATCACCCAGTACGAGGCGGAACTCGGGCGCATCCTTGACGAGACCCGCGCGGGCGGTGCTTCTTCCGTGTCCGAGATCAACCCGGGCAGCCGCACGCACGACCCCGCGCTCACCGTCGGCGTCGGCGAGGCCGGGGAATCCCCCGACGAGGAATGGACCATGCCGGAATCCCAGATGCCCGGCATCGGCATGATGATCGGTTGGACGTCGGCGGCCCCCGCCGAGCAGCTGCGCCGCATCGGCCGCGCGCACACGCGCTTCCCCGAGGGTTTCGAGCCCCACCCGAAGCTGCGCCAGCTGTGCGAGCGCCGCCTCGAGATGGCGCTGGGTAACAAGCCCATCGACTGGGGCTTCGCGGAGCTCCTGGCCTTCGGCACGCTCCTCATGGAAGGCACCGGCGTGCGCCTGTCCGGTGAGGACGTGGGCCGCGCAACCTTCGTGCAGCGTCACGCGATCCTACACGACGCGAACGATGGCCGCGAGTTCACCCCGCTGCGCTTCCTCACCGAGAATCAGGCGCGCTTCGACGTGTGGAACTCCCCGCTGAGCGAGTACGGCGTGCTGGCCTTCGACTACGGCTACTCGCTGGAGAGCCCCGAGACCCTGACGATCTGGGAGGCGCAGTTCGGCGACTTCGCGAACGGCGCGCAGACCGTCATCGACGAATTCGTGTGCTCGGCCGAGCAGAAGTGGGGCCAGCGTTCCTCGCTCGTCATGCTCCTGCCCCACGGCTACGAGGGACAGGGACCCGACCACTCGAGCGCGCGCATCGAGCGCTACCTGCAGCTGGCCGCCCAGGACAACATGTGGATCGTTCAGCCCTCCACGCCCGCGAACCACTTCCACATGCTGCGCACGCAGGCCTACAAGCGCCCGCGCAAGCCCCTCATCGCGTTCACGCCCAAGCAGCTGCTGCGGCTGTCGGCGGCATCCTCGCACATCGAGGAGTTCACCTCCGGCGGCTTCCAGCCCATCATCGGCGACACCACGATCACCGACCCTGCATCGGTGACACGCGTCCTGCTGTGCTCCGGCCGTCTCTACTACGACCTCGCCAAGGAGCGCGAGCACCGCGGCGACACCTCGACGGCCATCATTCGCCTGGAGCAGCTCTACCCGCTGCCCGAGGCCGAGCTGGCCGAAGTCCTCGCCCAGTACCCGAACGCGTCGGTAACGTGGGTGCAGGACGAACCGCGCAACCAGGGCGCGTGGCCGCACCTGGCGCTCAACCTCTTCCCGTCGCTGGGACGCCCGGTCCGCGTGGTCTCGCGCCCCGAGTCCGCGACGACCGCCGCGGGACGTGCCTCGCTTCACAAGGAGCAAGCAGCTACCCTTATTGCGCAGGCCTTCGAAGGCTAAGAGGGATCGCGCGCATCATCTGGGTTCGCGCGGGAGGCACAGGAAAGGAACACCATGCGGATCTGCTTCATCGGAGACGAGCTCGTCGCCGGCGTCGGTGACCCCCGAGGCCTGGGCTGGGTCGGTCGCGTCAATGCTCACTCGACCTTCGATCTGCCCGCCACGTTCCTGACCCTCGCCGTCCCCTCAGAGACGACGAAGCAGATGGCTGCGCGCTGGGAGGCCGAGGTCCTGCCGCGCCTGGCCGAGGGCGAGCCCCACGGCCTCGTCATCGGTGTGGGTCCGGGCGACGTCGCGGCCGGCATCTCGACGGCCCGCTCGCGCCTGAACCTGGCCAACATCACCGACCGGGCGACCGCGCTCGGCATCCCTAGCTTCGTCGTCGGGCCCCCGCCGCTCGCGGGCGTGGACTCCGGATCCCTCAAGGCACTGTCCTCCTCGTGCTCCGAGGTGTGCGCGCGCCGAGGCATCCCCTTCGTCGACTGCTACACACCGCTGGTCGCACACGACCAGTGGTTCGAGGACATGGCTGCCTCCCTCGCGCGCGGAGGGGACGGCCAGACCCTGCCCGGCCAGGCCGGCTACGCCCTCATGGCGTGGATCGTCCAGCACCAGGGCTGGTACGAGTGGACGGGAGCGATCCCGGCGGACGTGTGAGCACAGGAGGAATGTGTGTACCCACGTCATTCACGTTTCTCCCCCGAGAGCCGTCCGATGAGTGCTCGGCAACAGCTCGGCATGGCCATATGGGCCTGTGTGATCGTCGGATCCGCGGTCGTCATGCTCGGCGCGTTTTTGCTGGCCGGGAACTTCGGCGTCCGTCAGCTGGTCTGTTCACTCATCGGCTCTGGCGCGGCCGTTGTCTTCGGTATCTGTCTCTTATCGCTCCTTCCGACGCTTGTGCGCACGATGCGCGCACAGCTGGATCAACCTGGCGACGCAGGCCCTGCGATCAAGACACTTGTCGGCATTGCTCTCATCGCGTTGGTCGCGACCGCGTGTACCGTCATGGGCGGTGGAGCCTTCAGCGAGCTGTCCAGCGACGCCCGCCAAGGCCCCCAGACGCGGGCCGTCACGAGCTGTGAGAACTTCCAGACGCTCACCGAGCACGGGCGTCGCGGCAGCACCTACTACCGCAACGTTTTTACCCTCCATTTTGACGAAGGAAAGCCGCGTCACTTCGACATCACGACGCACACGCAAGACGAGTTCACGAAACCAACAAGCCCCTACTACGCTGTCTATCAAGCATGTGTCGTCCACCCTTTCACGACCTCGCTCGTCGTCGACTACTACCCACGCAGTGGGATCATGAAGGCTATCCGTGAGGCGTGACGCGAACGCGCCCCGGCCTCGTCCATCCCACACACGTCAGTGAGACCATGAGCAACCAGTACCCCACCTCTCCCCCGCCCGGTCCCGCCAACCGCCCCCCGGCCTCGTCGATGATCGAGCGCCTGCCGCGGGGGTTCTCAACGCGCGCAAACCTGCTCGCATTCGTCGTCATCGGCTTCTTCGGCACCATTGCCTACGCCTTCGCGACGCTCGGCAGGTACGTGCACTTCGGGTTCTGGCGGCTCGTGTGGGTGGCCGCATGGTGCGCCATCGGTCTCGTCGCTGCGATCGCATGCGCGGTTCTCTTTACCTATCTGCGGAGGCGTGGGCGCCGAGCGCAGGCCAAGGGGAAGGCGTCCTCCAGCAGGCTCTACGCCGTCATCTATGAGACATGCAAGGCGCGTTCCGGCGCGACATCCCTGACCGTCGATGTCTACAGCCACAGCTGGATCATCGTCGACGCACGAGTGGAATGAGGTTCACATGACCAAGCAGAAAGTCACCACGCGCGAAAAGCTCCTCGTCTGCGCAATCATCATCGCTTTCATGTCCCTCAATATCGTCCTGGGATCTTTCTTCTCACCCCGCTCATGGGCACCGGCCGTCGTCACCGCATCGGCCTCCTATCTGATTATCTTCATCGTGGTCGCAGCCGCTGCCGGCATCCGATTCCTGTACAGGGATTGGAAGACGCCTCCCCGCCACGCCCTCGACCACCCAGCCGCGACACTGCCCGCGAACCTCGCTGGGCCCACCCCGACGCCCGCCCGCGCCCAGGCGGCCAGCCGCGAGCGCCCAGCCCCGCCCGCACCACCGAGCAATTTCGCGACCATCGACGGCGCCATCAGCCACGCGCAGCAGTCCGGCTTTTCCATCATCAACCTGTTCACTGAGCACACGCCGCTCAATGACTTCCGCGAGGCCGTGGGCGCGGAAATCATCTACCTAGTTCTCTCCCACATCGCCGAAATCGACAAGAACGCCTCGGTGAGCGTCACCGGGTCTGCGATGGACGGGGCGCTGACACTGACCATCAGCGCCCTCACGCCTGAGGCGTCCGTCCTGGGCGGGCGTCGCATGGGTGAGATACGCGCCCTCATCGATAGCGTGAGCGGTAGTGTGGAGACCGACGAGCAAGTCGGTGCCTGGTCGCTCACCGCGCACCTGCCCACCGCAGCGGGTGCACCCTCCTAGCTCAGGCCTCGCCCACCATCGCCCGAACACCTGCATCAGGAGATCATGACCACCCAACCCCAGAAGACGTCCCGACGCGGGCGCAAGAAAACGCGCATCTCCTTCCCAGTGGCGCTCATTCTCGGGTGCGTCTACATCTACCAGATGAGCGGGCAAGGGCGAGACGTCGGCAAAGACAGGTTCATCTGGGAACTGATCGGCGCCGGGGCAGCGCTCCTCATCCCGCTTGGCTGTCTGCTCGTCATCGCCCTGCTCACGTATAGCTTCACGCGCCCCGGAAAAAACGGAAAAGGACTCGGCGCGACGGTCATCTCCATCCTGCTCGGTGTCGCTTTCTTCCTGTCCGCCCTCATCAGCTACGTCCCGGTCACCTACGCCCTCCCCCGCATCCGGGACGCGATCGACGGGCCACAAACCGTCACCATTATCTCGTGTCGATTCGAGCAAGACACGCACACCGAAAAACGATCCCGACACAGCAGCACAACCGTGTACGACAACAAGTTCATCATGACTGCGGCCGACTACACCAGACACACAACGACATTCGAGACCGGGTCACAAACCTCAATCCAGCACGCGACCGGTGTCGGGGCTGTTCTGTACGACGCGTGCGTGACGCGATCCGGTTCCGCGACCTTCACCGTGGACGTCTATCGCCACAGCTGGGTCCTCGTCGACGCGCGAGGGGAATGAGCGGCACATGACCAAGCAGAAAGCCACCAGCCGCGAGAAGCTGCTCGCGAACCTCGCTAAGCCCACCCCGACGCCCGTCTGCGCCCAGGCATCCGTCCTGGGCGGGCGTCGCATGGGTGAGATCCGCGCCCTCATCGATAGCGTGAGCGGCACTGTGGAAACCGACGAGCAAGTCGGCGCCTGGCCGCTCACCGCGCACCTGCCCACCGCAGCGGGTGCACCCTCCTAGACCAGGCCTCGCCCGTCACCCCTCACATCATAGGTCCCCGCATGAGCAACCCCAACCAGTTCGACTCCCCGTCGAACCCGTCCGGCCCCAGACAGATTCCGCCCTTCGATGCCTCCCAGTACCAGTACCCCTCCTACCAGGGCACCGACTCCCAGCGGGCATCCGGATACCAGTATCCGCAGTACGGGCACCCCTACCAGGTGCCCGGTGCCGCGTCGCCCGACGGCTACCGCAGCGAGTATCAGGGCCAGCACAACCCGCAAGCCGACTACCGGTACCCGCAGAACCAGTCGCCCGCGGGTGCCGCCTCCTACGGGTACGCCCAGCCCGACTCCTCGCACGAGGAAGATGATGCGCCCCCATCCAACAGAAGAAGCGTTCCCTCGCGACGACCATCCTCACGATCCTGGCCGTCCTCGCCATCCTCATCTACACCGTGGTGGGAGGCTCATTCGACTTCGGCACGGATCGACTCACCTGTACGGCCGCGGCCAGCGGGCTCGCGCTCATCGTCGCCATCGGGTGCCTGGTCAGCATCCCCCGCTCCTTCCGCGAATTGCGGCGAGCCAAGGCCGCCGGCGACATCGCAACCAGAAGCATGCGCGTTCGCGCCCTGTTCTTCGCCATCATCATCCTCCCCCTCAGCGGCTACTTCTCCGTCGCCTACGGCGTCCCGGCCGCCCAAGACCTCGTCGAAGGCCACCACACCGTCACCGTCACCTCGTGCACCTACGAGCAGGGCTCGCATCGAAAGTCACGTCGGCGCGGCCGCGGACGCACCGTGTTCGACAACTACTTCACGATGACCCTCGCGGACGGGACGTTGCATACGACAACCATCGAGACAGACCAGCCCGCGAGCATCCAGACCATGGGCGGTACCTACGAGGTGCTCTACCAGGCGTGTAAAGTGCAATCGGGCAGCTCGTCGATGACCCTGGACGTCTACGAGCACAGCTGGATCATCGTCGACGCCCGCCTGAACTGACACACACGATCAGTCTCGCCCCGGCCTCGTTCCCACCCTTTCCCTCAGGTCCACCATGAGCAATCAATACCCTTATCTCTCCCCCTACGATCCGTCCACTGACGGCAGTCAGCCCGCCAATCAGCCGCAGGTGCCGCAGCCGCAAGCGGGCGACGCGCAGCCTTCCTTGCCGCCGCTGTCGTACCAGGGTTGGGCATACCAGGGGTCCCCATACGGGCAGGCGTATGCCGCGTCGTCCGACGCCGACGAGGCCTCTCAGAGTGTTCCTGCCCCCAACGATCCTTCCGGCGAGGACACAGCGCCGAAGAAGCACACGGGGTGGTGGATCCTGCTCACGCTCGTGGGCCTCCTCCTTGGCACAGTCCTCTATTTCTTCGGCGAGATGTTCGACTTTGGCACGGAACGGATCGTCTGGACCCTCATCAAGTGCGCCGTCGCGCTCGTCTTCGCCCTTGCCATGATTCCCCTCTATGCCGCTACGCGGCGCAATTACCTCGTGGCGAGCGCGCGGGGCGATGAGAAAGTGGCACAACAACGCCAGCTCGGCCTGGGGATGGTCGGCGTCTTTGGCCTCGGTTTTGCCGTTTTCGCGCTGTCGAACGGCGTTCCCGCGGTGCTTGACGTCGCTGACGGCCCACACACTGTGACGGTCACGTCATGCAGCTTCGAGCAGTACAAGACGAGTCGGTCACGCCCCCGCGGGGGCGTCTCGACCGTGTATAAGAACCAGTTCATCATGACGTTTGAGGATGGCTCGACCCACACGCAGACCGTCGAGACGGACAGCAAGGATGAGATTGCGAGGCAAGGGGACGTGACAGCCGTCCTCTACGAGGCCTGCGCCCTGCGCTCCGGCAACGCGACCATGACCATCGGTTACTACACGCACTCGAGGGTCGTCGCGAGCGCGAGGATCAACAACTGATCGGTCGACCCGCCCACCCGGCAGGCCGGCGCACGCGCCCCGGCCTCGTCCCAACCTCTGTGGTCTGAAAGGGAACCCATGTCACGCAACCCCACTTCCTCTCCTCGTCGGGCATCCTCGCCCGCGCAAGGCCCGACACGCACACGCGTCCTCAAAAAGATCGCCAAGGCCATCGGGGCCGCCCTCGTGGCTCTGGTCATTGCTGCCATCGCCACCTTCTGGTTCATCGGAGATCACACAGACTTCGGCCGCGAGCGCGTCGTGTGGAAAGCGCAGGCCTGCGGCGTTGGGCTCGTCCTCGTCGCCGGGCTCCTCATCGCGTGCGCGTTCGCGTACCTCGGCGTTTGGCGGGCCAAGCGCGACGTCGATATCGAGAGATACAACCAGCGTTCCTTCGCCATGGTCGCCCTGTTCGTGATCGCGTTATTCGTGGGGTTCCAGTCGATCAGCCGCGGCCTGCCCGCCTTCCGCGACCTGAAGGAGGGCACCACCACCGTCACCGTCACTTCGTGCAGCTACGAGCAGACACCGCGGTCAAACCCGGGGACGCGCGGTGATCGTACGCCCGACAACGATTGGGACAACACCTTCACGATGACGCTCGCTGACGGCACCAAGCGCGCCACGGTCATCAAAACAGCCACTGGTGAGGACATCGCCTCGCGCGGCGGTCTCACGGGCGTCCTCTACGAGGCCTGCGCTTCGCGCTCCGGGTCCGCCTCCATGACCATGGAGGTCTACCCCCACACGTGGTCCATCGTCGAGGCACGCATCGACTGACAAAGCACAGGAGAGAAGCATGAGCACACCCCCACGTGATCCTTCCTTTCCGCCGTCGCGGCAGGACTACAGGGACCTCATCGACCACCACTACGTCATCCGCGGCCTCACGTTCGCCCCGCTCATCCTCTTCCCAATCGCACTGAAGACCGGCGCGCAATACGGGCCGCTCAGCCTGTGGACGGGCATCGGCATGAACCTCAGCATCCTCCTCACCTGCCTGACGATCCCGCTGGCGATTCCCGTGATGCTGCGCGACGCCCGCGAGGCGCAGGCCCGCGGCGTCGACAAGGCGATCCCCCGCCGACGCCGCTGGAAAGCCGCCGGACGAGTCGCCATCGCCATCTCTTTCGGGATACTGAGCACCGTGCGCATCGTCCCACTCATCCAAGACCTGGCAAGCGGGCCGAAACCCGTGACCGTCACCAGCTGCACGAGTAGCGTCGCCGACCGTGAATGGCGCAGCGGCAGACGAGGATCGCGCACAACCACCGTCTATCAGGTCTACGAGAGCACCATGCAGCTCGCAGACGGCTCCACCCGCGTCCAAGACATCAGCCTGCAACCGCCGGATTCCGAACCCGCCGACTCCCTCGCGGTCTACGACACCCTCTACGACGCCTGTGTCACCCATCCGGGTCAGACTTCCATGACGCTACAGGTCATGCCCCGCAGCTGGCGGATTATCGAGGCCCACCTCGGCTAGCACCAGGCTCCACGGCCTCCACACACAGGACACGACCCCATGAGTTTTCCCAGTACCCCTCCCCTGCCTCCAGTTCCTGATACTCCCCCTACTCCTCCCCTGCCTCCGACACCCGCACCCGCCGCCGCGAAGCAGGGCCGACGCACCGGACGCTCCCTGTTCCTGCTCGTCCTCGTTCCCCCGGCGTTGATCATCACGATCATCGTCGTCATGTACAACATGGGTTCGTATGGGAGGAGCAAACTCGTCGGCGTCATCATCCTGTGCTGTCTGGGGCTCCTCGTCGTCATCGGCGCAGTCGCTACCCTCCTCGCCTCCATACCAGACCTGCGCGCCGCGAAGCGCTCCGGGGACCGGCGGGCGGTACGCAAGCAGCTGGACAACCTCGCCTCGATGGCATTCGGCGTCCTCGTGATTGCCGCACCGGTCTTTTACTTTCTCACGCACGCGGTGATCGACCTGGTCCAAGGACCCCAACCGCGAGCTGTCGCCTCCTGCAGCTACGCCCAAGACACCGTCACACGATCACAGTGGTTCACCGGAGGCACCAGCTACAACAACCACTTCGTCATGCGCTTCGAGGATGGCACCCAACACACCTTCACCATCGCCACCTCTGAGCAGGACATTTCCCAGCTGTCGGGCATCATTCATCCGCTCTACGACGGCTGCGTCCTCCACCCCGACCAGACGCCGCTGACCATCGACATGTACGTCCACAGTAAAACGCTGGTGGACGCGCGCCTCGACTAGTTGCCTAGTGGCGCAGGGCGGCCTGCGGCCGTGGCTTGCGACCGTGATCCTCGATCGACGAGGCCGTGAAACGGCTCGGTTACGCCTGGGTGAGGATCCCCGAGATGAAGCGCGCGCTGTGGTCGAGGGCGGCCTCGGCCTCGGGAATGACGGGAACGCTCAGGACATACACGTGGAAACCGTCCGGCTCCACGCGCAGACGCACGTCCACTCCAGCGCGAGCCGCCTTGCGGGCGAAGTCGATCGCGTCGGGCCCCAGGATGTCAGTGTCACCCTGGAAAATACGCATCGGCGGCAGGCCCGACGGATCGCCAAACAGGGGGCTGACACGCCAGTCGGCCGGATCCAGGTCGCCAGCCCACGCGCGGCCCGCCCACGCTAGCCCAGGCACGCGCAGGATCCTATCGCGGCCCTGCACGTCCTCGATGCGCGGGTTCGTCATGGTGACGTCCACCCACGGTGCGTACAGGACGAGGCCGTCCACCTGACGCGCACCCGTGTCGCGTCGCTGCATGGCGAGGGACAGCGCCAGGCCGCCACCCGCCGAGTCGCCGAAGATGATGACGCGGCCGAACTCGGCCTGCGCCTCGTCGATGATGGGCTGGACGAAGTCGAACGCTTCTGCCGCAGTGTAGTTGGGGGCGAGCGGATAGTCGGGGATGATGACGGGCAGCCCGGTGCGGTCGATGAGGCCCTCGACAATCCCCCACTGACCAGCGACCATCGGGTACACATACGCTCCACCATGCAGATAGATGAGTACTCCGCCCGAGCGCAGACCCTGCTTCGGGAACACGCGGGTTATACCTCTGTCGCACGTCGCCGTGAAACGCTCTCGCATCGACGCGGGCATCGGGCCCGGCTGTGGGGCGTGGGCCGCCATATCGCGCGCGGCTTCTTCGGTGTGCAGCGCGGGAGGCGTGAGCCCCTTGCGGGCGTGAACGAGACGCATCTGGAGGGACATGGAGCCTCTTTCGCTCTTTCAGGTCGACAAACGGTTTCTGTTCGCATCGGGACGCACCCGCGCGCCAGCACGTACCAGGATACGCCGCACTTGATACTCCCACCGTTGGGCCCGCGTCGCATCCCGAATGGAAGAACCACTAGTCTCGCCACTACTCGCGGGCTCCACGCATAAGAGGCCATCACGCGGATAGGTTACGAACATCCGGATAGCTTAATAACCTATCCAGAAGCGCCGATCCTATCCGGATGCGCCGTTCCTATCCAGATACGCGGTTCCTATCCGGATGCGACGCCACAAGTCCACCAACCGCCAGGCTCACGTCGTCTCGCAAGCAGACAATCAACAGGACTCACATGTCCTCACAGATCCCACCCACCACACGCGATCACGCAGATAGGTAACGAACACCCGGATAGGTTACGAACATCCGGATAGCTTAATAACCTATCCAGAAGCGCCGATCCTATCCGGATGCGCCGTTCCTAACCGGATACTCGCATGCGCTTATCCACAGGGCTGTTTCCAGTGTCGGGTGTATCCACAGGCACTCGTCTAGCGCTTTACTCGATACCGATGAAGATACGAAACTCCGTCTATGACAAAGTGTTCCATTATTATCGCCCCGCCCACAGATGCACCTCGCGAACGATCAGCGTCAACATCGGCCCACATCATGCGTGGCGTCTGCGCAGTCCTACCCCTCGATTCCACAAACACCAACCCCTGGGAGGTATGGGACGCCGTCGCTCGCGCACGTATACATGCCGTCGATACCTCCCACGAGCACTCTCCCGTCTTTGTCGGACAGAGCTGCTTACGACTGTTGGGGATTCACGGCTGGTCCCAAAACCCTCCCGTAACCATCTACCGGGAAAGTCGGAGATGCACCTCGTCTCTCCCCTCTTGTAGTGTCGGCTCCACGACGGTTCCAGCGACATCGGTGTCATGCTCTGAGTTTCCACCTCTTTCGGAAGAACGTAACAGGATCGACGGCTTGGTCGTAGAACACCCCTACGATGCGCTCGTGAGAAGCACGCTTCATGATGAGCCGTTAGAGTCCTTCGTCCTTGGGTGCATGGCACTCAACGCATGGAGCCAATTCTCAATGTTCCATCAAGATGAGTGCCGCCGGAGAGCCGAGGAGATACGAACTGAACTGATCGCTCGACTTGAGCGGGCTGGCCACGTGCGCGGCTACCGACGCGCTCACGCGATCCTCAAGACTATCGATCCGGGCTGTGCCAATCCCGCCGAAGCTGCGCTTTTGTGGCTGGTACGGTCCATCTGTCCCTTCTCAGTTAAGACGCAGGCGCATATTGGTGTACGCGGCCACCACTACTACATCGACATCCTGATTGAAGACTTGCACCTCATCATCGAATTTGATGGGGTTGCAAAACTCGGGGAAAGTCGCGTCGAGCTCGAACAAGCCAAGCGCGAATGGGTGTTGCGCGATCAGAACCTTCGAGATGCCGGGTGGCAGGTCATCCGAGTGAGTTGGCCAGACTACAACGACTGGGAACAGCTGCGGATCAGGTTGAGCCGGGTCCTCGGGCCGATCAATCCTGCTCCCGACTGCCGTTTCCTGTGGAAACTACCGACGCAACGTTGCGATGGCCCATTGCGGCGCTTCTACTCACGAAGCCGTGCTTAGGCCGTCATTACGCGGATAGGTTACGAACACGCGGATAGGTTAATAACCTATCCAGATGCGCCGTTCCTATCCAGATGCGAGGGCACGAGTCCACCAACCGCCAGGATCACGTCACCTCGCAAGCGGAAAAACAACTGGCCCTACGTCTTCTCACGGACCCTCGCCTAGGCCGCCACAACGCGGATAGGTTATGAACATCCGGATAGGTTACGAACACGCGGATAGGTTATGAACATCCGGATAGGTTAATAACCTATCCGGATCCGCTGATCCTATCCAGATGCGCCGTTCCTATCCAGATGTGACGCCACAATCTCCCTGATTCTGGCCCTTCGGACGCCCCACGCGCTAGGTCGGGAGTGTGCACCACCGATCACCAGGTGCCCCGTGAATCGCTGCCTCGCAATGCGCCTGGCACCCAGCCCCGGCAGCACACCCCACACGTCACGCGCGCCCAGCACGCGGCGCGCACCTCGCACGGCCGCACCCGGCTCCTGTAAGCCGCGCATACAAAACGCGCCCGGACCATCCGGTCCGGGCGCGCAACGTATTCGGCTCAGGCGTTAGGACGCTTGCCGTGGTTCGCGCCGTGCTTACGACGATCGCGACGCTTACGACCCCGCTTCGACATGTCATTCTCCTTGGGTTTGTTGTCTAGACTGAAGCATTTTTGCACACATTGACCCAAACCACCAAGGCACAGGCGGTTCCCGGCGACGAAGGTCACCGAAAAACGGGGGGCTCACCGGGCCTCGTCGATGCACGAGTCGATACGCGGGTTGGCACGCGAACGGGCGCCGACGACGCGACCAAGCGGGTAGCAACCCCACGCCAGGTTCAACGCCAGCTGACAGACAGGCTCGTAATGGAGGCGACGACGCGGGCGCGCAGCGCATCCGAGGCCTGTTCGGACTCGTAGCAGCCGCGCATGAGGGCGCGCACGTGACGTTCGGCGTCCAGGGCGTCGGAGCAGTGCTCGCAGGTGGCGACGTGCTGGATCATGAGGGCGCGGGCGCGCGCGTCGGGGCCGGGGACAGACCCGGCGTCGATGAGGCCGCTGCGGCGGTCGCATTCCTCGCAGTCGATCAGTTCGTACAGGGCGTCGAGGACGTCCTGGCAGGTGACACGCGTGTTCACTTGGCTCCTCCGATCCCGTATTCCGCGGCGACGTCGGCCAGCGCGGAGCGCAGGTTCTTGCGCGCCCGGTTCAGTCGGCTCATGACGGTCCCCATGGGAACTCCTAGTTCTTCGGCGATTTCCTTGTAGCTCATACCTTCAACGTCAGCCATGAGGACAACCATCCGGTGTTCCTCTGAGAGCGAATCGAGGGCCTCGCGCAGCTGCGTGGAGGGCAGCGCCTCGAGGGCTTCGACTTCCGCAGACTTGAGGCCGACCTCCGCGTGGGAGGCGGCGTCGGCGAGCTGCCAGTCCTCGACGGTGTCGCTGGAGGCGCGCTTGGGCGAACGCTGTTCCTTGCGGTACCCGGTGATGTAGGTGTTCGTCAGGATTCGATACAGCCAGGCTTTGATGTTGGTGCCGGGCTTGTACTGGTGGAACTTCTGGTAGGCCTTGAGGTACGTCTCCTGGACCAGGTCCTCCGCGTCGGCTCGGTTGCGGGTCATGCCCAGGGCCGCGCCGAAGAGTTGGTTCATGAGGGGCATCGCTTCGTCCATGAAGCGCGCCTGGAGCGACGCGTCGTCCGGGGCGGACGAGGCCGGGGCAGCAGAGGCCGGGGCGGAGGAGGCCGCGGCGAGATCGGGGGTCTGCTCCGCTGGTTGGGGGGTTGTTGCATCCATCGCCTTCCAGCGTAGTCGCGCGCGGACGGGGCGCGGCTGCGAGTGGTCGATGGGAGCTCATAGTGAGGGCAACGCCTCAGATGCGCCTTTATTCCACAACCAACCACATCTGTGCGTTGCACCACTTTCACACCGTTGATTGGGAGCCTCAGGGCCGTTCGGCTTCCCCCAGGGACAAAGGTGTCGAACAATAGGGGTATGAATCTGCTGCGCGTTGTTGCCCGTCCCCTGCTCGCCGCCCCGTTCATCGCCGACGGGGTTGATGCCCTCATGCATCCGCGTTTCCACGTGGAGCGCGCCGCGGGCGTTCGTCCCCTCATCGATAAGGCGACCGACGCGGTCGGCCTGGAGCCGCTGACGGACCAGCAGCTGGCCGTCGCGACCCGCGTGACGGGAGCGGTCACGGTCGTCGCGGGCCTGCGCTTTGCGCTGGGGCGCAAGCCCCGCGTGGCCGCCCTGACCCTGGCCGCGATCGGCGCGCCCATGGCCCTCGTGAACGCTCCCCTGCCAGGCACGACGCGAGACCTGTCCAAGGAGCAGATCAAGCGCCGTCGCTACCGCACGCTGAATAAGGCGGGCCTGGCCGCCGGCGTCCTCCTCGCGTCGACGGACCGCGTCGGCCAGCCCTCGGCCCTCGTCGCCCATGCGATGCGCCGCGATCAGCGCCGCGCAATCGCTGCGGCCGAGGCCGCCATCGTGGAGCGTCTGAGCGGCACCGCTTCGTGAGCGCGCCCTGGCCCGCTCCCCTGGCCGCCTCTCCCGTGGATGCCACGGTCGAGGTGCCGGGGTCTAAGTCGATCACGGCGCGCGCCCTCTACCTGGCGGCCGTCGCCGACTCCCCCTCCATCATTCGGGGTGCCCTGGATGCGCGCGACACGCGCCTGTTCGCGGCCGCCCTGGAGGTGATGGGCGCTCGCGTCGAAGACGAGGGCGCGGGCACCCTGCGCGTCACCCCGATGGAGCTTCCGCCCCGAGGCGGTCGCATCGAGTGCGGGCTGGCCGGCACCGTCATGCGTTTCCTGCCGCCCCTCGCTGCCATCTCCCCCGAGGAAACGCTTTTTGATGGGGACGAGCAGGCCTACGCGCGCCCCCTCGGCCCGCTCCTGGACGCCCTGGTGCGCATGGGCGCGACCATCACCTATCACGGGGAGCGCGGGCACCTGCCTTTCACGATTCAGGGCCCGATCCACACGCCGCTGGGCGCGCAGGCCTGGGTGGACTCCTCGTCCTCCTCGCAGTTCCTCTCCGCGCTGCTTCTGGTCTCTCCCCTCGTGGGCGATCCCCTGTTCGTGTCGGCTCCGGGGCTCGTCCCGTCGATGCCGCACGTGGAGATGACGCTGGCGTCCCTCGCGGGTGCGGGCATCGACCTGGAGGTCGTGGACGAGGGCCGGGCCGACCTATCCACCTGGCACATCTTCCCGTCGCGCCCCCGCGGCGGCGAGATCACCGTCGAGCCCGACTTGTCCAACGCCGGCCCCTTCCTGGCTGCCGCGATGGTGACGGGTGGACGCGTGCGCATCCCGGCGTGGCCGGGGGCGACGACGCAGGCGGGCGACGCCTGGCGCGCGCTGCTGGGACACATGGGCGCGACCATCACGCTGGACGAGGAGGGCCTGACCTTGACGGGTCCGGGCGCCGGCAACTACCCGGGCATCAAGGCGACCATGGCCGAGGTCGGCGAGCTCACCCCCACCCTGGCCGCGATCTGCGCCTACGCCTCGACTCCCTCGCACCTGAGCGGGATCGCGCACCTGCGCGGACACGAGACCGACCGCCTGGCGGCGCTGGTCGCCGAGATCAACCGCGCGGGCGGGCAGGCCGACGAGACCGAGGACGGCCTGATCATCACGCCGCGCCCGCTACACGCCGCGCAGATCCGTTCCTACGCGGATCACCGCATGGCGACCTTCGGCGCGATCCTGGGCCTTGTCACGCCCGGCATCACGGTCGACGACATCGCCTGCACCTCCAAGACGATGCCCACCTTCGAGGCGATGTGGGCCTCGCTCGTGAGCACTCACGGTCAGGACAGCACCCCGGCCGCCCCGGCCTCGCCCGTCGAGGAGGAGAAGTGATGGCCCGCCGCGACACCGGAACCGACGACCCGCGCGTGCGCGTGCGCGCCGGCAAGGGCTCGCGCCCCCGCACGAAGGACCGGCCCGACTGGTCCTCCAAGCCGCTGGGCCGCGTCGTCGGTATCGACCGCGGCCGCTACCAGGTGTGCCTGGAGGCGGACGGGACCCGCGTGGTCGCCGTGCGCGCCCGCGAGCTGGGCCGCGGCTCCGTCATCATGGGCGACCGTGTGCGCCTCACCGGCGACCTGTCCGGGCGCCCCGACACGCTCGCGCGCATCGTCGCCGTCGAGGAACGCTCCTCCGTGCTTCGCCGTTCCCTCGAGGACGCGCCGGATCAGCGCGGGGAGAAGGCGATCGTCGCGAACGCGGACATGATGTGTATCGTCGTGGCGCTGGCGGATCCGCCGCCGCGCACCGGCATGATCGACCGCTGCCTCGTCGCGGCCTTCGAGGCGGGCCTGTCCCCGATCCTCGTGCTGACGAAGGCGGACCTGGCCAGCGCGGACGAGCTGATCGCCGCCTACGAGGACTTCGACGTGCGCGTCGTGCTCACGAGCGCCGAGGCCGGGGAGGCCGACCCAGGCGTCGCCGAGCTGCGGGCCCTCCTGACCGGCCATTGGTCGGTGCTGGTCGGTCATTCGGGGGTCGGAAAGTCCACGCTCATCAACCTCCTGGTGCCGGGCGCGGGCCGCGCGACGGGGCACGTCAACGAGGTGACGGGGCGCGGGCGCCACACGTCCACGTCCTCGGAGGCCTTCGAGCTGGAGACGGGCGGCTGGATCGTGGATACGCCCGGCGTGCGGTCCTTCGGTCTGGGGCACGTGAGCGTCGCCGACGTGCTGGGTGTCTTCCCGGACGTCGCGGAGGCGGCCGCCTGGTGCCTGCCGCTGTGCTCGCACGGCGAGGAGGAGCCCTCGTGCGCACTTGACAGTTACGCGCGCGCCACCGGCCCCTTCAGCATTGACGAGGCCGGGGACGAGGACGCGGATCGGGTGCGGTCTGAGCGCGCGTCGCGCGTAGCGTCGGTGCGCAGGCTCCTCGAGGCCGTGGCGACGGCGGAGGCCGCCAGCAAGGCCGCCCGGTAAAGATAGTGGGCGCTGAAAGTGCTTGACAGCGCCCCCCCTTCGTGGATAATGAGGAAATAGCGAAGGTCGCTATCTCTGAGTCACAAGGTCGTGATCGCTATGTCCACCATTGAGCAGAACCTTATCGGCAACACTGCGGGGCTTTCGCGGGTCGACAGGGTCCTCCGCTACTTCTTCTTCGCGCTGTTGATCGGCACGGTCGTCTATTCGACTGGCGGCACCTTCTTCGGGATAGACAACCGCCTGAATGACTACGGGCTCGTCACTGCCTTAGCGGCCCTCGCTTCTCAGATGCCAGGATATTCGCGCACGATTCCCGGTGTTCATCGTTTCCTTCGAGCCTGCGAGTGGGCGGTGATGGGCTGCTCCCTCGTATGCACCGCCGCTGTCATCGTCGGTGACGTCACGGACCACGGAGTCCGCCCCGAGCCCTACAACACGCCATCGAACGTCGCGATGGGTGCTGTGTTCGTTGCCCTCTGTTTATTCGTGGTGCTCTTCATCGCAAAGGACCGCGCTCGCAGGCGCGGGCTGATTCCCCCGGCCAGCTAAAGCCGGGGCATGGGCCGGTCGCCCGCGCGTCAAGCGCGCGGGCGCTCAGCGCTGGAAGCGGCGCACGAAGTTACGCAGGATGAGGCGCGAGGGGTCCGTGTCGACGGTGGCGACCTGGGCGCGGATGGCCTCGGCCTTCTCCACCGGGTAGTAGCGGCCCGCGTACTGGTCGATGCGCACGTTGACACCGCCCAAGTCCATCTCGGGGTGGAACTGGGTCGCCCACGCGGCCTCGCCCACGCGCACCATCTGGATCGGGGTGTCGTCGCCGGCCAGGAGGACCTGCATGCCGGGGGCCAGCTCGCGCACGGCCTCGTGGTGGCCGACGTAGGAGTGGAAACGGTCGGGGGTGCCCTCCAGGAGCGGGTCCTCGCGGCCGGCGTCGGTCTTTGTCAGAGCGATGCCGCTGATTTCCTCGCCGTGGTGGGTGTCGACGACGCCGCCCAGGTGCAGGGTGAGGGTGCCCAGCCCGTAGCACAGGCCCAGGATCGGGAAGGACTCTGCGAGCGCCCGGTCGTAGAAGGAGCGCAGCCACGCTTCGGCGCGCACCTGGCGTTCTTCCTTGAGGTGGTCGTCGGTGTTCGCGTCCCACGGGGATCCGCACACGAAGGCACCCGAGTACTCGGACAGGTCAAGGTCGGGCAGCTCCCTCTCCATGCGCACCTGGCGGACCTGGTCGGGGGCCAGTCCCGAGAAGCGAGGCAGGTCGGCGCATTCGGCGGCCAGGACGGGGCCGTCGTCGCGCGAGGTCAGCATGAGGAAGGGCTTGGTCATGCCCACCATGCTATCGGGTGAGCGCGCGTATGCAGCTCGTGTCCGCTCTCCAAGCGTGTGTGACGGACGCAGATGTGGGCGCCCTCTGTCACACTGGGATCATGTTGATTCTGCACACCTCCGACTGGCACCTGGGGCGCACGCTGCACGGCGCGTCTCTGGCAGACAGCGCGGACGCGTTCATCGAGTGGCTGGTCGCCCTGGTGCGTGAGCGCGGCGTGGATGCCGTGCTCATCTCGGGCGACGTGTTCGACCGCGCGGTTCCACCCGTTGACGCGCTCGCGCGGATGCGGCGCGCCCTGCGCGAGCTGACGGAAATCACGACGGTCATCCTGACGTCGGGAAACCACGACGGCGCGGCTCGCCTGGGGCTTTTCGCCGACATGCTCACCCCCTCGCTGCACGTGGTGACCGACCCCGAGGCGATCGGCACGCCCATCCAGGCCGGGGGCGCTCTCGTATACCCGATGCCCTACCTGGAGCCCGACCTCGTGCGCCAGCCACTGTCGGACCTAGAGCCCAGCGGCGAGGCCGACCTGCCCGCTCCCCTACCCCGCTCCCACCAGGCGGTCCTTGCGGCCGCGCTGCGCCGGGTGCGCGCGGACCTGGTGGTCCGGCGAGAGGCGGGCGACGAGCGCCCGGCCATCGCGATGCCGCACGCCTTCGTGACGGGAGCCCAGGCCTCGGACTCGGAGCGCGATATCCAGGTGGGAGGCGTGCCCTCCGTGTCGGCGGACCTGTTCGACACGCTCGGGGGCGCGGATCCCCTGGCTCACGGACTGGACTACGTGGCGGCCGGGCACCTGCATCGCCCGCAGGACATCTCGGGGGCGCGCGTCCCGATCCGCTACGCGGGCTCTCCCATCGCCTATTCCTTCTCCGAGGCCGGGGCCAGCAAGTCGATCACCCTCGTGACCACGGACGACACGTCGGTGACCGGCATTGAGGTGGTGCCCATCCCGACGCTGCGCGCCGTCGCCGTGCTCGAGGGGACCATGGAGGAGCTGCTCACGGATCCCGACGAAGCCACCATGGCCTCGTACGTGTCGATCACGGTCACGGACGACGCGCGCCCCGAGCGCATGGTGCCCCGCATCCGCGAGATCTACCCCCACGCCCTCATCGTCGTGCATCGCCCCCGCCAGGCGCCCACGCTCGCCCCCGCGATGACCGTGCGTGCGTCCCGTGATCCACGCGAGGTCACGGAGGAGTTTTACGAGGCCGTGGGCGGGCGGGCGCTGAACGTTCAGGAGCGCGAACTGGCCCTGGACGTGTGGGCTGGGCTTCGAGGAAAGGACATGCAGTGAAGATTCGGTGGCTGCGTATCACGGGCATCGGCCCCTTCACAGGGACACACACGGTCGACTTTTCGACCTTCGAGGATTCGGGCCTGTTTCTGCTGGATGGCCCCACGGGCGCGGGAAAGTCCACACTCATCGACGCGATCACCTTCGCCCTGTACGGGGACGTCGCGCGCACGAAGGACGCATCGAAGGACCGCCTGCGCTCCAACCACATCTCGGATTCGGATCCGTCGGAGGCGGACCTGGTGTTCGAAGTGGCGACGGGCATCTACCGGGTGACCCGCACGCCCGCGTACACGCCGGCGGGCAAGAAGTCGCAGCGCAATTCGAAGTCGACGCTCACGCGGGTCGTGGAGGATCCGGACGCACCGGACGGGTGGCGCACGGTCGAGCCGATCGCCTCGGGCCCGCGCGACGTCGGCTACGAAATTCCGCGCATTGTCGGTCTGGACAAGGACCAGTTCCTGCAGACAATCGTGCTCCCGCAGGGCAAGTTCTCCCAGTTCCTCAACGCCACGTCGGATGCTCGCGAACAGATCCTGCGCGACATCTTCGACACGCAGATCTACGTGGACTTCACGAAGGCCCTCGTCGATGCGGCTGCCTCGTCGAAGCGCGGCATCGAGGAGCGGCGCGTGGCTGCCGTTAGCGCTTTCGAGCGCGTGCGGGCGTTGGATGACGCCCTGAGCGAAGACGCGCACACGGATACATCTGGTGCCCAGGAGCGTGCAGCCGAGGCCGAGGAGGCCGACCAGCTGGACGCGGGTGCGGAAGATGCCAGCGCGGTGAGGCGATGGGCACAGGATGCGTGTGATCGCGCGCGAGAGGCGCACGCACAGACCCTGCGTGTCGCCGAGGTGGCCACAGCGAGCGCGCGGGAGGCTTCCCGCGCCCTGTCCGAGGGGCGCGCCCTGGCTGAGGCCCAGGCCGAGCACGCGCGCGTGAGCGCGAAACTCGCCGAGCTCACGGCGTCCCAGGAGGCGGTCGCATCCGACCGCGAGCGCGCGCGTCAAGCCCGCCGGGCCCTGGCCGTGGCGCCTTTTGACGCGGCCGTCGCCGAGGCATCGGCGCGCCTGGAGTCCGCCGGAGACCAGGTCGCGGCTCTGTCCCCCGCCCTCGGAGACGAGGCCTCCGCCCAACCGGCTGCCCTCACGCCTGAGGACGTCTCTGCTCTCGGCGAGCGGGCGCAGGCCCAGCGCGACGAAGCATCGCGAACGAGGGGTTCCCTGGAAGAGGCTCTCGCGGTTGAGCGCTCACTGCCCCAGGCGCGCGCCCAGATTGAGTCGCTGCGCTCCCGCCGCGAGCAGGCACTGGCGCACATCGCGTCGATCGAGGCCGAGCGCGAGGAGCTGCCCGGGCGGATCGAACAGGCCACCGAAGCCCTGCGCCTCATGCGGGCCGACGCCGACACTCTGCCCGAGGCCGCGTCCGCACTGCGCGCCATCAACGAGCGTCTGGATGCCTCCATGCAGGCGGACCTGCTGCGCTCGGCTCTCCTGGGCGCGTCGGACGAGCTGCGCGAGGCCACGGTCGCCGCGAAGCTCGCGAACGCTGCGGCGGCGGATGGCCACGACCTGTGGATCGCGCAGAGCGCGTCGGCGCTCGCGCGCGAGCTCGAGGAGGACACGCCCTGTCCCGTGTGCGGGTCCACGGAGCACCCCAGCCCCGCACCGGCTACGGACGGGGACATCACGCGCGAACAGGTCGCCGAGCTCGACCAGGCGCGAGACCGCGCGGAGAACGCGCTGCGCGACGCGCAGGCACGCCACCAGGACCTCGTGCGCCGTATCACCCAGCTCAACGAGGTGGCCGGCGCCCCGACACCGACGCTCGAGACCGAGCGGGATCGGGCCGCCGGCATCGTCGCGAAGCTCGAGGCTCTCACCCCTCAGATTGCCGAGATCGAGACCGCCCTCGAGCAGGAACGCATGCGTCTGGGCGGGCTCACGGATTCCCTCGCGAGCGCGCGCGAGAACGCCGCGTCCCTCGCGTCCACGCTCCAGGAGCGCGAATCCGCGCTGGCCGCAGCCCTGACCCGCGTGGAGGCAGAGCGCGCGGACTTCGACTCCCTCGACGCGCGCGCTGCAGCCCTGGATGAGCGCGCACATCGGGCCACGGCGCTGTCGGGGGCCTGCACTGAGTGGGAGAATGCGAGAGCGGCCCTGACCAAGGCGCAGCACTCCCTCACGGAGGCGCTTGAGGAACAGGTGCTCGAATCCGATTCCTGGCGGTCCCTACTCCTCCCGCTTCCCGAGGTCGAGGTGCTTGAGGCGCGCGCGACTGCTCACGACAAGGAGCTGTTTGCGGCACGCGAGGCCCTCGCCTCCGAACGCCTGACCCACGCGGCAGCAGCGCCCGCACCGGACCTTGAGGCCCTCACCGAGGCCTCCCGCAAGGCAGATGAGGATACCGCTGCGGCCGCCCGGGCCTCGGGAATCCTCGAGCAGCACTGCGCGCAGCTGGATGCCGCCCGTACGTCGCTCGAGCAGGCGTTGGACGCGCTTCGCCGCGCCCGAGAACAGGCGGGTCCGATCCGACGACTGGCCGACATTGCGATGGCCTCCGGGCCAGAGAACCTGGCGTCCACTCCCCTGTCGGCGTGGGTACTCATCGCGCGTCTGGAGGAGGTGCTCGCGGCCGCGAATCCGCGCCTGGCGGCAATCTCGTCGGGACGCTACGAGCTCGCATCCGTCCCCGACGACGGCACCGCCTCGCGCAAGTCCGGACTGGGCCTGGCGATCATCGACCACGACACGGACGCGATGCGCAGCCCACGCACCCTGTCGGGCGGGGAAACGTTCTACACCTCCCTCGCGCTGGCTCTCGGCCTCGCGGACGTCGTCTCAGCGGAGGCCGGGGGCGTCGAGCTGCGCACGATGTTCATCGACGAGGGCTTCGGGTCGCTGGACTCGCACACGCTCAGCCTCGTGATGGCCCAGCTTCAGGCGCTGCGCAGTGCGGGGCGCACGGTCGGCGTGATCTCGCACGTCGAGGAGATGGCGACCCAGATTGCGGACCAGATCCAGGTGCGGCCGCTGCCGGAGGGAGGATCGACCCTGAGCGTGCGCGCCTAACCCTCAGCCCCTGTGCAGGGCCAGGACGGCGGGACGCTCGGAGCGGTCGAACCAGGCGAGGGAGGACTCCCACAAGGCGGCCACGGCCTCGTCGGCATCCTCCTGCGTCTCGGCGCTCAGCACGGCCTCCACCGCGGGCGCGGTGTCGGGCAGGTCCGCGAGGATCGCTGCCACGTCCGACCAGGTGTATTCGAAGGCCGCGGCCTCGAAAATGTGAGGCTCGATCTGCTCGCCGGGGGTCAGCGTCGTGGAGGTCGGCGTGTCGACGGCCAGGACGACGCGCGCCGTGCCAGCGCCTTCCGTGTCTCGGGCCAGCGCGAGGGAGGACAGCGCGGCCTCGGTGATGGCGTCGTCCTCGAGGACCTCGATGTCCTCCCCGCTCATGGCGGCCTCGGGCACGCACAGGACGCCGCTGCGCACGGGCGGGAGCGGAACGGACAGGTCGGACAGGACGGCGGGAACGTAGACGCGCATGGTCACAGTGTAGGCATCCACTGCGCGACAATCGCCTCCAACTCGTCGGAGGCCTCGCAATGCGTGCCGCTTTCCCCCAAAGCTTTGCCGCGCAGGGCTGCCCGCGCGACGCCCGCATCTTCATCGACAACGTGGAAGATCTGTTCGGGCATGAAGGTGCCAATCGCGTCCTGGAGGGATGCGACGGGGCGCGCCCCGATCGCATCAGTACTGACGCGGTTAACAATCAGCGTGATCGGACAATCACTGCCGTGCTCGTTCCACCAGCTGGCCAGGAAGGAGAGTCGGTTGATGCCGACGATGTCCCCGCGCGCGACGATCACGAGCCGGTCGACGCGTTCCAGCACGCCGAGCGCGGCGTCGTCGCGGCTGGCTCCTCGGCTGGATTTTTCGAGGGACGTGGACGCGATGTCGACGACGCTGTAGCGGGCGCTAAGTCGTAGCGCTCCGATGATCGATTCGATGCTCGGACGGCTCACTTCGCGCCACCGGTGAGGAGTGACCAGGCCGGTGATGACGCGCAGTCCCTCGGATCGCTGGACGGCGGCGGACTGGACGTCCTGGGGCGTGAGCGGTCCACGGGAGGCGGTGCGCGCCAGGATTGACAGGCCCGAGGCCTGGACGGGCAATCCGAGAAGGTGCGCGATCGTCGGGTTGGCGGTGTCCGCGTCGACGAGGAGGGTGGGGGCGATGCGCGCGAGGATCGTCGCAATGCCCGTCGCGAGGGTCGTGCGCCCGGGGGCTCCGCTGGTCCCCCACACGGCGATGACCGTACCCGGAGACGAGGGCGGTGGGGGTGGCGGGGGCTGTTCATCCGCGATGGCGGGTTGGACACGAACGTTGCGTGTCGCCGCTATCAGCGAATTGACGACCTGTTCGGGACTGCCCGGAGCGGCGACCGAGGCAACGCCGATGGAGACAAGCCTCGCCCTGAGCGCATGCGAGCCGAGAGCGACGACCGCCATGCCACACGAGCGCAGCGCATCCACGGCCTCGGCCGTCAGGTCGGGGTCGGCACCATCGATGACTGCCAGATCCGCGATTCCCGCGCGGCCGGCGGCGATAACCTCAGCGAGGTCTGCGCAACGACGAACGATCGCAAGGGTCTCACCGTGGCGTTGTATTGCCTGGATGAGGGGCGCTTCGTATCGCTGCTGGGCGAGGATGACGACCCCGTGGACGGTACTCATGGCGCACCGACGGGCACGGCAGCGAGGCCATCCGTCGAGCTCTGGGCGGCGAGCAGGACGGGTAGCGAGGAGGAGTCTGCCAGGATCTCGATGCGCGCTCCCCTCCTCGTTTGGGACGAGGAGGAGGCCTCGATCGTGCGCACGAACGTAAAGGACCCCTCAATTTCGTGCGCCTGCTCGGCCCCCTGGGACTGCGTGCGCGTTGGAACCGTCCACAGCTGGATCCTGGTGCCGTCGGCCACCCCGTCGGGTAGTCCGGTCGTCACCGTCACGGCAAGACGCACCGTCTGCCCCGCACCCTCCGATGCGGTCTGCGCGATATCGGAGCGCATGATGATCTGACCGGGGACGAGCTGGCGCGTCGCAACGGATCCCATGGGAGCCTCGGACGTGGGCGCATAGACGGAGCCATCCACGCGGAGGTCGGTTTCTCGCACGTTGTCGGCTGTGATGGCTTCACCGGACGCAATCGTACTGGTCACGGTGTAGACGCGGGATCCACCCCGAAGGAAGCCGCTGAGGACGCTGAAAGCGATCACGGACGCGATGACGAGGACCACTCCGATGATGAATCGGCGGTCTATCTTGCCGGGGGCGCGCGCCGGAATCGACACTGAAGCTGAGACGCGTTTCACTCTTCTATGATGCACGTTCAACCGGAAAAGCGGTAGGTTGCCGACTATTCATCAGAATCAACCGATCTCATCGGTCATATGTCGGACAAAAAATTGCCGACTCAAACCAATCAAACGAAGCAATCTCAACTGATAACATGTTGCCATGGCAACACGATTCCTCACTCTCGCTGATGTCGCCGAGACCCTGAATCTCACGATGTCAGCTACCCGCGCCCTCGTTTCCTCCGGCGAACTCCCGGCCATCCAGGTCGGCGGTAAGCACGTGTGGAGGATCGAAGAATCGGTCCTGGAGCAGTTCATCCAGGACCAATACGCCGCGACGCGCGAGCGTCAAAAGGCGGAAAACGCTCAGTAATCGGTCGACCATCGCTGGCCGAGCACGCGGAGTCGACGAAGCCCCGCAAGCGCTAGCGAGACGACCATTTCTTCCTGCTCATCGCGGCCGTCATAGCTGATGGCCGTTCCACTGAGGGCGACATCGACGTGGTCCGCATAGACCGCGTCGATGACTCCCCTGTGGTCTCCTCCATCGGATTCGATGGCAACGCCGACGCCCCGCGCACTCAGCTCGCGCAAAACGTGTCCCACGCCGACCCCACCCCTGATCGACGACTCGCGCGCGACGCTTCGTCCGAGCGGCCAGGCGCCGACGACGGCGGACAGCATGACGAGGCTATCGCCACCTTCGCCACGCAGGAGCACCCACGTGCGAGTCGAGTCAAGAACCTGTCCCGACACCACATGCCCGCCACGCAGCGCGAGGGTAACGATGCCCACCGCGCCAGCGAGTCGAGCCGAGAGGGTGACGGACGCGCGCTCCGCGTCCGTCAGCTCATCGATAAGCTCTTCCAGATCACGCTCGCGTTCCTCGTCGAAGCGCGCCTCCAGCTCGGCCATGAATGCTGACATATCCATGCCCCAACGATGCCACACCCACAAAGAAAGCGCTGTGCATCACACTTTTGTCTCATTTTAATAAACGTATTGACATCAACTGACAAGAAGCGGATAGTTATTCGCATCGAATCCATCTCACTCGATGAAGAGTCCACCATGATTGATGATTCACCTACCCCTCACAGGCAGGAACACCTGTCTGACGCTTGTCTCTGGTTAGTCGGCGCTCCACTCACCGTCCTCGACACCCTGTACCTGACCAGGCTCGCACCGCCCATTGACGCGGAGCACCCCGAAACGCTCATCGTGTGGGCGCTGGGGGTGGCCGCACTCCTCCTGCTGTCGTGGAGCCTTCTCAGCTCCGCATGCGCCCACCTTGTCCTCCTGCGCGCCACCCCTCCCATTGTGCGCCGCATCGCACGCACACTCGTCTCGCGCTACGGCACCAAACTCTCGCGAACGCTGCTCGCCCGCGCCGGTGCCGGGGCACTCATTGGCTCTGCGCTGGTGACTGGCGCTCCGGTAGCGCCGACGCATGCGACGCCGCAGGACCTTACCGTCCCAGGGGTCTCGCTCACCTGGGCGGATAGCCCACGCGCCACGCAGGAACCGACGCAGACAGACCCAGCCAGCTTGCCCACTCCCGAACCCACGCCGAACGCTCCTTCCGCGCCCACGTCCGCCGCGCCCGAATCGTTCACGGTCGCCCCCGGCGATTCCCTCTGGTCGATTGCCGTATCCCTGCGCCCCGGCGCTAACGACGCATCCATCGACGCGGCGTGGCGCGCGATCTACGAGGCGAACGCGGACACTCTCCCGGATCCAAACCTCATTCACCCCGGACAGAAACTCACCCTTCCCCAGGACCTACCATGAGCACGCAAATCGCACCACGGCCTCCTACGGCCGAAACACCCCGGCGTCGCGTGAGCACGAGGCCGACGCCCTCCCGCCCGCTCCAGCCAGCCCCCTTCCGCTGGAGTCGGGACGAGGCACTCCCCCACGGCACTTCCCCCTCCGGCGCATCCGCGAACACCCTTGAGCCAGGACCGCACGCCCTTCCCGATCCCGACCAGTGGGCTGCAACGCTCGCGCGCGCCGTCATCGAAGTCGTCACGGGAGCGCGCCAGGCACCGCAGCTGCGACGATGGCTCCTGCCCGAGCTCTATGGGGCGCTGGCATCCGTGCACCTGTCCCCCTGCGCACGCGGCACACGTCCCGTCCACGTGCGCACCTGTCCGATCGACGCGGTCACCACCGAGGCGGCCGTCATTATTGCTACCGCCGCCCGCACGTACGCTCTCGCCCTGCGCCTGGAGGAGTACCACGGACGCTGGATGATGACGGCGCTGGAGCTCGCCTAACCCACCAACGAGGCCCGCCCGCGGGTAGCGCAAACGGGTGAGAGGCTCCCGAAAGAACCCCTCACCCGTATCAGCTAGCAATCAGCGGCGGCGACGCTTCTTAGCGGCCGCGCGACGCTCGGCGCGGTTACCGCCGGACGACGACGCACCCGACTCGATGCCTTCGGCGGAGCTGTAGTTCACGCGCGACGGAGCCTTGCGCCGGCCCACGTTGCCCATCACCGAGCGGGCTTGGGCCACGGCCTCGCGCGCGGCCTCGGAGGACGCGGATTCGGCGGCCGCCACATCTTCGATGCTCGGCTCGGACGGCGCAGGCGAGGCGGGGGCAGACTCGGACGCGACGGACGCGACGGACGCGGAAGCGATCGAGCCGCCGGCCTGTTCCTCGGCGGAGGCCAGGGCACGCTCGAACTGCTTGGCGTAGGAGAATACCTGCTGGACGGACTCCTCGCGGATGCGCTCGACCATCGCCTGGAACATCTGAGCGCCCTCGTCCTTGTACTCGACGAGCGGGTCACGCTGACCCATGGCGCGCAGGCCAATGCCTTCCTTCAGGTAATCCATCTCGTAGAGGTGCTCGCGCCACAGGCGGTCCACCACGGAGATGACGACGCGGCGCTCGAGGGTGCGCATGGGCTCCTCGCCCAGCTGCGCCTGCGCCAGCGGGTTCGCGTTCAAGCGATCCTCGGTGTCTGCGTAGACGGCGTGGATGTCGCCGACCAGCTCGGTCACCAGGTCATCGCGAATGAGGGACGCGGCGCCGCCGTGCTCCTCTTCGACCTCGTCGATCGTGACCGACGGCGGGTAGTAGCCGCGCAGGTTCTCCCACAGGGAGGGCAGATCCCACTCATCCACGGCCTTGTCGGCGATTGCCTCATCAACCAGGCCAGTCACGAGGGACTCCATGAAGGCGCGCATCTGCGGGCCCATGTCCTCGCCCTCGAGCACCTTGCGGCGCTCACCATAGATGGTCTCGCGCTGACCCGTCATGACGTCGTCGTACTTCAGGACGTTCTTACGGATCTCGAAGTTGCGGGCCTCCACCTGATGCTGGGCCGATGCGATCGAGCGCGACACCATGCGGTTTTCCAGCGGCATATCCTCCGGGTAGGCACCCGAGGCCATGATGCGCTGGGCCATGCCCGAGTTGAACAGGCGCATCAGGTCGTCTTCCATCGACAGATAGAAGCGGGACTCGCCCGGGTCACCCTGACGGCCGCTTCGGCCACGCAGCTGGTTGTCGATACGACGTGACTCGTGACGCTCCGAACCGAGCACGTACAGCCCGCCCAGCTCGCGCACCTCCTCGCGCTCAGCCTCGACGGCCTCTTCCGCGGCCTCGAGGGCCTTGGGCCACGCCTCGCGATACTCCTCCGGGTTCTCCTTCGGGTCGAGGCCCTCGGCGGCCAGGTTCGCCTGCGCGAGGAACTCCGAGTTGCCGCCCAGCATGATGTCGGTACCACGGCCGGCCATGTTCGTGGCGACCGTGACCGCGCCCTTGCGACCGGCCATCGCGACGATGGCGGCTTCGCGCGCGTGCTGCTTGGCGTTGAGCACCTGGTGCGGAATGCGCTTCTTCTTGAGCATCTGGGACAGCAGCTCGGACTTTTCGACCGAGGCGGTACCGATGAGGACGGGCTGGCCGGCCTCGTGACGCTCGACGACGTCCTCGATAATCGCGTTCAGCTTGCCATTCTCCGTCGGGTAGACGAGGTCGGGCTGGTCCTTGCGGATCATCGGCTTGTTCGTGGGGATCGGGATGACGTCGATCTTGTAGGTCGACGCGAACTCGGCGGCCTCGGTCTCGGCCGTACCGGTCATGCCCGAACGTGAACCCTCGGGGTAGAGGCGGAAGTAGTTCTGCAGCGTGATCGTGGCCAGCGTCTGGTTCTCGGCCTTGATTTCCACGCCTTCTTTGGCTTCGATCGCCTGGTGCATGCCGTCGTTGTAGCGGCGCCCCGGCAGGACGCGGCCCGTGTGCTCGTCGACGATGAGGACCTCGCCGCCATCCACGATGTAGTCACGGTCCTTGAAGAACAGCTCCTTGGCGCGGATCGCGTTGTTGAGGAAGCCGATCAGCGGAGTGTTCGCGGCCTCGTAGAGGTTCTCCACGCCCAGCTGATCCTCGACCTTGTCAATGCCCGGCTCCAGGATGCCGACGGTCTTCTTCTTCTCGTCGACCTCGTAGTCCTCGTCGCGCCTGAGCAGGCGCGCGATGCGGGCGAACTCCACGTACCAGCGGTTCAGATCGCCGTCCGCGGGGCCCGAAATGATCAGGGGGGTACGGGCCTCGTCGATGAGAATGGAGTCAACCTCGTCGACGATGACGAAGGCGTGGCCGCGCTGAACCATATCCTCGGGCACCTGCGCCATGTTGTCGCGCAGGTAGTCGAAGCCGAACTCGTTGTTCGTGCCGTAGGTGATGTCGCAGGCGTACATCTCGCGACGCTGCGCCGGCGTCTGGCCCACGAGGATACAACCGCACGTCATGCCCAGGAAGTTGTACACGCGGCTCATCAGGTCCGACTGGTACTTCGCCAGGTAGTCGTTGACCGTCACGACGTGCACGCCCTTGCCGGTCAGCGCGCGCAGGTAGGAGGGCATCGTGGCGACCAGGGTCTTACCTTCACCGGTCTTCATTTCCGCGATCTTTCCCTGGTGCAGGGCGATACCGCCCATGACCTGCACGTGGAAGGGACGCATGCGCAGGATTCGCCACGAGGCCTCACGCACCGTCGCGAACGCCTCGACCAGGATGTCGTCCAGGGTCTCGCCCTCTTCGAGGCGATCCTTGAACTCCTGGGTCTTGGCCTGCAGCTCCTCGTCGGTCAGAGCCTCAAAATCCTCCTGCAAGGCATCAACCTGCGACGCAAGCCGATCCAGCTTACGCAGCATACGCCCTTCGCCAGCGCGAAGGATCTTGTCAATAATCGACACGAATAGCTCCTGACGTTCCTCGCCCGCCCCCTTGTAGAGCGGACAGTCAAATCCACCCATTAGTTTACGAACTAACCGCCCAAAGTGGAAACGCCCGCGCGAACATGGACGCATTTAACGCTGACAGCGCACACAGGGGCGCCCCGGGCCTCGTGCCCGGGGCGCCCCACGGTCCTTCAACCGTCAGACTGTCGTGTTCAAGCGAAGCACACCGTACGTCCACCCGTGACGATGGTAGACGACGCACGGCTGGTTCGTCTCCTTATCGACGAAGAGGAAGAATGGGTGACCGACCATCATCATCTGGTCCAAGGCCTCATCCACGCTCATCGGCGGGGCCTCATGCACCTTCTGACGGACAATGATCGGGGTGTCACCCCACTGCTCTTCGCGGGCCTCTCCAACCTTCAGATCCTCAGCGCTGCGCAGCGGCTTGGGAGCCTCGGGTTCGACGACGGCAACCTCTTCGACGACGGGAGCTTCGAGGATTTCGGCTTCGACCAGGTCACGCGGGTACCTGCGGCGGTGGTCCTTCACGCGATCACGCAGGCGGCGCAGGCGCTCGTAGAGCTTGCCGGCGGCGATGTCGACGGCCGCGTAGCGATCGGCGGACTGAGCCTCAGCGCGGATGATCGGGCCCTTACCGTAAACGGTCAGCTCGATGCGCTCGGCAGTGTCGGCCTGGCGGGGGTTACGTTCGTGAGTCAGCTCCACGTCGACGCGCTGAGCGCGGGGGTAGAACTGAGTGATCTTCGAAACCTTCTCCTCCACGTAAGCCCGGAAATTCGGGTGAATCTCGGCATTACGTGCGACGACGGTGATGTCCATGTGTTTCCTCCATGGTGTGCGGCGGGCATCGTTGCCCGCGGGTGGGGATTGTTCGGTGCTCACTGCCCGAACCGTGGTCTGAGCTATCACCTCCCGCATTGACGTGAGGAGCGTCCCTGCTGCTCACGCTATCGAAAGTCTGTAGTCACATCATACCCCAGCCGGTGACGCACGTCATGAGATAAGCCCGGGTCGGCACAGCGTCACAACCGCGTCAAGCCCTCCCACAACACGCTCCATTTCCCGGATCGTCGCCCCCGTCGTCACCACGTCATCCACCGCCACAACAAGAACTCCGCGAGGAGGCACCGCGAGCGCCCGCATCGCCCCCATGCGCCCCACCGTGCGCTGCGCCCCCGCCTTGCCCGACTGGGACGAGGCACCCACGCGCAGTCGCACCGCATCTACCACCCGCACGCGCACTCCTGGCTGCGCGCTCGCCGCCAGAGCCCGCGCAACCGCGCACGCCAGCGGCATCGCCACCTGCCTGCCCCGCGGGCGCCTCTTCCACGAGGAGGGCGCGGGCACCACCCACACGTCCACCGCTCCCCCGGTCGGCGTTGCCCTCCCCTGACGGGAACCCCCAGCGCCAGCGGGCGACCCAGCCACGCCCAGCACCCGGGCCAAGGCGGTGCCGAGGCGAGCCCCGGCCTCGGCGAGAAAATCGGTGACGTCCGTGCGCGCGGAATGCTTGGCGGTGAGCACGATGCGCCGCAGGGGACCCGCGTAATCCCCCATGGCCAGAGCGGGTATGTCGCCGCGCGCGCCCTCAATGAGCGTCGGGGTCGGCTCGACCTGGGCGAGACGCCGACATGAGGGGCACAGGACCTCGTCCCAGGCGCGACATCCCGCGCATTGCACGGGAAGGATCGCCCCGATCAATCCCCGCGCAAGAGTGCGATGACCGCGCGCACCCACCACGACACCTACCCCGCGTAGCGCGCAGACGTCAGCGGATCGGGGGCGTTTTGCCACAGCGCGCCCGAGCGGATCAGGACCTGGGGTTTGCCCGCGTCATCGGTGCCCGTAATGACGATTGACGAGGAGGACGCGCCGGCGCTCATCGTTCTCACGCGGATGGGCAGCGACACGTTCGACGGCAAACCACCCAGGGGAAGGGTGACGAGCTGGTCGTCGGAGCTTCCTGCTTCGCGCACGACGAGGGCCAGGCCCGTTGAGGTCGTCCACGAGCCATCGATGACAGTTCCGCGTTCGAGACTCACCTGGGTCAGGGATCGCACCGCCTGCGGGCGTCCCGCGGGGCCGCGTTCGACGACGCCCACCCATGCGCTGGAATCGGCTCCGCGAATCACGAGCGCGCGCACCCCATCCGGCGAGATACGCACGGCGCGAATATCGCCCGCGCCCTCAGACTCGACGCTCACGGGGAAGACGCCATCCGCCCCACCCGCGACCGAGACAGAGGCCGCCGACGTCGAGGCGCCCCACACCCAGCCGAAACGATCAATGGAGGGGCCCGCAGGCGCGGTGCCGGGAATAAACGCCACGGATGTACCCGCTCGCTGCGCGTACACCCCGTCGGTGCTACTCCACGCGATGAGCGACGGATCCACCGGCGACGCCGTCGGAGAGGAAGCCCCCGACACCGAGGCGAGCATCGTCATCGTCGTACCCGAGACGATTCCCACCCCGTCCGGCCCGGCACCGACGAGAGTGTCGAGGGAATACGTGGGCTCAGCAGGAGGGGCGGACGCGTCCAAGGTCTCGCCGGACAGCGACACGCTCACCTGGGACACGTCTGTTGCCTGTGTGAGCGTGCGCGTCAACTCCCATGCCAGGCTCTCGCGGCCGCCCTCGCTCGCGGGCATGACGGCGTTGAGTTCGACGTGCGCGACTCCATCACTGACGTCGACGCCGTGAGAGGGGATCGTCGTGCCCGCGGGGATCGCGTTCGCGGTGACGGGAGCGAGGGCCTGGCTGGGCCCGGCGACGAGGCCGGCCAGCAGATACGAGGCGAGGCGACGCGAGGGATACCACCGAGGATCCGCGACCAGGTCGGAGCCTTCCACAGTCGGGAAGTAGAGGTTGACGAGCGAGTACGAGGCCGAAAAGGCCGCCCGGCTCATGAGGACCATGTTGTCGGGCGCGTTGATGCGCCACTGTCCATCTTCACGCACCAGCGTGAACGTGTGCGAGGCCGTGGATGCATCGACGCGCGTGAGCACACCCGAGGAATCGACGCTGGCCACGCCGAGCACCGAGACCGTCACATCGACCTGCGAGGCCGTCTCGGAGCCGGCGGTGATGGCGGGCGTCGTGTCGGTGTCGTACAGGAGGATCTCCGTGTCCGGCTGCCAGGTGCGAGCGGAGGAAGCACTCAGGAAGAGGCGGGCGGTCGCAAAGTCGTCCTGCGGCCCGGCCGCGCACGCCAGGAGGAAATCATTGACGAGGGTCGCCGCATCGGAGCCGTCAGCGGGCCCCTCCGCCGAAAACTGGACGCCACTGCCGTCGCGGGAGGACACGTCGAAGGGAGCCGGAGCCGACGACCGGGGCAGGGACGTGCAGCCCGCGAGAATCAAGCACGCGAGAGCAACGAGGACGAGGGAGCGTTTCATTCGGCCTCCCACAGGACGAGGGGGCGGCTGGCGATCTCCTCGCCGGCTCGCTTGGGCAGTGTCATCAGGAAGGATGCCCCCTTTCCCGGCTCGCCGTACGCCTGCAGGCGCCCGCCGTGGATGGCGACGTCTTCCGTCGCGATCGCGAGGCCGAGGCCGGTGCCTCCAGTCGTGCGCGCCCGCGCGGTGTCCGCACGGTAGAAGCGATCGAAGACATGGTCAGCGACCTCCTGGGTCATTCCCACGCCGCGGTCGCGCACGCGGCAGGCCACGTCCGTCTCGGTGGCCGCCACGGTGATCGTCACCGTCGTACCGTCCGCGTGCTCGATCGCGTTGACAACGAGGTTGCGGATCACGCGTTCAATGCGGCGCTCATCGATCTCTGCGGCAGCTCGCACCGGTGCCACGATCTCAACCGTCACGCCCTGACGCTGCGCGAGATCGGCGCACCCCTCAACGACGCTGGTCACGATGGGGCGCAGATCCCGCTCCTCGGCATCGAGCAGCGCGCTCGCGGCGTCGTATCGCGAGATTTCCAACAGGTCGGCGAGCATCTGCTCCATGCGTTCGGTCTGGTCATGCAGGAGCTCCGCGGAGCGGCGTGCGTGTGTGGGCAGCTCGTCGCGGTTATCCCACACGACGTCCTCGGCCATGCGGATCGTCGTCAGCGGCGTGCGCAGCTCGTGGGACACGTCGGAGACGAAGCGCTGCTGCAGCTTGGCGAGCTCGTCGTAGCGCGAGATGGTGTCCTGCAGCGAGGACGTCATCGCGTTGAATGCTCGCCCCAAGTCCGCCATCTCGTCATCGCCGCGCACGTCAACGCGCACATCCAGGTCGCCCTCGGAGGCCTTCGTCGCCGCCTGGGCGGTCACGCGAACCGGCAGGAGCAGGCGATGGAGGAGCGCAAACACGCCGATCGGCAGGGCGACGATGACCGGCAGGGAGGACAGGAGCAGAACCCGCAGAACGACATCGACCTGGGCTTGGTCAGCGGACAGCGAATACAGAATGTAGAGCTCGTGCGTGCCCGCTCGGGGCAGCTGAACCTGGGTGCCGACGAGGATCCCCGGCTCTTCCTTCTTGCCGTCGCTCGACCGGATGGCCACCGACTGCCACTGCGCCCCTCCCCCAGCAACCGCCGCGCGCATCTGCGCCGTCACGAGGCCGCGCATCTGCTCATCCTCAATCTGGTTGATGCGCAGCGAGGCCGCGGTGCCCTCGGAGCGCAGCAGCGCCACATTGGTCGCACCCGCGCCCGCCGCCGAGGCCTTGAGCGAGGCCAGCGCCCCGCGCGCGGATTCCTGCACCTGAGCGGGAGACGAAGCCGTCGACGACGAAAAAACGGACTGAGCCGAGGAGAACCGCAGGGACGCGTCGGCCAAGATCGCATCCCTGCGCGTCTCGAACATGGACGTGCGCAGTTGGGAGGCGATGATGACGCCCGAGACGAGGACGATCACGAGGACCGCGAGCGTAATCGCGACCGCGAGCCGAGCCGACAGGGAGTGACGGATGCGGCGGGCGATATGCGAGGACGCGAGAAAGCCCCACGGCCTCGACGACGTAATGACGCCCACGAGGCGCTTGAGCGCGTCCCTACGCTCCCGCGCCTGCACGGTATCCCACCCCGCGGACAGTCACAACGAGCTCGGGGCGCTCCGGGTCACGCTCGATCTTCGAGCGCAGACGCTGCACGTGAACGTTCACGAGCCGGGTGTCGGCCGCGTGACGGTAGCCCCACACCTGTTCGAGGAGCTCTTCACGCGAAAAGACCTTCCAGGGCGCTCGAGCCAGCGTCACCAGGAGGTCGAATTCGAGGGGCGTCAGAGCGATGACATGCCCCCCTCGCTTCACGACGTGACCGGCCACGTCGATGGACAGGTCCTGCAACGTGAGCCCCTCGTCCACCTGGGCGTCCTCGCGTCCGCGCAAACGTGCGCGCACGCGGGCCACGAGCTCCTTGGGTTTGAAGGGCTTGGGCACGTAGTCGTCGGCTCCGGCCTCCAGTCCCGTGACGACGTCAGACGTGTCGGAACGAGCGGTCAACATAACGATCGGCGCATCCGAGATACGTCGAATCGCACGGCACACGTCAAAGCCGTCCATGCCCGGCAGCATCACGTCCAGCAGGACGAGGTCGGGGTGGCTCTCTTGGAATTGAGCCAGCGCCTGGGATCCATCGGCACAAAAGACGACGTCGAAGCCCTCATTCTGCAGGACAATCCCGATCATCTCGGCCAGGGCGACGTCGTCGTCGACGACGAGGATGCGCGAACTCATGTCACGATAGTGTCACGAAATCGTCACGAACGCAGAAGACTCGCGCATCAACGACCCAATTTCTGTCCTGGACAAGGTTTCACGCGACGGCCACGTATGGCAGGATTGGTCACAGACCGACACCATCAACATGGAGGCACGAATGAGCACCCCGTGGACCGCTCCCGATTCGTCGAACTCGTATCAGCCCACCGGTGCACAGCCAGGGGCAGCGGGCGGCCAGGCGTATGGCTCTCAATCCCCCTACGG
>NZ_JAPWAH010000016.1:0-45661 GCF_041432835.1 Pauljensenia sp. 20925_1_27
GAGCAGGGAGAATTTTGTACCGAACACAAGGCAGAGTTGGGGCTAGCCACGACACCACAACAGGCACCACAAGTGCGGAAGGCACCGGGGGAACCACAGGAACCCGCCGCATGACCGGCGGGCTGCGTCAAGACCACCGCCAGACAAATTTCGCATGCAATTCCCCCACGGCACGATCCAACGCAAGCTCAAAAACCGCAGAATATCAACGATTAGATTTCAATACCTGAAATACTCTCAGGGGAATTGCATGCGAAATTAATGATTGACAGCCAGGACTGGGCAACAGACAGCAACCCAAAGCATGACCAAACAACGTGCCGACGCGCCGAACCCCGCATCAGCGACCAGGTGCCGCCGGTGTGGAGGGCACCGGAGGACACCACAGGGCCAGGCTGCGGTGTCCGTGGGCGGCGGCCGGGCCTGGCCGGCTTCGAGACGACGCGCCCAGCGAAGCTCGCGGCGCGGACGGCGGGCGGGCCGCCGCCCACGGGCGCATCAAGCAGCCCGGCCCGAACACACAAGCAGCGTCAGAAACACCCGAGGGACCACAAGCACACACGCGCACGCGCCCACACCATCCAGGTATAACAAAACCGCCCGGCCCCAATGGGGCCGGGCGGCAGTGGCGGTAGCGCTGGGATTTGAACCCAGGGTGGCTGTGACACCACACAGCATTTCGAGTGCTGCACCTTCGGCCGCTCGGACACGCTACCTTACCCGGATACTCTACTACAGAACACCCCGGGCAACGCAAATCGACCGGGCAGGCTGGGAGCAGGGCCACACAACCCCGCAAGATCACACGACAACACACAAAGCAACCACCACCTCCCCATTTAGAACAGTTGAAAACGAGATTAAGCGACCGCATACCATTCACGGCAGCGCATACATGCTCTACTCTTGCAGGGTATCTACTCAACGCAGCGAAAGGATTTTTCGTGTCTGCGCCAACTGCGACGAAGCAAACGTCGCTCAAAGAACTGACCCTGCGCGGCATCATCATCGGCGGCATTATTACACTGCTGTTCACGGCCGCGAACGTGTATCTGGGTCTGAAGGTCGGCTTGACGTTCGCAACGTCGATTCCGGCGGCCGTCATTTCGATGGCGGTTCTGCGCTTCTGGGGCGATCACACCGTCCAGGAGAACAACATCGTCCAGACGATCGCGTCGGCGGCGGGCACGCTGTCGGCGGTCATCTTCGTCCTCCCCGGCCTCGTGATCGTCGGCTGGTGGAGCGGTTTCCCGTACTGGGAGACCATGTTCGTGTGCGCGGTCGGCGGTTCGCTGGGCGTCATGTACTCGATTCCTCTGCGTCGCGCGCTCGTGACGGGTTCGGACCTGCCGTACCCCGAGGGCGTGGCGGGCGCGGAGATCCTCAAGGTCGGCGATTCGACGGATTCCGGCGAGGACAACAAGCGCGGCCTGCTCGCGATCACCTGGGGCGCTCTGGCCTCGGCGGCGATGGCCCTGTTCGGCTACCTGAAGGTGACGGCCTCCGAGGTCGGCACCGCCTTCAAGATCGGTTCGACGGGCACGATGCTCTCGACCTCCCTGTCCCTCGCCCTGATCGGCGTGGGCCACCTGGTCGGCATGACGGTGGGCGTCGCGATGCTCATCGGCATGGTGATTTCCTACGGCGTCCTGCTGCCCCTGTACGCGAACGGCCAGCTGGACGGCGCGAAGGACCTGACTGAGGCCCTGTCGACGGTCTTCAAGACGGACGTGCGCTTCATCGGCGCGGGCGTCATGGCGGTCGCCGCCATCTGGACGCTCATCAAGATCATGGGCCCGATTGTCCGCGGCATGTCGGAGTCGCTGCGCGCCTCTCGCAGCACCAAGGAGAACGGCGTGCAGATCGACCGCACCGAGCAGGACATCCCCGGCAAGTGGGTTATCGTCTCCATTTTCGTGGCAATGGTTCCGATCGCGGGCCTGCTGTGGTGGTTCATGCGCGGCACGCAGATCGAGCACAACACGGCGGTTCTGATTGCCGTGTCGGTTCTCTTCATCCTGCTCGCCGGCCTGCTGGTCGCGGCGGTGTGCGGTTACATGGCGGGCCTCATCGGCTCGTCGAACTCGCCCGTGTCGGGCGTGGGCCTGCTGGTCGTCGTCATCACGGCGGTCGTCATCCTGGCGGTGCACGGCCGCGGTTCGACGACGGAGGAGAACACGGCGCTCATCGCCTACACGCTGTTCACGTCCGCGATCGTGTTCTGCATTGCGACGATCGCGAACGATAACCTGCAGGACCTCAAGACCGGCCAGCTGGTGGGCGCGACCCCGTGGAAGCAGCAGGTTGCCCTGGTTATCGGCGTTGTCTTCGGTTCGCTGATCATTCCTCCGGTCCTGGAGCTCATGCAGAACTCCTTCGGTTTCCAGGGTGCGCCGGGCGCCGGCCCGGATGCGCTGGCGGCTCCGCAGGCCTCGCTGATTTCCTCGCTCGCGAAGGGCGTGCTCGGCGGCGGCATCGACTGGAAGCTCCTGGGTATTGGCGCGGCGATCGGCGTTGTCGTCATCATCATTGACGAGGTTCTGCGTCCCGCCTCGAAGGGCAAGCTGGCCCTGCCTCCGCTGGCGGTTGGCATGGGTATTTACCTGCCTGTTTCCCTCACGATCCTGATCCCGCTTGGCGGCTTGATTGGCTTCCTGTACAACAGGTGGGCTTCCAAGCAGGCGGACGCGGAGCGCGCGAAGCGTTTCGGCACGCTGGCTGCGACGGGCCTGATCGTGGGCGAGTCCCTGTTCGGCGTCGTCTACGCGGGCATCGCGGGCGCGACGGGGTCGGAATCCCCGCTGGCGTTGCCGTTCATCGGCGACGGCTTCACCCCGGTCGCGAACGTGCTCGGCATCGTGTTCTTCGCGGGTGCGACGTGGCTGCTCTACGGCTTCGCCCGTAAGATCACGCGCGACGCCGATCGCGAGTCGGCCTCGAAGTAAGCGCGTCGTCAGCGGGGCACGGCCTCGCGCCGCGCATCAGCCCTGGCCTCGTTCCTTCTCTCAGGGACGAGGCCGGGGTTCCTTATGCGCACGCCGACGGCACGAGGTCGGGGTTCCCATCCGCACACCACCCCCACGGCACGGCGCTTTTTGCCCACGCGCTGGAACAAAAATCCCACAATGTGGTCCACGTCCCGTTTGCCACCCACACTTATTGCGCATGTCAAGGCACATTTACCTGCATTTCAGAAAAATTGCCGTTTCATGACTAAAAATTAAATGGTACTTTTATTACATGAAGCACATCCCGGAACCAGACGTCACGTGGCTGCGGGACCCGGGGGCGTCGGTGAACCGCCTGACGGTGCACTCGACGTGGAGGTCGCGCAGGCCGCTTCAAATGCTGTCGAGCACCTGGCAGGTTACCGGTGCCACTGGCACCGCTTCGGAGCTGATTCATCGTGCTCCCTCTCATCAGAATTTCGGCGCGACGTCTGTGCCCGGCATCCTCGAGCTGGACGGCTCGTGGATGCGCGGTGAGGGTCAGGCCCACGAGGAGGACGCCTCCCGTGTCGGCGACGACGAGCCCTCCGACCTGGCGCGCGCCTCGATTCTGCGCCGCGAGTTCATCTTCGACGCCCCATTGAAGGAGGCGGTTGATCGCGGCTGGATGATGACGCTGACTTTCGGCGGGTTCTCCGGCCCCCTCTACGCGTGGGTTGATGGAACGTTCGTTGGTTTCTGTGCGGACGGTTTCATTCCTGCGGCCTTCGACGTGACCGGCGCGTTGCGGCCCATTCACTCGCATACGCTCGTCGTGTTGCTGATGGATTCGCCGGTGTGCTGCCACGGTTTGTTCCGCGAGGTGTCGTTGGAGGCCAGGCCTCCGGCGCACATCGTGGACGTGGTGCCGGTGGCGTCCCACGATGGTCGTGCGGGCGCGCTGACGCTGCGGGTTGAAACGACGGGCGGTGTCGAGGTTCACGCCGCGCTCGTGAACGAGACCGATCAGGAGAGGCTGTGGTCTGCGGTCGCTTCTCCGGATGAAGTTTTCGACGTGCGGGGTTTGGACGTGATCCCGTGGAGCGCGGAGGAACCGGCGCTGTACCGGCTGATCGTGACGCTGCGCGACGAGGAGGGGGTCAAGGACACGGTCTCCCTTGACCTCGGCTTCCGCGACGTTGAGGCGACCTCCCAGGGGGTGAGCCTGGCGGGCAAGGCGCTGGCCCTGCGGGGAGTGACCCGCAACGAGTGCGACGGGCGCACGGGCATGGCCGTCAACATCCCGGACATGCTCGACGACATCGTGTGGTGCAAGCGCCACGGCGTCAACACGGTCGTGATCGCCGACGCGCCCGGGCACGCCCGTTTCCTGGATCTGGCCGACGAGTACGGCCTGTACGTCATCGACTGCGCGTCAAACCTGTACGGCCCGGGGGTGGCACGCGACGAGGCCATCGAGGCCGCGCTCCGCCGCGATCGCGCGCACCCGAGCGTCATCGCCTGGGCGATCGGGGACGAGGAAGACGAGCTCCGCGCAGCCCACGCTCTCGACCCGACGCGCCCGGAGTACTCCCAGGCGCGTTTCCCGAACCTGCGCAAGGTGCGAGGCGAGGAGTTGCACTACGCGCCGGTGACCGTGGCTCCTTCCTATTCGGGGGTGACGGTACGCAACCACATGACGTTCACGTCCACGTCGGACTTGGAGTTCCTGTGCCGCGTGGTCGAGGAGGGCCACGAAACGTGGGAGTATTCGGCGTCCCTGGATGTCGCGCCGGGTGAGACGGGCTTCCTTGAGGTGCCCTGGCCGTCCTCGGGCGTGCGCGAGGTCTCGGTGCGTCTGTCGTACAGCACGGGCTGGGCGTCAGCGGGCTTTGAGATCGCGCACGGAAGCCTGGCGGTGTAGGCCGCCGGCCTCGCAATGCGCCGCGACGACCGGGGCACGCACGGCTCGCACAGCCCGCAGCGCCCGCAGCGCGCACGGTGCCCCGGATAGCGCGACGAGGCCCGGGAACCCAGCCCAGGCCTCGTGCACGGCGAGGCGAAACGCTCAGCGGAAGGCGGCGCGCCTCGTCGGGATGGTCGGCATGCCGAGCATGACGGAGCCGGATCCGCCGCACGACGTCGGCTCTTCGACGTCGACCAGCTGCAGAACGTCGCCGTCGCGCGCCTCCGGGTCCTGCAGGGCAGTCGCCAGCATGAGCTTGATGCGGTTGAGCTGGTTGACTTCGGAGGCACCCGGGTCGTAGTCGACGGCCACGATGTTGGCCTCGGGGTAGCGGGTGCGCAGCGCGCGGAACATGCCCTTGCCGACGACGTGGTTCGGCAGGCACGCGAACGGCTGGGCGCAGATGATGTTCGGGCAGCCGTGTTCGATCATGTCGACCATTTCGGCGGTCAGGTACCAGCCTTCGCCGGCCTGGTTGCCCAGGCGCGCAATGTCCTGGGAGCGCGAGATCATCTCTTCGATGGGCCGGTGCGCCTCGAACTTGCCGTTCGTGGCCGCAAAGGCGCGGTGCACGGGCTTCTCGTACTTCTTGAGCGCCCAGAGCACGATCGGCATGATGTAGCGCTGCTTGCCGTCGATACCCAGGTTCTCCTTGTCCCACGCGGCGGTCGCGACGGAGTTGTGGAAGAACTGCATGAGGCCGGGCAGTTCGGCCTCGCAGCCCTCGGCCTCGATAACGTCGACGGCGTGATTGTTGGCGTCCGGGTGGAACTTCACGAGGATCTCGCCGACGAGGCCGACGCGCGGCTTGCGCGGGATGTCGCGCAGGGGCAGGGCGTCGAAGGCGCGCACGCACTCGCGGATGATCTTCCCGTAGGAGACGCGCCCGCCGAGGGCCGCCACGCGTCCCGACGTGATCCACTCCTGGACGTAGGCGTCCCACGTGCGGTACAGCTCCATTGCGGAGCCGGGCGTGGCCTCGTAGGGACGCACGCGCAGCAGCATCGACTGGATGGCGTCGCCGATGACGAAGGCCTGGATGGCCTTGTGGATGTGGGGAATTCCCAGGTGGAAGCCGGGGTTGTCCTCGATGCCCTGGACCGACAGCGCGATGACGGGCACCTGCGGGTATCCGGCGTCGCGCAGGCCCTTACGCAGCAGGGCCGCGTAGTTACTGGCGCGGCACATGCCGCCCGTCTGCGTGATGCCGACGGCCGTGCGGTCGGGGTCGGCGCGCCCGGAGATGAACTCATCGAGGAGCTGGCCGATGACGACGATCGCCGGGTAGCAGGAGTCGTTGTTGACGTACTTCAGGCCGACTTCCATGGAGGTGCGGCTCGTGTGCTCCAGAACGCGCACCTTCAGCCCCGCACTGGCGAACAGCGGGGTGAGGAAGCGGAAGTGGATCGGGGACATCTGGGGGGCCAGGATCTCGTAGCCGGCCTCGCGCATCTCTTCGGTGAAGGCTGTGCGCGGCTTGATGTGCCCGGCCGCCTCCTCGCGGGCGGCGTCCCCGGAGGGGTCGCGCAGGGTGGCGGTGTCGACGGAACCCGACACCAGTCCCACGGACGAGGCGGGAGCCAGTTCCGCGCCGTCCGTGCCGTCCCCGGCCCCGGCCTCGTTAATCGCGGAGGTGAGGGTGGCGCGCTCGGTGATCGCCGCGTCGAGGGAACGCAGGCGGATCTTCGCGGCACCCAGGTTGGAGACCTCGTCGATCTTGAGGACGGTGTGCACGTCGCCGCGGCCCTCGAGGATCTCCTGGACCTGGTCGGCGGTGATCGCGTCGACGCCGCAGCCGAAGGAGTTGAGCTGGACCATCTCGAGGTCGGGCTCGTCGCCGACGCGGGCGGCGGCCTCGTAGAGGCGCGAGTGGTAGGACCACTGGTCGAGGACGCGCAGGGGGCGCTCGAGGCGTGCGTCGATGATGGAGTCCTCGGTGAGGACGGCCATTCCCAGGCCCACGATGACCTCGGGGATGCCGTGGTTGATCTCGGGGTCGAGGTGGTATGGGCGGCCCGCGAGCACGATGCCACGCACGCCGTGCTCACGCATCCACTCGATGGTTTCGACGCCCTTCGCGCGGATCTCGGCCTTGACGGCGGCGTCTTCCTCCCACGCCTTGTCGAGGGCGGCCTTCATCTCCTCGACGGGGATGTCGTAGCCGTATTCCTTGAAGGTCTTGGACAGGTGGGCGGGCAGGTACTCGCGGTTGCCGAAGTTCACGAAGGGGCTGATGAACTTCGTGCCCGGTTCGAGCAGGCGCTCCATGTTGTTGCGGATGACCTCGGGGTAGGTCGCCACGATGGGGCAGTTGTAGGAGTTTTCGGACTCGGTGAGCTTCTGCTCGAAGTCGACGCAGGGGTAGAAGATCGTCGTGATGCCCTTGTCCAGCAGGGACTCGATGTGCCCGTGGACGAGCTTGGCCGGGTAGCACACGTTCTCCGAGGGGATGGACTCCATGCCCGTCTCGAACAGGTCGTGGTTGGAACGGCCCGAAATCATGACGCGGAAGCCCAGCGCGGTGAGCATCGTGAACCAGAAGGGGTAGTTCTCGTACATGCCGAGCACGCGCGGGATGCCGATGTCGCCGCGGAACGCCTTCTTCTCGGTGAGGCGGCGGTAGCCGAAGATCCGCTTGTACTTCCAGTCGTAGAGGTTGGGCAGGTCGGACTTCTTGGGGACGCGCTCCAGGGATGCGCCGCGCTCGCAGCGGTTGCCCGACACGTGACGCTCGCCGTTGGAGAACGTCGAGATGGTCATCTGGCAGTGGTTCTGGCACAGGCGGCACGTCTTGCGGGTCGTGTCCACGCTGAAGCCTTCCAGGGCCTCAATCGTGGCCAGGGACGAGGTTCCCTCCCCCGTGTCGTGCATGCGCGCGGTCAGGGCCGCGCCGTACGCGCCCATCAGGCCCGCGATGTCGGGGCGCACGACCTCGCGTCCGGTGAGCAGCTCGAAGGCGCGCAGCACGGAGTCGTTGAGGAAGGTGCCGCCCTGGACGACGACGCGCTCACCCAGGTCCGAGGGCTCCTTGAGCTTGATGACCTTGTAGAGGGCGTTGCGCACGACGGAGTAGGACAGGCCGGCGCTGATGTCGCGCACGTCAGCGCCTTCCTTCTGCGCCTGCTTGACGGAGGAGTTCATGAACACCGTGCAGCGGGTGCCCAGGTCCACGGGAGATTCCGACTCCATGGCCATCCGGGCGAAGGAACGCACGTCGGTGCCCATCGTCTGCGCGAAGGTCTGGAGGAAGGAGCCGCAGCCCGAGGAGCACGCTTCGTTGACGGAGATGGAGTCCACCGCATGGTCGCGGATGCGCAGGTACTTCATGTCCTGGCCGCCGATGTCGATGACGGAGGTGACGCCGGGGCAGATGAACTCGGCGGCACGGTAGTGCGCCATCGTCTCGATCTCGCCCTCGTCCATGGTGAGGGCGGCCTTGACCAGGCCCTCGCCGTAGCCGGTCGCGCACGAGCGGCCGATCTCGCAGCCTTCGGGCAGCGCGCCTCGCACGGCACGCACGATGTCGACGGCCGCGGCCACGGGGTCGCCCTCGTTGGAGGCGTAGTGGGTGAAGACGATGCGGTCCTGGGAATCGATGACGACGGCCTTGATGGTTGTGGAGCCGGCGTCGATGCCGAGCCAGCAGCGTCCCTCGGCCTCGTCGAGGCTGGCCTTGGGGATGACGTCGAGGCTGTGGCGGGCGATGAACTCCTCGCGATCCTCCGGCGTGGCGAAGAGCGGGTCCATGCGCGGGGATTCGACCTGCACGGGTGCGGCCGCGAGGCGCTCCATGAGGGTGGTGAGCTTCTCGCCGCGGGTCTCGACGGAGGTCGCGCCCGCTTCCTCGGCCTGGCGCGCTTTCTTGGCGGCTTCCTTCTGCGCGAGGAGGGCGGCGCCGATCGCGACGTACAGCTGGGCGTCGTCGGGGGTGACGAAGGCGTCGGCCTTGGGCAGGAGGGCCTTGTAGGCCTCGCGCAGGGCGGGCAGGAAGTGCAGGGGGCCGCCGAGGAACATGACGGTTCCTCGGATCGGGCGCCCGCACGCCAGGCCCGCGATGGTCTGGGTGGCGACGGCGTTGAAGATGGAGGCGGCCAGGTCCTCGTGGGCGGCACCCTGGTTGATGAGGGGCTGGATGTCGGACTTGGCGAACACGCCGCAGCGCGAGGCGATCGGGTAGAGCTGGGTGTGACGGGTCGCCAGCTCGCCGAGGCCGGATGCGTCCGTGTGCAGGAGGGTCGCCATCTGGTCGATGAAGGCGCCTGTGCCGCCCGCGCACGTGCCGTTCATGCGCTGCTCGGGGGTGGGGTGCAGGTAGGTGAGCTTGGCGTCCTCGCCGCCCAGCTCGATGACGACGTCGACCTCGGGGTGGAGGCGCTGGGTGGCCTCGGTGCCCGCGATGACCTCCTGGACGAAGGGGATGCCCATGGCACGGGCGGTCGTCAGGCCGCCGGAGCCGGTAATGGCCGCGTGGACGCGCGCGCCGGGCAGGGCACGCTCGACGTCGGCGAGGAGGGCCCCCAGGGATGCGCGCACGTCGGCGTTGTGGCGCCGGTAGTCGGAGAAAAGACGGCGATTTCCATCCAAAACGACGGCCTTGACCGTCGTCGAGCCGACATCGATGCCGAGCTGATAGGGGCGCGTGGCCTCGTGGTGACCCTGTGTTGTCATGACGTACCTCCTGAGTCCTCACCACAACTTAGGAAACCCAAAGCACAGAGTCAAAGGCGTCCACTATGAGCGGGCTCGCACTGACTAAAACCGCTGAATACCCGGCAAAATAGGGGGTGGCATCCCCCGCACTGAGCACGCGCCCACTCGCGGCAAAACAAAGAATTACAACATATGAAGCGTAACAAAATTCAACCCATCGGCAAAAACCCCGTCCCGGCCTCGTCGCGAGAGCTCCGCACCGACCTGCCTGCCGCGCCCGCCCCGCCCCGCGTATTTTCAACGCACGCCGCACGTTAACCCGCTAAGTGGAGCGTTAACCCGACAGGAGGCACCCTCAACCCCTCAATGCGCACGTTAACCCCTGAGGTGGAGCGTGGGCGGGCGTGCCCATACTCCACTAGTAGGTCCCAGATGCGCATTGGGGGGTTAACACTGCCATCCGTGGGGCCCAACTGCCGCGGATCACGCATTGAAACAGCGTCTGAAGATCCGCCAACCGGAACTTCCCGCCCCACCGGCGAGTAGCATCATTCCAATAGAAGTCACAGATTAGTCGTTGACCAAAAGATTCATCTAGCGCTAGACTGTTCACCACTACGTCAGATGCCCAGGGGTTCTGCTCCAGGGTATCGGGGGGTCGGATCTCAGATTCGACCCCCTCATAATTTTTGGCACAACGAGGTCCGCATGAAGCAGTGCATCACCGTCGATGAGCAGATTGCCCTACTAAAGAGCCACGGAGTCTCCTTCGAGCTTATGTCCGAGAGCGACGCCCGAGAGTTCCTTTACTCACGCTCCTATTTCTTCAAAATCAAATCCTATGAACGCAACTACACCCGTGTTGACACTGCAGGCTCCTACACTTACTTGAGACTCGACTTCGCCCACCTCGTTGAACTCTCGTACCTCGACTTCGCCCTGAGCCGTATCTGTCTCTCACTGGCGCTGAGCACGGAGCATTTCCTCAAAGTGCGACTCAATCAGCTCATCATGAGCGATCCGAAATCGGACCTGTCAGAGGTACTCGTACGTCGCATTCTCAACGGCGACACATCCTCCATCCGCTACAATCCCTACACCGAGGATATGTGGATGGCTTGCAATGACGCCCCTTCCATCTGGCACCTGTGGGAGTTGCTCCCCTTGAACGAACATATCCGCCTCTACACGTCGTACTTCGATTACAGGGGAGAGACCGCTCCGTTCGCCCACCTGCTACTCATCCTGCGCAAACTACGAAACGCCGTTTCTCATGGCAACTGTCTACTCGCTGACGTCTCGCGTCCTTCGGAGCAACGTCGCCAATCTGAGGGGAAGAAATACGACAAGGAGGTGACGCTCGCCGCGCTTCGCATGTGCGAAGTCAGTCCACGTCGTAATTCTGGCAAGAAAAAGGCTCTTAACGAGGCACTGGACCGCCTCGTTGTCAACAATTTCGCCGCTGCCCTTCTCTGCCATCTCGAGTTTGCTGATTCACACAAAGCTCTCAGCCACATGATGTCCGATCTCAAGCGTTTTAGTGAGCGAATCGAGCGGCATCGTCCACTGTTCTTCGGGGATTTGCACGTCGAAACACCACGCAATCAGCTCGTCAATTCAACACTGAGCGCCATTCAACGTCTCATCTCGGGATATTGCCGACAGGCAGAACGGAAACTGACGAAGCTGACACCCATCGACTACTCGGTGGCTGCAACCAGATCTACGCACCGAGACTCACTCACGGGTGGCGATACGGATCGCGCGGACCTGGGTGGCCTTGACGCTCGCCCAGAGGCGATCACCGACGCCGAGGCCGAGGTCGGACCAGGCGGAGGCGGTCACGCGGGAGGTCACTGACACGCCCTCCGCGAGCGCGACGCGCACGCTGACGAGGGAGCCGTCGACGTCGATGCCCGAGGCGACACCGGGCAGGACGGACCGCGGCGAGGCGTGGGATTCCTCGCGGGAGAGAGCCACGGCCTCGGGCGGGAAGGTGAGAGCGACGCGGCCACCCTGGTTGCTTCCGCCGGAAGCGACGTCGTCGGCCGCATCGCCGGACGCCACGTCGACACGACCCGCATCAGTCGAGTCGAACCCGGACAGGTCGGCCGCCCACAGCTCTGCCTCGCCGACGCTCACTCCGACCATGCCGGAGCGCATCGCAATGGGCCCGGACACGATGTTGAGCCCGGCCAGGCGGGCGGCGAACACCGAGGTAGGCGAGGCGAGGACGCGGGCGGGTTCGCCCTCCTCGACGACGCGCCCGTCTCCCATGACGATCATGTGGGAGGCGAGGGCCAGGACCTCGGCGATGTCGTGAGAGACGAGCAGGGTCGTGATTCCCGCGCCGGTAAGGCGCTGGCGCAGGAGGGAGGACACCTGCGTGGTGGCTTCGACGTCGAGGGCGGCCGTGGGCTCATCGAGAATGAGGACCTCGGGGCGGAAGACCAGCGCGCGGGCGATCGCGACGCGGGCGGCCTGGCCGCCGGACAGGTCGGAGGCACGCTTGTGCGCGAGGTCGTCCATGCCGACGGCGCGCAGCTGCTCGAGTGCGGCCTCGCGGGCCTGGGCGCACCCGACGCCGCGCACGCGCAGCGGGAAGGCGACGTTGGCGAGCACGCTCATGTGCGTGAAGATGCGTGGCACCTGGGAGACCATGGCAACGCCGCGTCGGCGCGCGGGTACGAACGTGACGGCGTCGTCGACGACGCGCTCGCCGATGCGGGCGCTGCCCTCGTCGAGGCGCAGCGTTCCGGCGATCACCTGGGCGAGCGTCGACTTTCCGGCGCCGTTGTGGCCGACGACGGCCGTCACGAGGCCGGGGCGCAGCTCCGCGTCCACGTTCCAGCCGCGCTCGGCGATGGTTCCGGTGACGCGCACGTCCGCACCCTCCCCCGTATCTTCCGCGAGCGCGGTCGGGGCCGCGGAGGAGGAAGCGGAAGGAGCGCCGGGAGCGGCGGCGCGCCCATGCCTCGTCGATGACAGGCGCGAACGCACGACAGAGGCGAGGCGCCCCCACGGTGTTTCCGTGAGCGCGACGACGGCCGCGGCGACACCGAGGAGGACGACGCCGAGCGCGAGGGCCAGGTCGGCGTCGGACTCTCGTGCCAAGTAGATCTGGAGGGGCATCGTGCGGGTCACGCCCTGCATGGACCCGGCGAAGGTGAGGGTCGCGCCGAATTCGCCGAGGCAGCGGGCGAGCGCGAGGGCGGCGCCGCGACCGAGGCCGGGCAGGACCGTAGGCAGGGTGATCTGCCAGAAGACGCGCGAGGGCGAGGCGCCGAGGGAGGAGGCCATCTCGTCGAGCCCCTGCTCGCGGGAGCGCAGCGCGGATTCGAGGGTGACGATGAGGAAGGGCAGGGACACGAAAACCTGCGCGATGACGACGGCGCTCGTCGTGAAGGCGATGTCGAGGCCGGCGCCGCTGAGGATCGCCCCGAGGGTCGAGCGCCTACCGAAGGCCGCGAGGAGCGCGATGCCGGCGACGACGGGCGGCAGCGAGAGCGGTAGAGCGACGAGGATGCGGGCGGCGCGCACGCCTCGCCACGAGCGCGACAGAACGAGGGCCGCGGGGACGCCGAGGAGGAGGTCGACGCCGAGCGCGATGGCGCAGGTGCGCATGGACAGGCCGAGGGCGTCGCGAGCCTCCGCGGTGGCGAGGGTCGCGCCGAGGGTCGCCCAGTTGACGCGCCCCAGCATGAAGGCCAGGGGCAGGATGAGGAAGCACAGGGCGAGCGCACCGATGCCCCCCGCCCAGATGGGCAGGGGGCTCACGGCGGGCGTTCGACGCGATGTCACCTGTCGATGTTACTTCGCGGCGGGCGTGAAGCCGGCGTCTTCGAGGACCTTCTGGCCGTCGGCGGAGAGGACCAGGTCGATCCATTTCTGGCCGACGTCCTTCTTGGTCGAGGCGCTCACGAGGGCGATCGGGTACTTGTTGACGGCCTCGTCGGCGCCCTGGATGGCGACGGTCTCGACGGCGTCGCCTTCGGCGAGGGCGTCGGTCTTGTAGACGATACCGGCGTCGGCCTGTCCGGAGGCCACCTTGCCGCGCACGTCGGTGACGGCCTGCTCCTCGGAGACGGGGCTCAGGGTCACGCCGAGCTTCTCGGTGAGGGTCTTGGTGAGCTTGCCGCAGGGCACCTCGGGGGCGCAGATGACAAGCTTGGCGCCCTCGAGCGAGGAGTCGAGGCCGGTGATGCCCGCGGGGTTGCCGGGCGTCGTGATGAGGGTCAGCGTATTGGTGACGAAGATGGTCTGCGCGTCGACCTGGGAGGCGTCGGCGGCCTTCTTCATGGTGGACTCGTTGGCGGTGGCCAGGACGTCAACGTCCGCGCCTTCGCTGAGCTGGGTCACGAGGTCCTGGGAGCCCGCGAAGTTGAAGCGCACGTCCACGCCGGGGTTGGCGGCCTCGAAGGTCTTCTCGAGCTCACCGAAGGTCTCGGTCAGCGAGGCGGCGGCGTAGACGTTGAGGACGGTGGTCTCGGCTGCGGGCTGGGTTGCCTCGGACGAGGCCGTGGAGTCGGTGGCGGGGGAGCCGGAGGTGCAGGCGGCGAGGGCCAGGACCGCCGCGCCGAGGACAGGAAGGATACGAAGGGAGCGCACTCGCCTCTCCTTTAATGAGGGAATGAAACACATTAAATCTAACAAGGTGCGCGACGTGCGCGCAACGATTCACAGATCCGCATTCGAATCGTTACTTTTCCCCCTCATTTCAGCGAAATCAAGATCTCTATTTAACCTGTTTGCACCCGTAGTAAATACGGGCGATCGGCAGCAACTCCGCGCACTCGACGATGGCCGGACGCGCGAGGCCCCACACAGGCCTCATTTGCCTCGGCCGAGACGCTCACAAAATCGCCGTCACACCCGCACCCATCCCCACCCCGCCTTGTTACGAAGAAGGGACTAGGATCACACTTATACGCATTCGCCACCGGAGGACACCATGCCCAAGCCCGTCGACTACGACCTCAGCCAGATCAGCGCCCACGTCATCACCTATTCCGACCGCATTCAGCGCGGCACGAAGGAGGATCGGGTAACCCCCGCCTGCACTGCCGCACTGGCAGAGGCGGGCCTTGGCCCGGTGACGGTCGCGGCGATCCCCGAGAGCGCCGACATCCTCGAGACGGAGATCCGCGACGCGCTCGAGGCCGGCGCGCGCTTCATCCTGGTTCTGGGCGGATCGGGCTTCGGCGTGGGCAACTACGCGCCTGAGGTCGTCCGCTCGATCGTCGAGGTCGAGATCCCGGGCATCGCCGAGCAGATCCGCGCCCACGGCCTCGCCGACACCCCTCTGTCGGGTCTGTCTCGGGAGGTCGTCGGCGTGACGGCGCGCGACGCCTCGGGCGCGCTCGTCATTTCCTCCCCCGGCTCGCGCGGCGGAGCGCTGGACACCCTCGAGGTGGTCACGCCCCTGCTGGGAGCGATCTTCCACCAGCTCGACGAACAGCGCTAACCCTTATCTCCGTCCCCCTCCCCCTCTCCCCCTCTCTCAATGTCGCATGCAATTTGGCTCTCCTAAGTTTTCTTAGGTATCGAGAAAACGTTGAAATACCAACATTCCCATTTCAAAGTTCGAAAGGTTGACATGGGAATTGCATGCGACATTTGTGGGGAACCATGCCGACGATCAGGGACGAGGCCTCGGTCGGGAGGCATCGATCAGGAGGCGTAGCCGGTCCAGCGACCCGAGGCCGTGAAGGTCGCGCGTCGGCCATCAATAACCTGCGTACCGGTGACCATGGCACCCGTCTCGTTCATGTAGTACCAGGAACCACCGTCCTGGATCCACCCCGTGGCCATGACGCCCGAGTCGTGGAAGTAATACCAGGACCCACCCACGTTCTGCCAACCGACAGTCATCGCGCCCGATGAGCTCATGTAGTACCAGGCGTCACCATCGCGCAGCCAGCCTGAGACCATCTTCCCGGATTCGTTCATGTAGTACCAGGAACCACCGTCCTGGATCCACCCGGTGGCCATCGTGCCCGCACCGTCGAAGTAGTACCAGGTGCCGTCGATACCCTGCCAGCCCGTCACCACAGCGCCAGAGGAACGCATGTAGTACCAGCGTCCGTCGATCTTCTGCCAGCCTGTGAGCATCGCGCCGGTCGACTCGTCCAAGCGGTACCAGGTTCCCCGGTCGGCGAGCCATCCGGTTGACGCACGACCGTCGACGAAATAATGCCAGTTCCCGTCGACACTCTGCCACCCCTGCGCGGTCGGGTTCCCCTTGTCGTCGAGGTAGTATCGGGAGCTTCCGTCGTAGATCCATCCTGTCGCCATGGCACCGGTGGAATCCATCCAGTACCAGGTGCCGCGATCGTTCACCCACTGGCTCGTCGCACAATAGGGGTGATCCGCAAAGAAGTACCAGTTGCCTGACCAGCCCTTCCACCAGCCGTACGTCGACTGGGGGCGCGCACCCTGGAACCACCACGCCCGCGGCGTGACGCCCTGGTAGTACTCATGTCCCCACGAAGCGGCTGACAGGTCGTTGTAGCTGATGCCCGATTCGCTAAAGGTTCCCACGACGGCGGGAATGCGCGCCCGGTCCCACAGGTCAGCGGTTGGCGCCCATGACGCGGTGCCGCTGACAGTGACCGAGGTCGTCAGGCGGTCCGGGGTCACCCATTCGGGGTTGGTCTGGATGATCATCGAGGGCGAGAGGGCGGCCATGAACGACTCTGAGTTCGAGGTCGCGAGCCCGTGATGCCCCGCCTTGAGCATGTCGACGTGTCCGACGACGGCCGCTATCCGATCCTCGAGGTCCCCCTCGATTTCGAGGTCGGCGGCGAGGAACGCGCGGTGCCCGAAGGCCGAGACGACACTTCCCCAGCCGAGCAGGTTCGCATCGCGAATGGGGTGACGCTGATAGGACTCCTGGGGATCAAAGGGAATGAGCTGAACGTCCATGTCACCGAGCTGCACGTGCGTGTCGTAGTTCCGTACGTGTTGGACGATCTGCGCGCCGTAGCTGCGCTGTGCCCAGGAGGCGGCGGCAATCATGCGGTCATAGACCCACTGATTGTCCCAGAGCGCATTCGGGTTTGAGATCCAGGCGTCGGAGTATTCCGGGCTGAAGATGACTTGCGGATGGAAGCGGTAGATGATGTCGTCCGCATTATCGATATGATCGGAGTGAGGGTGGGTACCCAGGTAGAAAGCCAGGTTCGAGGAGGTCACCCCCTGGGATGACATGTAGTCCAGGATCCGCTGCGTATCCCCCTTGGACGCCGGGGTGGTCCCCGGTCGCAGGGGGTAGCGAGGATCGGATCCATCGGGCGCACCTTGCCCCTCGCCTCCGTCGATCATGCCGAATACTCCCTTGGATTCGAGCAGGATTGCGTCCGATCCCTGGGTGGAGATGACGTGAACGCGGGTCGGTCCAGAGGTCCCGGGATAGACGTAGGTATGGACGTCGGCGCTTTCCTCCTGGGACGAGGCCGTGGCTGCGTCGGTGGACTCGGCGGACTCGGCGGATTCGGCGGATTCTGAGGCGTCAGCGCCGTCCGAGGCCGCACGGTCCTGGGAGTCAGCCGGATCGGCCACCCCGGCGTCCGAGCGTGACAGGTCGAGGTCGGCGGACTCCGCGTCGCTATGCATGTCCTGACCGTCTATTGGCGCGGCGATAGTGGAGGGAGCGAGACTTGCGATGAGAATTCCTGACAATACGGCGGGTCCGAGCCGCCGCCACAGTTGTCCGTGACGAAGTTTCATGAGGGCACCTTGATGGGAGTGAGCCGTGAGACACTGACCCTCCCAACCTATACCCTCTGTGGCATTACTTACAAATCATTTGCCGAGGAGATCCTGCCACCAGGCCACATCCTCGGGGGTATCGATGTCCCGGCAGACGTCAGCGTCGACGCTCACTCGCTCGAGCGCGAGCGCGCGCAGCACCCGACGCACCCCCACGCCGCGAACGGACACGAGGGCAGCCACGGCCTCGTCGAGAATGCGGCGCAGCGCCCCCGCGCGGTAGACGCCCATCAGGTACTGATCGAAGGGCTCCGGGTCACCGCCGACCGCAATGCGCCCCTCACTATCCGGCCCCAAAGGAGGATCCAGGAGGGCGGGCACAGAGCCCGCCAAGCCGGGCGCGTCGACGGAGACCACGACGACCAGGACGTCGTCGTCGACGCCCAGCGCGCGCAAGCCCGCGTCGATGCCCGCCAGCGGCCCTCCGTTCGGCGGATCCTCGAGCGTACGCATAACCCCTTCCGGGACGCGCACGCTCGGCGGCACGACGGCCACGCATCCCGCACCGCACGCCTCCACCAAAACCCCGCACACGCGGTCGATCAGGCGAACGCCACCCAGCGTCAGGTCAGGCTTCGAGACGCCTCCCAGGCGCTCGCCTCCGCCTCCGCCGACGACGATCGCCGCCACGTCAGCGCGCGGGGCCACGGGGTTCACTCCCACGGGGCGAAAGTCAGCACGTCAGCACGCTGCGTCGCCGCATCCATCATGAGGACGCGCCCGATGAGCGGCTCGCCGAAGCCCACCAGTACCTTGATGGCCTCCGTCGCCATCGCTGTGCCCGCCTGGCCGACGACGGGACCGAGCACGCCCACCTTCGGCGAGGCCGGCGTCGTCCCGGGAGCAGGCTGGACCGGGTGCAGGCTGCGTAGCGTCAGCGACGGCACGGGGGCCGGTGCCTGGGACCAGAAGACACTCACCTGGACGGCCATGGACACGACCGTGCCCCACACGAGCGGCACGCCCGAATCCGCGCAGTAGTCCGCCACCAGGTACTTCGCGTCGAAGTTATCCGTGCACTCCACGATCAAGTCCCAATCGTGGCCGTGCTCATCCAGCCACTGCCGGGTCACGTGCCCAAAGCGCTCAAAATGCACCGACGAGTTGAGCCCGGTCAGGTGACGCACGGCTGAATCCGGCTTCGGATCCCCCACGTCGCCCTCGCCGTGCAGGAGCTGACGCTGCAGGTTCGACACCTCGACCACGTCGGAGTCGCAGATGCCGATCGTGCCAATGCCGGCGGCCGTCAGGTACAGGAGGACGGGCGAGCCGAGGCCACCCGCGCCCACCACGAGCACGCGAGACGCAGCGAGGCGCGCCTGACCGGCCTCGCCGATACCCGACACCAGCCAATTGCGACGGAAACGTTCCAGAGCAGGGTCCCCGGCCTCGTACGGGACAGGCTGATTGATGAGCGGCAGCGCAACCGAGCGGCCCGAAACGGCGCTCTGGCGCGAATAGGGATCTCCGATCGTCATGTCACAGACCCGACCAGTTGTGAGAGCCGTCGGACAGCTCCTGCTTCTTCCAGATCGGCAGCTTCGCCTTCACATCCTCGACGATCGTCTCCACCGCGCGGAACGCCTGCGCGCGATGCTCCGCCGCAACGGCCACAACCATCGCATCGTCACCGATCTCCAGACGGCCCACGCGATGCCACGCCACAATGCAATGAACGCCGGGACGATCCCTCATTTCCGAGACAATTTCCCGCAGAATCTGCGGGGATGACGGGTGCGATGAGTACTCGATCGCATCCACGCTCTCGCCTCCGTCATGATTACGCACCACGCCAATGAAAGACGCGACGGCACCACAGGTGTCACGGCGGGCACTGTTGATCAGCGCAGCCGCATCCAGGGGGTCCTCGGTAATACCGGTTGCAATCTCTGCGGACATGGGATCCTCCAATGATGGGAGAGGCTATATCCACATCCTACGATGAAGCGGTCAGGATTGTCTTACAACCCTGACCGCCCCACACAAATGATTAGTAAATCTCACCCTCCAGCGAAGGGGGGCAGCACGTCAACGCGTGCACCCGGCGCGAGCTCGCTATCCGGGCGGGCCGAGCGCTCGTTCACCAGGTAGCTCGACACACTCAGGATACGGGCCAGCTCGGGGCTCTCCGCGCTCAGCTGTTCAAGGAGCTCACCGAGCGTTTCCGGCGTCTCAGAGGAGGGCACTTCGCGGACGTAACCACCGGCAGCCTCAGCGGCGCCACCGAAGAAGTGCAGCGTCGTCGACAGGGGCTTCGGGTTTGCCTCATTCAGCGAACGAATGTAGATCGTCATACGCAGCGGATCCATCGGATCGACATCAAGTGACCACGTGGCAAATCCGGTCGCCGTACGCTCGAACACGCGCTCGACGATGCCGCGGCGAAGCTCCAGCGCCAGATCATCCGGCGCGCCGGGCTCGGTAAAGGGGCACGCCGTCAGCACGACCGCCATCGGGTCGGTGTCATGAGGGATCGACGCGAAGCCCATCGCATTCATGAACAGGCGCACCTTGCCCAGGTGAGCCGCAATATTGAAGGTGTCGCGCACCGGACGACGACTCGGCGCGTGGCTATGATCCGGAACCGCCATCGTCACGAGGGCCGCATCCGCCCACCGCGAGCCGATCTCACGCACGGACGCAGCGGGATCCGCCGCATCAGCACGCAACCAGGCCAGCAGGGACGACGTCAGTTGATGGAGCATCTGCGCCGCAAACGACGGATCCGCCGGGGTCGTCGTCGAATAGCCGAGCGCCGGACGGCCTCGCCCCGAAGAGGGAAGCTGCTGCTTCTCGACCAGGCCGAGCGAGAATAGGCCCTCAAGGGTCTCGCGCACGCTCGACACGTGCAAGCCGGCCTCCTGGGCCAGTTCGGCGACGGTGACGGGGCTCGCGTGGTGCGAAATGCGCTCCAGGAGAGCGTGCTGCGCGGGGGTCAGGGCAGCCATCGCGGCGAGTGTTTCAGCCAGAGGCCGAGAACGGGAGGTGTCATTCATCGATAGTCCTCTCTCCCTCATAATCAGCGGAAATGCACATGACGAGCATCACCAAACGGCTTTAGACCTGTTACGTTACTTACAAAGTGCTCTTTATTCTACCCAGCATACAAGCCGCTCCGCACGGCCAATACCACCGACTGGTCTCATTACGCGGGGTCGACGCCTCTATTCGCGCAGGTCTGGCAGCGCACCCCACGATAAATGCGCGCGGCGAGGATAAAGACGAGGGGACGGGCTTTCGCCCACCCCCTCATCTCGCCGATCACCCGGCCACGGCCTCGCCCCTTCGGCAGGACCGCGGCGCGGGCACCGACTATCGATCAGTCAGACATGCCGCCACGCGTCAGCTGGTGCTCGCGGCGCTCGTCGCGCGCGCGGTACACCACCGGGGGACGCGCCACGTAGCCGACCGGCGCGCTCACCGCGTGCACGAGGCGGGTGAACGGCCAGATGCAGAAGAGCAGCAGACCGGCGACGATGTGCAGCTTGAAGCTGAGGGGCACGTCGGCCATCAGGTGCGCCTGCGGGTGCAGGTAGAAGATCGACCGGAACCACACGGAGATCGTCTCGCGGTAGTCGTAGCCCTCGTGCCCGCCGAGCACCTGGTTGAGCAGCGTCGCCGCGCCGCCCAGAAGCACCGGGATAGTCAGCATGACGTAGGTGACGATATCCATGCGGGTCGTCGCCACGCGTACCGACTTGTACACCAGACGGCGGTAGATCAGCATCGCGAGGCCGACGATCGTCATGATTCCGGCGATCGTACCGGGGATCGTCGCCATCAGGTGGTACACGTGCTGGGGCACGCCGGCCGCCTCGGTCCACGTCTTCGGGATCACGAGGCCGAGGATGTGGCCCATGAACACGAAGAGAACACCGAAGTGGAACAGCGGCGACGCCCAGCGCAGGATGGTCGGCTCATTCCACTGCGAGGAACGAGACGTCCAGCCGTACTGGTCCGTCTTGTAGCGCCACGCGAGGCCCACGATGAGGATCGCGAAGGACACGTAGGGCAGGACCACCCACAGGGCAATGTCCAGGAAGGACAGCGACTGCGTCTCGGCTGCAGACGCGGCATGCAAAAGTGCGGATTCCATGAACGTTACCGTCCCATCGTTGTTTCGGAAGTCGGGGAGGGCGTGGCAGACAGATCGCCCACACCCACCAGCTCGGTGGGCGGCCCCTGGCTAATGAGCTTACGGAAGCCCTCAATGGTCTTTTCGTCCGGCTCGGGCAGCGTCGCGACCAGCGCATCCAGCAGCGGCGCGTACGGGGAGTCCGCGGCGCGCAGCGCCGTGCGGATCACCTCGATGCCCTCACGGTTCGAGCGCAGCAGGCCCTCGGCCGTGCCCGTCTCGTCGAAGGCCGCGAACTCCAGGACCACCGGCAGGTGATCAGGCAGCTCCTCGCGGTCCATCTCGAAGCCGGCGCGGCGCAGCACCTCCTTGAACGCCAGGATTGCCTGGCCGCGTCCGCGAGTGTCGCCGTGCGTGTAGTACGTCAGGCCGAGCGCGCATCGGCGACGCTGGTCGAACGTCTCCACGTAGGTGGTCTGCATGGCGCGCAGGCCCGCGGCGCGAGCGTAGCTCACGAACGAGGCCAGGGCCGACGAGGCCGGCTCCGGCAGGTCCGCCAGAGCCTCCTCGACGGCGTTCAGCTTGGTCTCGAAGTCGTCCCCCGGGTAGTCCAGGAGGACCGAGACCGCCATGCGCACGCCGCGCGCGTCCTGCGGATCCATCTCCGTTTCCGGAGCGGCCGTAGGAATACGCGGAATGCCGACGAAAGTACTCATCGAACGACCTCAAGGGGGAGCATCTGGCGTCCCTCCGGCGACGAGCCACCCGTCGGGCGGTTCGACGTGCCGGGGGCCAGGCCGTGGAAGGCCTCGACGTCGTAGGACACCGGGCAGCCCTCGAGCTCCTTGATACCACGAGGCATCTCGGGGTGGGCGGTCGGGATGACGAAGCGGTCGTCGTACTTGGCGATCGACAGCAGTCGGTACATCTCCTTAACCTTCTCCGGGGTCATGCCCACGGAGGCCGGGATCTCCTCGTTCGTCGGGTTGTCGACGAAGACGTCGCGCATGTAGGAGCGCATCGCGGCGAGACGACGCAGCGCCAGCTCCACGGGAGCCGTGTCTCCGGCCGTGAACAGGCCGGCCAGGTACTCCAGCGGGATGCGCATCTGCGAGATGGCGGACAGCAGAACCTTGTGGTCCTCGCCGTCGCTGCCGGACGCCGTCACCTGGTCGACGACCGGGGACAGCGGCGGCACGTACCAGACCATCGGCAGGGTGCGGAACTCGGGGTGCAGCGGCAGGGCGACCTCGTACTCGGTGATGAGCTTCCAGATCGGGGACTGCTGCGCGGCCGTGATCCACGAGTGGGGAACGCCGTTGGCCTGAGCCTGGGCGACCACCTGCGGGTCATTCGGGTCGAGCAGGATCTCGCGCTGGGCCCGGTACAGGTCACGCTCGTCCTCCTGGGAAGCGGCCCAGGTGACGCGGTCCGCGTCGTAGAGCAGCACGCCCAGGTAACGCAGGCGGCCCACGCAGGTCTCCGAGCAGATGGTCGGCTGGCCGACCTCGAGGCGCGGGTAGCACAGCGTGCACTTCTCGGCCTTGCCCGTGTTGTGGTTGAAGTAGACCTTCTTGTAGGGGCAGGCCGACACGCACATGCGCCAGCCGCGGCACTGGTCCTGGTCAACGAGGACAATGCCGTCCTCTGTGCGCTTGTACATCGCGCCCGAGGGGCACGCCGACACGCAGGTCGGGTTCAGGCAGTGCTCGCAGATGCGAGGCAGGTAGAACATGTACGCGTCCTCGATGGTCTTCGCGACCTGGAGGTTCATCTGGTGCAGGACCGGGTCCTGATCCAGGGTCTCCATGGAGCCGCCGAGGTCATCGTCCCAGTTCGGGCCCCACTCGGGCTTGTCGATGTGCTCGCCCGTGATCGCGGACTTCGCGCGGGCCGTCGGGATCGCGCGGGAGTTCGCGGGCGCCTGGAGCAGCTTGTCGTACTCGTAGGTCCACGGCTCGTAGTAGTCCTTCATGGTCGGCTGCGTCGGGTTCGCGAAAATCTTCGCGAGCGAGGCGACGCGTCCGCCCTGACGGGGAACGAGGCGGCCCGTGGCGGTACGCTTCCAGCCGCCCTTCCACTTCTTCTGGTCCTCCCAGCCGCGGGGGTAGCCCACGCCGGGACGGGTTTCGACGTTGTTGAACCAGATGTACTCGGTGCCCTCACGGTTCGTCCACACCTGCTTACAGGTGACCGAACAGGTGTGGCAGCCGATGCACTTGTCGAGGTTCATCACCATCGCGATCTGAGCCATGACCTTCATCAGAACTGCACCTCCTGGGAGCGGCGGCGGATAACCGTGACTTCGTCGCGGTTATTGCCGGTGGGACCGTAGTAGTTGAACGCGTAGGCGAACTGCGCGTATCCGCCGGCCAGGTGGGTCGGCTTAATAAAGATTCGTGTCAGCGAGTTGTGCGTGCCGCCGCGCTTGCCAGATTCCTCGTTCAGCGGGGTGTTGATCTGGCGATCCTGGGCGTGGTGCATGAACACCGTGCCCTCCGGGATGCGGTGGGAGACAACGGCGCGAGCCGACACGGTGCCGTTACGGTTCTTCGCCTCGATCCACTCGTTGTCGCGCACGCCGATCTTCTCAGCGTCGGCCGGGCTCATCCACACCGTCTGGCCACCACGACCCAGCGTCAGCATGTACGGGTTGTCGTAGTACTGGGAGTGGATGGCCCACTTGTTGTGGATCGTCAGGTAGCGCACCGCGACCTCGGCCTGACCCGGCTGACCGGGACGGTGGTCGCCGACGGGACGCTCACCGTAGATGTGCGCCAGATCGAGCGGGGGACGGAAGATCGGCAGGGACTCGCCCATGTCCATCATCCAGTCGTGGTCGACGTAGAACTGCGGGCGGCCCGTGAGTGTGTGCCACGGCTTGCGGCACTCGACGTTCTGCACGAAGGCGCTGTAGCGGCGGCCGCCGTGCTCGGAGCCCGACCACTCGGGGCTGGTGATAACGCTGCGCGGCTGCAGGACGGTGTCCTGGTAGGTGATCTTCTTTTCTTCGTCACCTTCGGCCAGGAACGCCATCTCGTTGCCGACGCGCTTTTCCAGCGTGCGGAAGCCCTGAACGGCCAGCGAGCCGTTCGTGGTGCCCGAGAAGCGCAGCGCCATGTTCGCCGCCTTGATCGCGGTGTCACACAGGGGCGCACCCTCGCCGGCGTTGCCGTCCATGGGCGCGCGGCCGTTGAGGTCGCCGAGCTGCTCGTACGCCTCCTGCACGTTGTACGCCACGCCCTTCGAGGCCAGGCCGGCCTTGGGCAGGAGCGGTCCCATGCGGTCGAACTTGTAGCCGACCTGCGTGTAGTCGCGCTCGATCGGGACCAACTTCGGCATGGTCTTGCCGGGCGTCCACGTCTGCTCGGGGACGACGCCGCTCGCCATGGTCATGGCGTCCGGGGAGTCGTGACCCAGCGGGACGGCGACGACGTCCGTCTGCGTCCCCAGGTGGTCGGCGGCCAGGCGTCCCACGAGGTGCGCCAGCGTCTGGAACACCTCGAAGTCGGTGCGCGCCTCCCACGGCGGGTTCACGGCCTCGTCGAAGCAGTGCATGAAGGGGTGCATGTCCGTGGAGGACAGGTCGTGCTTCTCGTACCACGTGGCGGCCGGCAGCACGACGTCGGAGTGCAGCGTCGTCGAGGTGTTACGGAAGTCCGCGACCCACATGAGGTCGAGCTTGCCGGGGTGAGCGTCGCGCCAGTTGACGGTCGCGGGACGGTTGCCCTCTTCCAGCTCCTGCGCGTTGACCTCGTTGCCGGTGCCCAGCATGTGGCGCAGGAAGAACTCGGTGCCCTTCGCGGACGATCCGAGCAGGTTCGTACGCCAGTTCGCGAGGATCTTCGGGACGTTGTGGTGGGCGTCCGGGTCCTCAATCGCGAACTGGAGGCGACCCTCACGCAGCTCCTGGGACACGTACTGCGCCGGAGCCATGCCGGCCTCGGCGGCCTCGCGACCCAGCTGGGTCGAACCCTTGGAGAACGTCGGGTAGCAGGGCATCCAGCCGCGCTGAACCGACTCGACGAGCGTGTCGACCAGCTGCTTGCCGTCCAGGTGCGAGGACTTGATCGGGTTCGCCATCGCCGAGGCCGGGGCCCCGTCGTAGCGCCACTGGTCGGTGGTCATGTAGTACCAGCCGGTGGAGATCATCTGGCGCGGCGGGCGCGCCCAGTCCAGGGCGAAGGTGAAGGAGCCCCAGCCCATGATCGGGCGGACCTTCTCCTGACCCACGTAGTGGGCCCAGCCGCCGCCGTTGCGGCCCTGGGTGCCACACATTTCCGTGAGCGCCAGGAACGTCCGGTACATCTGGTCGGAGTGGTAGTAGTGGTTCGTGCCAGCGCCCATGAGGATCATGGAACGGCCCTGCGTCTCGACCGCGTTCTGTGCGAACTCGCGGCCGATCTTGATGGCCGCTCCGGCGGGAACCGAGGTGAACTCCTCCTGCCACGCGGGGGTGCCCGGCGTGGAGGCGTCCATGTAGTCGGTGGGCCACTGGCCCGGCAGGCCCTCGCGCTCAACCGCGTAGTGGGCCAGCATGATGTCGTACACCGTCGTCACGAGGCGGCCGTTGACGCGGCGCGCGGGTACGCCACGCAGGACGTAGCCGCCACCGACCGAGGCCTGACCGTCAGCTGCCGGCAGGTCGAAGCGCGGCAGAGCGATCTCGACGCCCTCCCACTCGTTCGTGTCCATGATGGACATGACCGGCTCGACACCCTCGAGGTTGAGGTTCCAGTGGCCTGCGCCCTCCTCGCCGAAGCGATCGGCGAGCGTGCCACCCGGGTCCTTGACCGTGCCGTCGGCCTCGATAACGAGGGGACGGAACTCGTTGTTCTCGGTGCGCTCGGTCGTGCCCTCGGGCATCTTGGCGGCCGTGAGGAACTTGCCGGGTACCAGCGTCGTCGGGGCGACGCCCTCGTGGGCACCCTCGCCGACCTCGCCGATCTCCACCAGGAACGGGCCGTCCGTGTAGCGCTTCATGTAATCGAGGAACATGGGCTCGCGCTTGCCGACGTGGAATTCCTTGAGGATGACGTGACCCATGGCCTGGGCCAGGGCGCCGTCCGTGCCGGGCTGGACGCGCAACCAGTCGTCCGCGAACTTCGTGTTGTCCGCGAAGTCTGGGGACACGACGACGACCTTCTGGCCGTGGTAGCGGGCCTCGGCCATGAAGTGGGCGTCGGGGGTACGGGTCAGCGGCAGGTTGGTGCCCCACATGATGAGGTACTGCGAGTTGAACCAGTCGCCGGCCTCGGGCACGTCGGTCTGGTCGCCGAAGACCTGCGGGGAGGCCGGCGGGAGGTCCGCGTACCAGTCGTAGAAGGACAGCATGGTGCCGCCGATGAGCTCGTGGAAGCGGGCGCCCGCACCGTAGGAGATCATCGACATGGCGGGGATCACCGAGAAGCCGGCGATGCGGTCCGGGCCGTACTGCTTGATCGTGTGCACGTAGGCGGAGGCGACGATCTCCATCGCCTCTTCCCAGGACACGCGGACCATGCCGCCGCGGCCACGCTGCGACTTGTAGGCGCGCGCCTTCTCCGGGTCCTCAACGACCTCGGCCCACGCGTCGACGGGATCCCCGAGGCGCTTCTTGGCCTCGCGGAACATGTCGAGCAGGACGCCGCGCACGTAGGGGTACTTGATGCGGGTCGGCGAGTACTCGTACCACGAGAACGCCGCGCCACGCGGGCAGCCGCGGGGCTCGTACTCGGGCATGTCGGCGCCGGTCGACGGGTAGTCAGTCTGCTGGGTTTCCCAGGTGATGACGCCGTCCTTGACGAAGATCTTCCACGAGCACGAGCCCGTGCAGTTCACGCCATGGGTGGAGCGCACGATCTTGTCGTAGCTCCAGCGGTCGCGGTAGAAGGAGTCGCCTTCGCGGCCGCCCTCGAGGAAGAGCTGGCGCGCGTCGGCGGACGCTTTGCCGCGACGCAGCCACGAGCCGAGCGCGAACAGTGTCGCGCCGGTCGCGGGCTTGACCTCGCCGTCGTAGGTCGGGAAGGTCATATCGGATTCGAGATTCGTCATGGGGTGCTCCTAAGAGTCGATTGACGAGGCAGTGGCAGGTCCGTTCGGCACCGCGCAGTGCCGGGTGGATCAGCCGGGGAACGGGGCGTTCTTGCGCGCGTACATGATCCAGCACAGGACCGAGCACAGGGCGCAGAAGATGGCGCATCCGAGGAAGAAGGCCCAGGCGCCGCCGGTGCCGACCGCGGAGAGGGCGACGCCGACGAGGAAGGGGCCGAGGGATGCGATGGCGGAGGTGAAGCCGATGGCGCCGCCGGCCTGGCGGGCCGGCATGATCATCGGCATCTGCTTGAAGGTGCCGGCGTTGCCGAAGCCGGAGAACAGGAACATGGTGAGCATGAGCGCCATGAAGATGTAGAAGTCGGTCCAACCGGTGGGGTTGTACAGGACCCAGGCGATGCCGCCCAGGGTGATCGCCATGCCGACGCCGGAGATGAAGGTCCAGATGGCGCCGCCCATGCGGTCGCAGAAGATGCCCCAGGACATGCGGATGATCGAGCCGATGAGAGGACCGAGGAAGGCGAAGGTCGCGCCCTTGACACTCAGGCCGAGGGTGGAGTCACCACCGAACTGATTGTTAATGAGGAGAGCGAAGACGGCGGAGAAGCCGGAGAAGAGGCCGAAGGTCATGACGTAGAGGATGGTCATGTACCAGGTGTTGGGGTTGGAGAAGATGTCCAGCTGCTGCTTGATGTTGGCCTTGACGGGCACGTCGCGCAGCCAGATGAAGGCGAGGATCGCGGCAACGAGGCACCACGGAATGAAGAAGATCGCGGCGTTGTAGACCCAGATGCTCTCACCGACGTGGTCACCTTTCACCTGCGTCTGCGGGGCCAGCCAGGTCATGCCGAAGAGGCCGAAGCCCATGAGGATGGGGCCGACCAGCTGGATGACAGACATGCCGAGGTTGCCGATGCCGCCCTGCAGGCCGAGGGCCGTCCCGGCGAGGCGCTTGGGGAAGAAGTAGCCGGTGGAGGGCATGTAGCCGGAGAACGAGCCGCTGCCGATGCCACACATGAAGGCGAGGGTCAGCAGGACCCAGTAGGGGGTCGTCTTGTCCTGGACCGCGAAGAACCAGCCGGCCATGGGGATGATGCACAGCAGGGAGGTGATGCCCACGAGCTTGCGGGTGCCGATGAGCGGGGGCAGGAACATGTAGATGAGGCGCAGGATGCCGGCGGCCAGGCCGGGGAGGGCGGTCAGCCAGTACAGCTGCGACTTGTTCAGATCGAAGCCGAGAAGCGTCAGCTTCGGCGCGATCGCGCTGGGCAGCAACCACACGCAGAAGGCCAGGATCAGCGAGTAGGTCGTGATCCACAGCGTGCGCCACGCGAGCTTCGAGTCCCACTTGGACTCGTCGTTGGGGTTCCAGTCAGTGAGCAGGTAGCGGCTCTTCTTGGCCGCAGGTTCGGTCGCGCTCATGGCTCTCCTCGGGTCTGAAGGGAGTCCGGGCGCGGGCGTGCGCCGGACATTCTTTAACACGGAGGCTACCAATTGAAATGACGTAACCCACAAGAACGCATTGGGACGTGCATCACCCTTGCGAGAACTAGGAAAAGTCTTGCCGCTAGGGACGTTATACCCGACGACAAACAAGCAATTTACCGCCGTTAGAAAACACCGGCATTACGGAAATTAAGGGAGGTTACCCGCCAATACGACTCATCGTGCGCGACGGGCGCGCGAAGGCATCGAGGTTGAGGCCGTGCGCGGCAGGCTTCGTCCACATCGCATCGGCCCATCGAGCGGCAATCTGAGCGTCGTCTCCCCCACCGCGCAGCAGGTCGCGCAGCGAGGTCTCCTCGGTGGAGAACAGGCAGGAACGCACCATGCCATCGGAGGTGAGGCGCGTGCGATCGCAGGCATTGCAGAACGGGTCAGAGACGGAGGCGATGACGCCGAGCCTCTTGCTCGGGTCACCGTCGACGATCCAGCGTCCCGCCGGCGAATGCGGGTCCTCGCGCGGCGCGGGAGTCAGCGTGTGGCGGGTCCCCATGATGTGCAGGATCTCGTCGGCAGTCAGGATGTTCTGGCGATCCCACGTGTCCGCCGGGCCGATCGGCATCTGCTCGATAACGCGCAGCTCGATGCCCAGGTCCAGGCAGTAGTCGACCAAGTCAGGCAGGTCGGCCTCGTTCATGCCGCGCAGCACGAGGGTGTTGACCTTAATGGGACTCAAGCCCGCGCGGGCGGCAGCCTCGATACCCTCCAGAACATCGCCGAGTCGGTCGCGGCGGGTGATCGCCGCGAAGTGCTCGGGGTCCAGCGAATCAAGCGAAATGTTGACGCGGTTCAGGCCCGCATCCTTCAGCCCCTGGGCGCGCTTGGCCAGGCCGAGCGCATTTGTCGTCAGAGCCAGGTCGAGCGGCTTCCCCTCGTCGGTGCGCAGGTGGGAGCACTCGGTAATGATCCCCTCGAGGCCTCGGCGCAGAAGCGGCTCACCTCCCGTGAAGCGCACCTGGCGGATCCCCAGCATGTCCACGCCGATGCGAATGAGGCGCACAACCTCCGCGTCCGTCAGCGTTTCCTCGGTGGGCAGCCAGTCCAGGCCTTCGGGGGGCATGCAGTAGGAACAGCGCAGATTGCAGCGGTCGGTGAGCGACACGCGCAGGTCGCGGGCCACGCGTCCGAAGGTGTCGACGAGCCGCAGCGGCGCGTCGCACGCCACCGCATCTGCCGCCTGAGAGGCGGAAACGAACTCGACAGACATGGCGCAACCCTACCGCGATTTGCCCTGTGTCCGCCCCTCGAAAAACCGAGCGCGAACGGTGACACGCAGCCCCTGCCTCGTCGCTGAGAGAAACGAGACAGCGGCCGGCGCTGACGAACTGGCGGACTTGACGGCTACCGTTGCCCCACGACCAATGCACCAATCACTAGGAGAATCATGCGCGCCGTCGTCATGCACGAGCCCGGCAATGTCACCGTCGAAGAGATGCCGATGCCGACGATCCTGGAGCCCACGGACGCCATTATTAAGCTGGCGGCCACCTGCATCTGCGGCTCGGACCTGTGGCCCTACCGCGGTTTGGAGCCCGTCCACGAGAAGCGCATGGGCCACGAGTACGTCGGAACAGTCGTCGAGGTGGGCGCGGCCGTCACGACCGTCAAGCCCGGCGACTTCGTCGTGGGTTCCTTCTGCATTTCCTGCGGCGAGTGCGCGACCTGCCGCTCCGGCTACCCCTCGCGCTGCACGACCGCCGCCGCCCAGGGCGACGCCTTCGTCGGCATGCGCGCCGGCGGCACCCAGGCCGAGTACGCCCGCATTGCCCTCGCTGACGGCACGCTCGTCAAGACGCCCGAAGCCCCCACGCCCGAACAGCTCCCCTCGCTCCTGGCTGCCTCCGACATCCTCGGCACCGGCTGGTTCGCCGCCGACGAGGCCGGGGCCGCCCCCGGGAAGACCATCGTCGTCGTGGGCGACGGCGCCGTGGGCCTGGGCGCGATCATCGGCGCCAAGCAGCTGGGTGCATCCCGCATCATCGCGATGTCGCGCCACGCGGACCGCCAGGCGCTGGCACGCCAGTTCGGAGCGACCGACGTCGTCGAAGAGCGCGGCGAGGAGGGCATCGCGCGCATCAAGGAACTGACCGACGGCCTGGGCGCCGATGGTGTCGTCGAGGCGGTGGGCAACGAGGCGTCCTTCGATCAGGCGCTCGGCTGCGTGCGCCCCGGTGGTCACCTGTCCTTCGTGGGCGTTCCCCACGGCGTCTCCCTGGATATGAGCCGCATGTTCGCCGCCGAGGTGCACATGTTCGGCGGGCCGGCCGCCGTGCGCAAGTATCTGCCCACCATGATCGACCTGATCTACCGCGGCGAGATCAACCCGGGTACCGTCTTCGACCTGGTCCTGCCGCTCGAGCAGGCCGCCGAGGGCTACGCCGCGATGGATGAGCGTCGCGCCACGAAGGTGATGCTCACCGTCTGATTCTGTTGCATGCCAGCGGTCTCGTGGGCTTCTGATCCGAACGCCGCCATAACGACCGCGTCCGTGCAGTCACATGCTGCACAGCTTCGTTGCCCGGGCAGCCCCGCCACCTCGCGGGGCTGCCCGGTGTCGTTTGCACGCAACGCCACCGACTGAGACTCCACGAGGGGGTTTTGCACTACACCAAGCCTCCCACCGGCACGTCGCCGGCGTGTCGAACCGCCTTGTAGTGCAATTCCCCCCGTGCTCCCACTGCCGAACCCACCCCACGCCTCGTGACACCACGCACAAACGGCGCACCGATGCACCCAAACCCGCGCACCGCCGAGCCACACATGAACATCATTAATGATTAAATAAAATTAGAAGCATCAAACCGCACCGAATTGAAACGTAAAGCTCTAGAATTCACTCATGAGCCAAGAAGTCAGGGGCAACGACGCTCCTTTCGTCCTCGACGCCGTTGAACGCGCGATCATTCGCGTGCCGCGCTCCAGCCACCACGGCCTCACAAAGATACCGACGGCTGTAAGAATCGCGGGCAGGACGTACCTCGATCTCGCGCGCCTCGAGGGCATAGACGCCAGCCAGCTTCCGGAGGTCATGCTCGCCGCACGCCTCTATCACCTCGCACACACGCACCGTGCCATGGTGGTCACCGGACAATGCGCACTGTGGGCACACGGATACGGGTCCGTCCCTCGCATACCTGCGCTCACTATTGCTTCCTCAACGTCAACCCATTCGGTCCAACTACCCGCAGTCTCAGTCGGCACGCATCATTTCGAGCCGATAACGATCACACCGAGTCGCGTTCGTCGATTACCGCCAACCGCCGACGCACGTGGCCTCCACATCGAAAGCCTCGAAGCAGCGCAGGTCACCGTCGCACGAACATCACCGAACCGGAGAGCCGCCTTCACCCAGCTCTGCATGATCGGTAATGCCTTCACTCACTTCGATAACTTCCACCTCACAGACTCACGCCGACACGAGAAGTACTGGAAAGAGTTACTGAGCGTAGAGCTTACGCGTCTTGGCAATAGGGCTCGGGGCCGCTCTCAAGCACAGTGGATCATCGCCCATGCTGATGCCGGATGCGCCTCCCCCGGAGAAGCACGCGTGCTGTATGAGCTGTGCGCAGCAGGCCTCACCGGCATGCGCACACAGGTCGAGGTCCACACGCGGGGCCGTCGTTACTTCATCGATTGCGCCTTCCCCGCCGAGAAAGTCGGCATTGAGTTCGACGGACGCGCCAAATACGGTGATAACCCGGGCAGTATTCACGCCTCACTCGCCCGCGAGCGCGAACGCCAACGCCACCTCGAGGCCGAGGGCTGGCACATTATCCGCGTCGGATGGCACGATCTGGACCACCCCGATGAGCTTGTTGCGCAGGTCCGCGCGGCGCTCGCCGCGCGCCTTGGGTGAGACGAGGTGAGAACTGGGTTGAGACGACGTGAGAGCTGTCGACTCAACGGGGGTTTTGCACTACACCAAGCCTCCCAACGGCGCGTCGCCGGCGTGTCGAACCGCCTTGTAGTGCAATTCCCCCCGTACTCCCACTGCCGAACCCGGCCCACGCCTCGTCCACGCGCGCGGGGCAACCGACCACGCAGCGCACACACGACCGCCATCCCGTCACGATGCCCAGGCTGACACAAGTGCCGACACAAGTACCGACCGACACCGTCGCACCACCCGCCATCCGCCGCCTACGTCCCTCCCCCACGCCACCTGGCTCTACACTGGACACATGCACGATCCCACCTTGTCTACCGCGCAGCATCGCGAGCTGATCGAGGCGCTGGCGCATAGTCATGTCCTCCCTCACGACACGCTTCCCGTCGAGGAGTGCCTGGGTCGCCGCCTGGCGGTCGACGTCCGCTCGCTGATCCCGCTGCCGCCGTTCACGAACTCCGCGATGGACGGGTTCGCGGTGCGTCGGGAGGACCTGGCGGGCGAGGGCCCGTGGACCCTGCCCGTCGCCGGTGATATTCCGGCGGGCGACACCCGCGACAATCGCCTTGAGGCGGGGCAGGCGTGGCGCATCATGACGGGCGCCCCCATCCCGGCTGGCGCGGATACCGTCGTGAAGGTCGAGCAGACGGATCATGCGGCGGGCATCGCGCAGGCGCCCGAGACGGTGGAGATCCGCGTTGCCCCGAAGCTGGGCGAGAACGTGCGTGTTGCCGGCGAGGCCCTCGCGGCTGGCTCCCCGGTCCTGGAGGCGGGACGCGTCCTGGATGGGGCGGCGCTGGCGGCCGCGACCTCGGTCGGGCACGGCACCCTGACGGTTCTGCCCCGGCCCCGCGTCATCGTCGTGTCGACGGGCACGGAACTCAAGCGCGCCGGCGAGGCCCTCGAGCGCGGCCAGATTCCCGATTCGAATGGCATCCTGCTTCGCGGCCTCGTCGAGGAGGCCGGCGGGCAGGTCGTCGCTCACCTGCGCACGGGTGACACCCCGGCCGAACTGCGCCACGCCCTCGACACGGCACCCGAGGCCGACCTGGTCCTGACCGCCGGCGGCATTTCGGCGGGCGCGTACGAGGTCGTGCGTCTCATCCTCGGCACGGACGCAGGATTCCACCACGTCGCTCAGCAGCCGGGCGGCCCGCAGGGCGTGGGGTCCACGCCGGTGTGCCCGGGCGGCCGCGAGACGCCGATCATCTGCCTGCCGGGCAACCCGGTGTCGGTCTTTACGACGTTCCACATGTACGTCGCGGGTGCGCTGGCGGTCATGTCGGGCCTCGTCGCCCCCGAGCGCGGCGCGACCGCCCCGAGCGGCATCCACGCCCGCGCGCGCACCAGGTGGGACTCCCCGTCCGGAAAGACGCAGTTCATCCCGCTTCGCTTCGTCTCCGCCCCCGGGCACGAGGCCGGGGCCCGCACCGGGGACGAGGCCGGGACCCGCTGGGTGGAGCCGGTGCACTCCCTGGGGTCGAAGTCGCACCTGGTGGCTTCGCTGGCGAACGCGGAGGCAATCGGCGTGGTCGCGCCGGAGATCGAGACGGTCGAGGCGGGCCAGGAGCTGGCGGTCGTCCCGCTCGTAGGCTGACCCCGCTGCCCGTAAGAGCTCACCCCGCTGCTCAGACATAACGAAAGGAAATCCGTGAAGTTTACACACCTGAACGAGGACGGTGCCGCCTACATGGTGGACGTGACCGCGAAGAATCCGACGGTGCGCCAGGCGAGCGCCGTGTGCCGCGTGGATTGCTCACCCGAGGTCATGCAAGCCCTGCGTGACGGCACAGTCCCGAAGGGCGACGTCCTGGCGGTGGCGCGCGTGGCCGGCATTTCGGCGGCGAAGCGCGTCCCCGAGCTGCTGCCCCTCGCACACACGATCGGCGTGCACGGCTGCGCGGTGGACCTGAGCCTGGAGGACGATCACGTGGCGATTCGCGCGACCGTGCGCACGGCTGACCGCACGGGCGTGGAGATGGAGGCGCTGACCTCGGTGACGGTGGCGGCTCTCGCGATCGTGGACATGGTCAAGGGTGTGGATCGCTCCGCTCGCATCCGCGAGGCGAAGATCGTGGCGAAGTCGGGCGGTCGCAGCGGCGACTGGGTGCGCCCGGAGGACCCGCAGGACTGAGACGCCCCGAAACGTACGCCGTCACGTACGCAGGCCGCCCGAAGCGCACGCGCCGGGCGGCCTCGTCGTATCAGCGGGTTGATCAGGCTCGCGGGTGGTCGCCGCCCGCGAGCTGGTCGATGATGTGGGCGACGAGCGGGCCGATGACGGCCACGGTGTCGGTGACGCCTCCGCGGGAGCCGGGGGCGTTCACGACGAGGGCGCCCTCGGGCGAACGTGCGGTGACGCCGACGAGGCCTCGCGAGAGGGCGGCGGAGGCGACCTTTTCTTCGCCGCGGCGCCGAATCGCGTCGGTGAGGCCGTCGATGCGCGTCACGAGGAGCGGCTCGGTCGCCTCGGGGGTGACGTCGCGGGGCGCGAGGCCGGTGCCGCCGGTCGTGAAGACGAAGCGGGCGCCGTCCTCGACGGCTGCGGTGATCGCTGCGCGGATGGCGTCGACCTCGTCGGGGACGATCTCGACCGACGCCTCGATGTCGTGGTCTGCGAGGAGGCGCGCGGCGAGGGGCCCGGAGAGGTCCTCGGCGACGCCGGCGGAACAGCGGTCGGAGACAGTGATGACGCGTGCGGGAATCATGTCAGTGGCGGGCGTTGCCGTGGCGACGCCCGGAGCGGCGCACGCGGATCCCGGAGGTAATGGGGTCGACGTCGTTGAACTGGCGCGGGGAGAGCTCGTAGTCGACGCGCCGCGCGGGCTCGGGTTCGAACGCCTGCGGGAGGGGACGCTGCGGGCGCTCGTTCACACGCTTCTGGGCACGCTGGGGGAATACGGGTGGCGCGGGAATCGGCTCGTCCGCGACGGTCGCGTCCGCGGCGGCCGGAGGCCGGGGCGTACTCTCACGCAGCGGCTGGGCGAGCGGGCGGCCGGGCTGCGCGGGCGTGTAGAGCCCCTCGGGCACGGTCGCGGTGGGGCGCACGTGGACGGGGCGGATTTGGGGGACGGATTTGGTGACGGGGCCGCGTGTGGTGTCGGGCGACACGGCGGGCATGACGGGGGCGGCGCTGCGGTAGGGCGGCTGCGAGGGCGGGGTCTGCGTCGCGGGCGCAACACTTTCGCCCGCGGGGATGTCGGCGGGGTTGTCGGCGTTGCCGGAGACACGCTCGGAGAAGGGGCGGCCCGCCCGACGAGGCAGGGGCGAGGCCTCGGTCCCACGGTGACGGCTGGGCGTGTGCGCGGAGTGCGAGGGTGCCGCCGGGATTGCGGGCGCCGCCGGAGCAGCGGGGACCGGGGCTGCGGGGGCTTCGGGCGTCACGAGCTGAGCGGGAACGCCCTCGTGGCGAGGCGCATTCTCGAGCGCGGGCTTCTCGGCGCGGACCGCCGCGGGCACCTCGTCCTCCTCGTAGGGGACAACGGGGGGCGCGGGGATAGCGTCGGGCTCGTGGACGGGGGCCTGGACGACGGGCATTTCGTCGGCACTGCGGCAACCGAGGAAAAAGGAACGCAGCTGCATGGCGGCCTCTTGGGCGAGGACTCCGCCGATCACCTCGGTCGGGTGGGGCATGCGGGCGTCGCGCAGGACGTCGCGCAGGGAGCCAGCGGCACCTGCCTTCGGGTCCCACGCGCCGAAGACAACGCGGTCGACGCGGGAGGCGAGAATGGCACCCGCGCACATCGTGCAAGGTTCGAGGGTGACGACGAGCGTGCAGCCCGTCAGACGCCAGGTTCCCCTGGCGCGACCAGCCTCACGCAGCGCGACAATTTCGGCGTGACCAGCGGGATCGTGGTGCGCCTCGCGGCAGTTCCACCCGCGGCCGATGATCCGGCCGTTTTCGTCGACGACGACGGCCCCGACGGGGACATCTCCCGTCTCGCGGGCGCGGTTGGCCAGGAAAAGGGCCTTCCCCATTGCTTCGCGGTACTGCTCATTCACGGTCACACTACTAGCTTACCGGCCAAATCAGTGTTGGGATAGTTGGAGTCCACAGTGGCTTGTGAGCTTCATGTGACGCATGAGTCGACGTTGCCCGGATCCGGACGCGGTGCCCACCCCACCGACAGTCGCGCGGATCAGAGCTGACCGGCCACGGCCTCGTCCCCGACGCACCAGGGTGCACATCCACCGGCGGACAAGGTAGCCTATAACCATGCGCCTCCACGTTGCCAATCACCCCCTGATCACCCACAAGCTCACCGTTCTGCGCGATCGCGAAACGCCGTCGGCGACGTTCCGCCAGCTCGTGGACGAACTGGTCACTCTGCTCGCCTACGAGGCGACCCGCGAGGTGGCCGTCACCGAGACCCCCATCGAGACCCCCGTTGCCCCCACGGTCGGCCTGAAGCTCTCCGAGCCTCGCCCGATCGTGGTCCCCGTCCTGCGCGCAGGCCTGGGCATGCTCGAGGGCATGACCCGCATGCTGCCCACGGCCGAGGTTGGCTTCCTGGGCATGCGCCGCGACGAGGACACCCTGGAGATCGAGACCTACGCGAACCGCCTGCCCGACGACCTGTCGGGCCGCCAGTGCTTCATTCTCGACCCCATGCTGGCCACCGGTCACACCATGGTCGCCGCCACCAACTACCTCTTCGAGCGCGGCGCGAAGGACGTAACCTGCGTGTGCATCCTGGCCGCTCCCGAGGGCATCAAGACGCTCGAGGACGCGATCGGCGACCGCGCCGACGTGAACGTGGTCGTCGCAGCAGTCGACGATCACCTCAACGAGAAGTCCTACATCGTCCCCGGCCTGGGCGACGCGGGCGACCGCCTGTACGGCATCATCGACTGACGGACGTTCTCACAAGCGTCACGGCGCGAGGCGTGAAGTCTCGCGTGCGAGGCAGCTAACGCCACGCGAGGGGTGGTGGCGGGACCCAGGTCCCGCCACCACCCCTCGTATTTACCTATTAATCGACGCATAAACTAACCGTCGTGGCTATTTGTAGCCTATTTTTCCTAATGACAGCCTTATGTGACCTTAAACGCTAAGAGTTCATCAGCCTCGAAAATACCGCGTGAGCGTTTCATGCTTGTCACATGGCACTGATTCAGACCAATCCCAAGCGCCGCCGCTACGGCGTCGCAGCAATCGCAGGTGTTCTCGGCGGCATCGTCTCCGCCATCGTGAAGTTCGGCTGGGAGGTGCCGCTGCCTCCGCGTACGCCCGAGCGCAACGCCACCAACCCGCCCCAGGAGCTGCTCCAGCAGCTGGGCGTCCCGGAGAGCGTCACGCACCTGTCCTACACCTTCAACGGTAACGAAGGACTCCCCTGGATCTCCTTCATCGTCCACTTCTCGTTCTCGATCGCCTTCGCGGTTCTCTACTGCGTGCTCGCCGAGCGCTTCCCGCAGATCAAGCTCTGGCAGGGTGCCGCCTTCGGTATCTTCGTCTACGTGGCCTTCCACGTCGTCCTCATGCCGCTGATGGGCACCGTCCCAGCGCCCTGGAACCAGCCCTTCGCGGAGCACTTCTCCGAATTCTTCGGCCACATCATCTGGCTGTGGGTCATCGAAGTCTTCCGCCGCGACATGCGCAACCGCATCACGCACGAGCCAGACGCCGAGTTCCCGCTCGAGGCACGCACCAACTGACGCGCGCCGCTCACGCGGACATACGGGTGGCCCCCGGAACCCTTGGGTTCCGGGGGCCACCCGCTTACCTGCGCGAACCTTACGTCCGCGATCCGTCAGCCTCGACGCCTGCGCGCCCCGGCCTCGCAGGTCAGAACGCCGGGATGACCGAGCCGTCCGACCAGGTCTGCTCGATGTACTGCTTCACCTGATCGGAGTGCAGGAGCTTCTCGAGCTTGGCGATCGCGTCGGCCTTCTTCGAATCCTTCTTCCACACGAGGACGTTCACGGCCGGGTTGTCGACCGGGGACTCGACGACGAGGGCGTCGCTGCTCAGGCTCAGGCCGCCCTCCTGGGCGAAGTTACCGTTGATGACCGCGTAGTCGAAGTCCTCGAGCGAGCGGACCAGCTGCGGGCCCTCAACCTCGTTGAAGGAGAAGTCCTTCAGCTTCGTGACGGTGTTGACGTTGACGTCGCCCTCACCCTCGGGGATGGACACGAGGCCCTGGGTGGCCAGCAGGCGCAGCGCGCGCTCCTGGTTGGAGGTGTCGGAGATGATGCCGATCGTGCCGCCGTTGGGCAGCTCGTCCAGGGACTTGTGCTTCTGGGAGAAGACGCCGAGGGGCTCGAGGTGAATACCCTCGCCGGCCTCGAAATCGTAGCCGGCCTGCTTCTCCGCGTTCTCCAGGTAGGGGACGGTCTGGTAGAAGTTGGCGTCGAGCTCACCGTCGTTGAGCGCCGTGTTGGGCTGAACGTAGTCGGTGTACTCAACGATATTGAGCTTGATGCCCTCGGCCTCGGCCAGGTTGTCGTTGATGTAGGTGAGGATCTTCGCGTGGGGCGAGGGGGTCGCGCCCACGGTCAGGGTGACGACGTCCGAGGAGGAGCTGGACGCATCGGAGGAGGTGGAGCCCGAGCCGCCGCAGGCCGCCAGGCCGAGGGAGGCAACGGCGGCCAGCGCGAGGGCCGCGAAGGAACGATGACGCATGATGTTTCTCTTTTCTGTGGTCGTCGATGGGATGGGACGAGGCCGGGGTGGCCTCGGGTGGACAAGGGTGTGCGTGCGCCTCAGCGCGAGCGGTGGTCGACCGCCCGCGAGATGAGGTCGCCGATCAGCTGGATGACCTGGACGATGATGATGATCGCGATGACCGTGGAGATCATGACGTCGTCCTGCCAGCGGTTGTAGCCGTAGTTGATGGCCATCTGGCCCAGGCCTCCGCCACCGACGGCACCCGCCATCGCGGAGTAGCCGATGAGCGTGATCGCCAGCGTCGTGATGGACTGGATGAGGGAGGGCATGGCCTCGCGGATGAGGACTCCCCAGCGAATCTGCCGGTTGGAGGCACCCATCATCTGGGCGGCCTCGACCTTGCCCGGGTCGACGGCCAGGAGGTTCGTCTCCACGAGGCGCGCGAAGAAGGGCGCGGAGAGGATGACGAGCGGCACGACGGTGGCCAGCGAGCCCGTGGACTTGCCGACGATCATCTTGGTGACCGGGATCAGCATGATGATGCCGATGATGAAGGGCAGGGAGCGCACGATGTTCACGACGAAGGACACGGCCTGGTACACGCCCTTGTTGGGGGTGAGGCCGCCCTTGCCGGTCTGGACGAGGAGGAGGCCGAGGAGCGTTCCGATGATGACCGCGAAGAGCGTCGACAGGCCCGTCATCATGAGGGTCTCGAGGATCGCTGGGACGAACTTCTGGGTGAGGGCGGGGTTGTCGAGCCACGTCGGGTCGCCCTTGCCCGTCGGCTGGAGCGCTTGCGCGGCGGTCGCGGCGGCGAGGTATGCGGTGGTCATTGGGTCCTCACTTCCGCGTGAACCTTGTTCTTACGCAGCTGCTCGATGATCTTGTCGGCGTGGTACGCGGGGACGGTGAGGGCCAGGCGGCCCACCTGCACGCTGCCGAGGGACTCGAAGGTTCCCGCGGTGACGTCCGCGCCCATGGACGAGGCCAGGTGCAGGACGGTCGCACCCGTCGGGACACCCGGATGCGAGGTGAAGACGACGTCGAGGAGGACGGTGCTCTTCGTCAGGCCATCCAGGCTCGTAGCCCCGGGGGCGGGGACGGTCTCGACGACGGGCATGGGGACCAGCTCGCGGGCCAGCGGGGTCGAGGGATCGGCGACGACCTCTTCGAGGGGGCCGGTCTGCAGGACCTGGCCATGGCCGAGGAGGGTCACGGAGTCACAGATCTCGCGGACGACGGCCATCTCGTGGGTGATGATGACGACGGTGACGCCGGCGACGTCGCGCACGCGGCGCAGCAGGGAGAGGATCTGGGCGGTCGACTCCGTGTCGAGGGCACTCGTCGGCTCGTCGCAGAGGAGCACAGCCGGGTCGTCGGCCAGGGCGCGGGCAATGCCGACGCGCTGACGCTGGCCGCCCGACAGCTGAGACGGGTAGGAGTCGCCCCGGCCCTCGAGCCCCACGAGGGCGAGGAGTTCCTCGACGCGCTGACGGCGCTGCGCACGAGGCACGCCGGCGAGCTTGAGCGGGTAGCCGATGTTGTCGGCGGCAGTGCGAGCGTCCAGGAGGTTTGCGGCCTGGAACACCATGCCGATGCGACGACGGGCGGCGCGCAGCGCGGAACCCGACAGGGTCGACAGGTCGAGGCCGTCGACGACGATGCGGCCCTCGGTGGGCTTCTCGAGCGCCGTCAGACACCTGATGAGCGTGGACTTACCCGCACCAGAACGGCCGACGATCCCGTGGATCGAACCGCGATCGACGTGCAGGTTTACCCCATCGAGCGCGACGACCTGGCCGCCGCCTTTCACGGGGTAGATCTTGGACACCCCGGTGAGGTCAATCATGTGCTTCTCCGTTACTGGGCCCCGCGGCCCGCATCATCAGCATATGAGGGCCAGCGGCGTCAGCGCTCGGAATGCTGTTACAAAACTCCGTATCGTGGCTAAACCCTCACCGAACAGCCCACATCGCGGCTGTAGTTACGCGGAAAACTCCCTATCCGGCGCAAGCGATACCCACGAGCGCCCTGCATCCCCTCTTCCATCCCCTCCTCCTGCATCCCCTCCTCCTGCATCCCCTCCTCCTCCCTGATCCCGCCCCCGGCCTCGTCCCCCACCCCCAAAAGTCGCATGCAATTTGGCTACCCTTACTTTTCTTAGGACCCGAGAAAGCGTTGCAATCCCAACGATCACAATTCAAATTCTGAAATAGACGCAGGGGAATTGCATGCGACATTTTGGGTAAGGATGAGCGCAGGCCAGGCCTGCGCTCAGTCGCGCGCAATGGCTGATAACAAGCAAAGCCAGATAACAAACAGAGCCAGATAACAAGCAGAGCCCGGAACGCCCCGACGAGGCTCACGCGACGGCGATGCCCGCGAGCGCCGCTCCCCAGGAGGCCGCCCAGGTACCCAGCGCGAGCGCCAACGAACGTCCTCGGAATCCGTCGGCCCACAGGGTCACAGCGTCCACGAGAGCGGTCGAGAACGTCGTGAAGCCACCGAGGAACCCCGTCGACACGATCGGCATGATGCTCGCTGGGGCAAGCTGCGTTGCCACCCCGGCCAGGAAACACCCGATCACGTTCACCACCAGGATGCCGAGCTTCGCCCCCGCCGGGTCACCCCACGAGTCCAGGGCGCGCTGCACACCACGATCCAGCCAGAAGCGGGCGCACGCGCCCACGCCGCCAGCCAGGGCCACAAACAGGAACGTCACCGGGCTCACGCTCGCTCCCCCTCGTCGTTCACGGACGTCGCAGAAACCGAGGAGGCAGCTGAGGCCGCCGAGGGGCCGCACAGCCACTCCCCCACGCGCATCCCCACCCAGGCGCACGCTCCGCCCAGGGCGAGGAGACCCAGGGACTGAGAGACGGCCTCGACAATGCCGTTGAGCGACACGTAGCCCACCGACGCGACAATGTACGTCCCGTACGTGGTGAAAGCGCCCGCGAAACCAGTGCCAACCAGGAGCTTCAGAGTCTTCAACGACGCCGGATCCCCCGCGCCGCGCGCGAGGCGCCCCGCCACCCACGCGGCGAGCGTGCCCAGGAGGAACGCGCCCACCACGTTGACCGTCAGCGTCGACCACGACAGGAAAAGGCCGGGCACGGGCGAGGCCTTCGCCACCTCATCCAAGCCGGCGCGCGCCGCCGTCCCCACGACGCCACCCACGAAAACCGCCACCCAGTCGGGCACTCGAAAACTCACCATGCACCCACTGTACGCCTGCGACCCTAGCGCCCGGGGAGGCGGATCCCGGGAGGCGGCCACAGCCTCGTACACTGGGCGCATGACGAACACCGGACGATTCGCGCCCTCCCCCACGGGCGACTTCCACCTGGGCAACCTGCGCACCGCGATCCTCGCGTGGGCGTGGGCGCGCACGACCGGGCGGCGGTTCGTCCTGCGCATCGAGGACATCGACCGGGAACGCGCCGGGTCCGCGGGGCACCAGATCGAGGACCTGCAAGCGATCGGCATCGACTGGGACGGCGAACCCCTCATCCAAACCGCACGGGCCGACGCCCACGAGGCCGCCCTGGCGTCGCTGGCCGCGCGCGGCCTCATCTTCGAGTGCTACTGCACGCGCCGCGACATCCGCGAGGCCGCCTCCGCGCCGCACGTGCCGCCCGGCCACTACCCGGGCACATGCCTGTCGTTGAGTGAGTCGGAGCGCGACGAGAAGCGCGCGTCTTTGGCCGCATTGGGGCGCAAGCCCGCGCTGCGCCTCGCCGCGCCATCACCCGAGTGGACCGTGTTCGATGAGCTGCACGGCTCCTACACCGGGCCCGTCGACCACTTCGTCGTACGTCGCGCCGACGGCGTGCCCGCCTACAACCTGGCAGCCGTCGTCGACGACGCCTACCAGGGCGTCGACCAGGTCGTGCGCGGCTTCGACCTGCTCTCCCAGGCACCCGCGCAGGCGCAGCTCGCGCACCTGCTGGGCACGCCCGAGCCGACCTACGCGCACGTGCCCCTCGCGCTCGCGCCCTCGGGGGCGCGCCTAGCCAAGCGCGACGGCGCGGTCACGCTCGCCGATTTACGAGGCCTGGGCTGGTCCACCACCGACGTCGTTTCTTTTATCGGGTCGTCCCTGGGAGTGCCCGGGGCGCGTTGCGCCTCCGACATCGCGGATGCGCTGGGGATTTCCGGATTGCGTTCCTTGTCGACCGAGCCGTGGGTCGTGACGCCGCCCAGTTCCTGAGGTTTTGCTTCGTACGCCCTGCCGGGTTGCTCTGTTTGCCCTGCCGGGCCGGGCTGCTTGATGTGCCCGTGGGCGGCGGCCCGCCCGCTCACCGTCCGCGCCGCGAGCTTCGCTCGGCGCGTCGACTCGTTGTCCGGCCAGGCCCTCCGGCACCCTCCACACCAGTGGCACCTGGTGGCTGATCGGTTGCTCGGAGCGTCGCCTCGTTCTCCACCCTGGCCCGCGGCCCAACGGCACCACAGCCAGGCCCGACCATCATCCCGTAGGCCTCGCATCCCTCATCGCTGGGTCTACCACCAATTTCGCATGCAATTCCCTCGCAATTGTTTCAAACTATGAATTCACAGCGTTGGAATTGCAACGTTTTCACACTTTGTTGAATCTTCACCAAATCGAATTGCATGCGAAATTTATGGAGCCGGGCCCCGCCACCGCCGCGAGCTTCGAAAGTGGGATCCTTCAGCGATGCAGCCGCTTCCGATCGTGCGGCTAACCCTGTGCATGTGCTGCCACCCCTGCAGTGCTCTGCGTCTGAGCACTATCCGGATAGGTTATGCACACGTGGATAGGTTATGCGCATCCGGATAGGTTAATAAGCTATCCGGATGCTCGTTACCTATCCGCGTGCGTGTTGACGCCTGGGAGCTGCCCACCCACGGGCGCGGTGACCAGTCCCAACATCTCACCGCTGTCCTCCACGAGTTGCGCAGCGGCCTCCAACCGGGCCGCGGGACAAAACTCTCCCCGCTCAGCTTGCTCGCAGCCAAAACGGGACAAAACTCTCCCTGCATGCGCAAAACGACCCAAAATGCGCGTATTTTGGCGAGCAGGGCGAATTTTGTCACGCAAGCACCCCCAACCGGCCACGCCGGGCGAATTTTGTCACGGAATACGCTCCACAGCGGCAATGCCGGACGAGTTCCGTCTCGCCTTCAGCTGCGCGGCCGCACGTTAACCCTTGAAAGTGCGCCTGAACCCCTTGATACGCACCTAAACCACTAGACATGCACGTGGGCGGCGCTGCCCGCACACATGTCGTCGGGCCCAGGTGCAGGTCATCGGGCCTGCATGCGCCAGGGGCCCATACACAGGGCTTGACGCAGTATTCACAGGAACGAGGCAAACACAACCAACTAAAATCGTGACTTTCCCGCGCAACAAAGCCGAAAAGTCACCCCTCTAGCAACACGATTTGTCCATCCTCATAGTTGGTCCCAACCAACTAAAACACCGACTTTCCCGCACCAGAAAGCCGAAAAGTCGGGTTATAGGACATTTCGTGTTGCTGGGGTTAGTCCCAGGTGTTGTGGTAGGGGGTGGTGTGGTGGAGTTCGTTGAAGCAGATTGCGTCGCCCCAGCCGGGGATGGTGCCGGTGGCTTGGTGGGTTTGACAGGCCTGGTACCAGGCATTTTCGAGGGCTGCATCGGTGGGCATGGTCGCCAGAATCCTCGCTGCTGGTTGCGGGTGAGGAGAGTGGATGTAGCACCACCAAAACACGGCTTTCATGCGTCGGGTCAGGCGCATGCCGCGGTGGTCGCGCAGCATCTGGCGTAGGCGCGCGTTCGTGCTTTCGATCTGGTTGGTCATCGCGGGCATCTGATGTGTCCAGGTGGGGTCCAGGTACGTGAACAAGAGCCCCTGGGAGATGAGCTTGTTGAGGCTGTTACGAGCCCGCACGAGACGTTCGTGGGTGTATTCCCATCCTCCCTCAGGCCTGCGTGTTTTCTCCTCCAAGAAGCCCTTCCAACGCGTGCACCACCCCTGGTAGGCGCCTATCCATTCCTGAGCACCTTCGATGTCTGTCACGTGGGTAAGTTGGCGTCCCAGAGCGTATAAGCTGCGCGAGGCCTCCAGTTTGGGGCGCGTTGTGGTGGCTTGACGGATACGGCAATACGCGTGGAAGGTGCAGCGTTGCACGCGCGTGGTCGGCCAGACCTTCTTGCACGCCCTCGCAAACCCGCTGCCCCCGTCGGTGATGACCAGGGCTGGGGGCGCGATCCGACTCATGAGCGCGCCCCAGGCCCGAGAAT
>NZ_JAPWAH010000017.1:0-42533 GCF_041432835.1 Pauljensenia sp. 20925_1_27
AGCCCCAAAATGCCGATTTCGGGCCATTTTTCGCATGCAGGGAGAACTTTTTACCGCTTCCGCCACCAACACGACGAGCAGGGAGAAAAAAGTCACGCACCAACACCCCAGCTCACCCCAGTAACGCACCCCTCCCCAAATTTCGCATGCAATTCGATTGCCTGAACTTTCAATAACCTCTAGAAACGTTGCAATTCCAACGATATGAATTCAAAGTTTGAAATATCCAAAAGGGAATTGCATGCGAAATTGTTGAGCGGCGAGCGGCGGAGTAGCTGGCCGAGCAAAAGTCGCATGCAATTCAAAAACACAAGTGACGCAACATTGCAAACTGACACAAACCAGCACGATACTGGAGGGGAATTGCATGCGAAATTACGGAACGACGGACACTTACCAGCAAACCACGCGCCGCCAGCGTGGAGGGCGTCAGAGGACCGCAGGCGTGGCCGCGGTGCCGGTGGGCGGCGGCAGGGCCTGGCCGGACAACGAGTCGACGCGCCGAGCGAAGCTCGCGGCGCGGACGACTCGCGGGCGGGCCGCCGCCCACGAGCACACCAAGCAGCCCGGCACCACGAGCAACGCCGCGGGCGGGCAGCCGCCCACGAGCACACCAAGCAGCCCGGCACCACAACCAGATCCTCCACCGCCCAGAACACCAGCGGCGCAACACACCACCGAGGCATAGCAAAGCCGCCCAGCCCCGCAGGGGCCGGGCGACTCAACCAGTATCAGAGGATCATCGAAGAATCACGACAATATCGGGATTACCGAGACCGCTTTCCTGGCGTACGTTCGAGATACCGAGCTTCGAGGCGATGTCCTTGGCGGTGCCTTCCATCCGGGGATCCTCGTAGAAGACGGTAGAGGCCTGAGTGGTCCAGCCGTCGGCGTTCGCGGCGCTAGTCCCCGCATATCCGGCCTGGTTCAGGATCTGGGCCTGCTGGCCGGCGTACCCCTGGGTGCCGGTGCCGTTGAGGACCTCAATGACGGCGCCGTGGTCAGGCTCTGAGGTAGCCGCCGGGGAGGACGAGCTCGGGGAGGGCGTGGGCTCGGCAGAAGGGGTGGCCTCGACTGTGGGCGCTGCGCTGGGGCTCGCGGACGCGCTGGGCGTCGTCGCGGCAACGGTCGGCGTGGTCGTGGCCGGCGTCGTGGTCTGTTGGCGCGACAGGGCGGTCGCCGCTGCCCATCCGAGGGCCGGAACGATCACGAGGATGGCCAGGAAAGGCCACACGTTCTTCCACTTGGACGGCTTGGGGCGGTGCATGCCGACGGGCATATCTTCGCCGGCGCGGTCAAATTCATCCCTGGGGTACTGAGAACTCACGCGTTCAGACTATCGGATAAGGGGGAGTGCGGCGCAAGTGGCGCGCGGGGAATGTGGCGTGGCTTGTGCGGCATTAGGCTGGAGCTATGAGTGAACACAATCCCCGTCCGCTGGCTGAATTGATCGATCCCGGCTGGGCTCGGGCGCTCGCCCCGGTGGAGGGGCGCGTCCATGAGTTGGGCGCGATGCTGGCGGCCGAAGTCGAGGAGGGGCGTGGCTACCTGCCTGCTGGCACGGATGTGCTGCGGGCGTTTACGTACCCGTTCGACAAGGTGAAGGTCCTGATCGTCGGGCAGGATCCGTACCCGACGCCTGGCCACGCGATGGGTTTGTCGTTTTCAGTGCGCCCGGGGGTGGCGCTGCCCAAGTCGCTGATCAACATTTTCCGTGAGCTGAGCGAGGACATGGGCGTTCCCGCTCCGACGTCGGGGGATTTGACGCCGTGGTGCGAGCAGGGCGTGTGTCTGCTCAACCGCGTGTTGACGGTGCGTCCGGGCGCGCCGGCGTCGCACCGAGGCCGGGGCTGGGAGGAGGTCACGCAGTGCGCGATCGACGCGCTGGTGGACCGCAGGAACGCGGATGGTTCGCGCACTCCCCTCGTGGCGATCCTGTGGGGTAAGGACGCGCAGTCGCTCACGCCACGCCTCGGGGAGACGCCGATTATCGCGTCGGCGCACCCGTCGCCGCTCTCGGCGTATCGCGGGTTTTTCGGCTCGCGGCCGTTTTCGCGGGCGAATGAGCTGCTGGAAGCACAGGGGACGTCCGGCGTGGATTGGTCGCTGGGTACCTCTCATTGACGAGGCCGGGGCACCTCACCCGTTCGGGCGACGGTGGGGTGCGGCTGCGGTGCCGCGATGAGGGACTCCGTGGAGCCGGCTATCGGACTCGAACCGATGACCTGCTGTTTACAAGACAGCTGCTCTACCAACTGAGCTAAGCCGGCGGCGGACACTAGTGTGCCACAGGTGGGGGCTTCGGCGCGCGCGGGCGACGGTGCGTGGCCGGTCGTACGGATGCGACGCAGCGATGACTGTGGGGGCGGGACCGCTCGGCGGTCCCGCCCCCACAGTGCCGACAGGCTCAATTGGAGCTGTTGGTTGTCTCGGAGCTCTGGGTGTCGCCAGTCCCGCTCTGGGAGGGTTCGGTGGCCTCGGGGGCAGTGGTTGAATCGGTGCCCTGGGTTGCGGAGTCGGTGATGCCGAACTCCTGCGCGATGGTTTGGCGCAGCGCGGGCAGCTGGCTGCCGAGCGGGATGACCGTGGAGTGGTCCTTGACGAGTTCGGGGGTGCCGAGGCTTCCGTTGCGGCCGCTGTATCCGGCGTTCTGCCAGGCGGTGGTGGAGGCCTTGAGGTAGTCGTCCACCGCGTTCACGGGGAAGGTGTCGATGACGTTGGAGGGGACGCCGACCTCGGTGGCGATGGCCTTGACCTGCTTCCAGGAGGCGTCGAGGTTCTGGACGACGGTGCCGTTGGAGGCCTGGAACTGGCTGCGGAAGTATGCGAGCAGGGCGTGGTGGAAGTCCACCCACTTGTCGGGTGCCTTCTGCGCGACGACCAGGGAGGCGCTGGCGGCGGGCTTCAGGTAGTCCATGTCGACGGTGATGACCGGCTGGAGCTCGATGTTGTAGTGTCCCTCGGCCGCCCAGGTGGTGAGGTCGGCACCCATGTACGCGTCGAGGTCGGCGCACGCGTGGCAGGAGTAGTCGAAGTATTCGGTGAGGGTGGGCAGGTTCGGGTCCGCCTCGGCGACGACGCCGTTCGCGTTGACGATGATCGGGCGGCCGTCGGCGTAGGCGCCGAGGACCTGGGATGCATCGACGTTGTGTGCGGCGTTAACCTGCGCCTGCTGCTTCCAGATGACGCCGCCGACGGCTGCGACAACCGCGAGGACGATGACCGCGACGGCGGAGATGACGATGATGCGGGTGCGGCGGTCGGCGCGCTCTTGCGCTTGGCGCATCTGCGCGGCTTTGGCGCGCACGGGGTCGACGGTCGGCTTCTTCTTCTGAGCCATGAACTCACCCTCCAAAGTAGTTGAATGTTGCAATAGTATCGGGCGCGGTCTTCCCGCGCTTAGTGCGCCAGCCCACCCGTGATGATCAGCCACGCACCTGCAAGGAACCCTCCACAGCCTACCGCGAGGAGCGCGCGCCCCCATGCAGGACGCACGATGACGCGCAGCGATGTCGCCATTCCGACGCGCAGATCCGCGGCAAACGGCATGAGCCACGCCGCCAGGAGAGTGACGCTCGCGAGCGCCCATACGATAATCGTGCCACGCGGGTCGCCAAGCCAGTAATCGTCGCGGTCAAGGCTGGTGGCGGTGGCGATGTCGACCGGCCACGACCACAGGACGCGTTCCTCATGCGCGTAGGACACGAAGGCCCAGATCGCGTAGGGAACGAGCCCTCCCACGACGAGGCCGAGGGCGGTGGTGAGGACCGAGCGCACGAGCAGGATCGGGGACATGGCGATGACGGCCGCACCGTCCGATGCCTTGGGGCCGCGCAGGATGCGGCGCCTCTCGAGCCACCGACCCATTGCGCCGACCAGGCCGAAGGCGGTCAGGGCGATGCCGACGATGAGGGTGCCGCTCATGCCGAGCAGGAAGGGCAGCGCAGCCAGGAGCGCGAGGAGTGCGGCGCTGGAGATCCAGGCGGTCTTCTTCGCCGGGGACGAGGCCGACTCCCCCTGCGCGCCGACCGCGGTCTGGCCGGGGTCCCACTGCTGTCCCACACCCATCGGCGAGGCCGCGACGCCCGGCTGAGGCGAGGGTTGCTGGCCGTATCCGGGCACTGCGCCGGGACCGGCGCCACCACCCCGCGGATCCACATAGCCGCCCTGGAACCCCTGGTAGTCAGGCTGAGGATAGGGGGCCATCACCTCGGTGGGATCCGCGTCGTCGACGACCTGCCATGTGTCGGTCGCATCGTCGTGCCACGCGACCTCCTCGGCATCATCTTCCCAGTCACCGTAGCCCTCGGCGACGGACGCGGTGTCCACGACGTCGGTGTGGTCGTTCGCCGCGGTGAATTCGGAGGCGTCGCGGCGCGGGTGCTGCGGATAAGAGACGGCCCGCGCGCCCGAGGCACCCGGCCGCTGTCCCGCGTCCTCCCACTCGGGAGGCGCGGCGATCTCCTGCGGGTCGGAGCTGACCATCTGCGTGCGCATGCCCGTGTCGAGGAGCTGAGCCCAGTTCACCGTCACGTAGTCGAGTTCGCCGGGCGCCCAGCCGACGGCACTCATGAGGTCAGCGACGATCAGGGAGGGCGAGGGGCGCTCATCGGGATCGGGAGCAAGTCCACCCGCGAGCGCGTCGGCAACCATGGGGTGCAGTCCGGCGAGGTCGGGGTCCCCTTCGAGGACGCGCAGCATCGTGGCCGACACGTCGCCCTTACCAAAGGGCGGGCGACCGGTCGCGCAGGACAGGAGTGTGGCGCACCACGCCCACCAGTCAGACTCCTTCGTGGCACCGCGGCCCTGGAGCAGTTCGGGCGCGGTATACCCGGCCGTCCCCGACACGAGGCCGGTGCTCGTCAGGTGCTGATCGGACGTCGCCATCGCGATGCCGAAATCGATGAGAACGGGGCCGCGCGGCGAACAGATGATGTTGGAAGGCTTGATGTCGCGGTGAATGATGTTGGCGTGATGGACCGCCGCAATCGTGGAGGCCAGGTGGTAGGACAGGGCCGCGACGCCGCGCAGCGGGACCGGTCCCGAGACGAGGATTTCCGCGAGCGTGGGCCCCTCGACGTATTCGGAGACCACAAAGGGCTGCGTCGCCTCGGTCTCCGCATCGACGATGTGCGCGACGAAGGGGGAGCGCACGGAGTTCACGGTGCGCGTCTCGCGCTCAAGACGCTGGCGCGACGCCTCCGAAGCCGCCATCGCGGGATGCATGGCTTTGAGGGCGACACGCATGCCGCCCCCATCTTCGGCCAGCCACACCGTACCCGCGCCGCCCGTTCCGAGCCTGCGGATCAGCCTGTAGCCGCCCAGTTCCTCGCCTTCTTCCACGCCCTCAGACTACCTGGCCCCTCCCCCATCTGCGGCCATCCGCGCGGGGCGGCCCCGGCCTCGTCCCCGTCATCAGCGGGGACAAGATCACCGAGAATCCACGATCTGAGCCGAACTGTACACCCGCGCGCGAGCGTGCTAACTTCGCTATTAGTCGCGCGCGCGGAATGATCCGCGTTCGCACTCCGTGGGCGAAGACGCCCCACGGTCGCCCCACAACGGATCGTCCGGCACGTACCTGCCGGTGGGAAGGAAAACTCCATGGCAACCGTCACTTTCGACAAGGCGACCCGCATCTACCCGGGTTCCGACAAGCCCGCCGTCGACCAGCTCGACCTCGAAATCAAGGACGGCGAGTTCCTCGTCCTCGTCGGCCCTTCCGGCTGCGGTAAGTCCACCTCGCTGCGTATGCTCGCGGGCCTGGAGGACGTCAACTCCGGTCGCATCCTCATCGGCGACAAGGACGTCACGGACGTTCCGCCGAAGAACCGCGACATCGCAATGGTCTTCCAGAACTACGCCCTCTACCCCCACATGTCGGTGCGCGAGAACATGGGCTTCGCCCTGAAGATCGCCGGCACCCCCAAGGAAGAGATCAACAAGCGCGTCGAAGAGGCCGCTAAGATCCTCGACCTGGAGCCCTACCTGGACCGCAAGCCCAAGGCCCTGTCCGGTGGCCAGCGTCAGCGCGTTGCCATGGGCCGTGCGATCGTCCGCAAGCCCCAGGTGTTCCTCATGGACGAGCCCCTGTCGAACCTGGACGCGAAGCTGCGTGTCCAGACCCGTACGCAGATCGCCTCCCTGCAGCGTGAGCTCGGCGTCACCACCGTGTACGTCACCCACGACCAGACCGAGGCCCTGACCATGGGCGACCGCATCGCGGTTCTCGCCGGCGGCCTCCTCCAGCAGTGCGGCACCCCGCAGGAGATGTACGAGCGTCCCGCCAACGAGTTCGTCGCTGGCTTCATCGGCTCCCCCGCCATGAACCTGGGCACCTTCACGGTCGAGGGCGAGTGGGCCAAGCTCGGTCCCGCACGCGTGCCTGTTTCCGAGGCCGCACGCGCCGCGATGACCGCTGAGGACGGCGGAAAGATCAAAATCGGCTTCCGTCCCGAGGGCCTGGAAGTCGTTTCCGGCGACACCGAGGGCACCATCCCGGTCGAGGTCGACTTCGTTGAGGAGCTCGGCTCGGACGCCTACGTGTACGGCCACCTGGCCGGCGCGGCCGAGGGCGAGGCCCTGGGTTCGGGTGCCGAAGGCACCGGCAAGCAGCTGATCGTGCGTGTCCCCCCGCGCACCGCGCCCGCGCGCGGCGGCGTCCTGCACGTGCGCATCCGCGAGGGCCAGCAGCACAACTTCTCCGCTGCAACGGGCGCTCGCCTGCCCGAGTGACGCTGAAGGCTCACACGCAGCGATAATCGGCCCCGGCCTCGTCCTCTCGTACCTCCTGGACGAGGCCGGGGTTTCGCTGTGCCCGCGTGTGTTCTTGGCCGCGACTAGGTGCAATACCGAGTCAGGGCTATACGTGAGGCGTTCAAGATGCGACAATAGGCCCTATGGCTTTGGACATTACGGCGGCCGCAGTCGACCCCGCCCTTCTGGACCTCCCCTGGGATGTTCCCCTGGAGGAGTGGCCGTCCAGCCTACTCGCGGCACTGCCCCGCGGCATTTCCCGCCACATTGTGCGCTTCGTAAACCTGTCCGGCCGCGTGCTCGCGGTCAAGGAGATCGGGCCGACGGTGGCGCACCACGAGTACGATCAACTGCGAGATCTCTCGCGCCTGGACGCCCCGTCCGTTCAGCCGGTCGCCGTCATCACCGGGCGCAAAACCCCCGAGGGCGAGGAACTCAACGCGGTCCTCATCACCGAACACCTGCAGTTCTCCCTCCCCTATCGCGCGCTCTTCTCCCTGTCGATGCGCGAGGACACGGCGACGCGCCTCATCGACGCACTCGCCCTGCTGCTCGTACGCCTCCATCTTCTGGGCTTCTACTGGGGCGACGTCTCCTTGTCGAACACGCTGTTTCGCCGTGACGCGGGCGAGTTCGCCGCCTACCTGGTCGACGCGGAAACCGGCGAGCTACACCCGGAGCTGACCCCCGGCCAGCGCGAGTACGACGTCGACCTGGCCCGCACGAACATCATCGGCGAGCTCATGGACCTCCAGGCGGGCGGATTCTTCCCCGAGGACTCCGACCCCATCGACGTCGGCGACCGCATCCGCACCCAGTACGACCTGCTGTGGAACGAGGTCACCGCCGAGGAGTCGATCCCCAACGACCAGCGCCAGTACCTCGTCAACGATCGTATTCGCCGTCTCAACGACCTCGGTTTCGACGTCGCCGAGCTGCACATGTCCACTGATGCCTCCGGCGAGCGCCTCGTCATTCAACCCAAGGTGGTCGACGCCGGTCACCATAACCGTAAGTTCATGCGCCTGACCGGCATGGACGTCGGCGAGCACCAGGCTGCGCGACTCCTGGCCGACCTGGACACGTGGCGTGCCACCAACGGCCTCGAAGGCATCCCCCTGGAGGAGGCCGCCCACGAGTGGATCACCAACGTGTTCACGCCCATCGTGCGCGCCATTCCGCGCGAACTGGCAGGCAAACTCGAGCCCGCTCAGCTGTACCACGAGTACTTGGAGCACCGCTGGTATATGGCTCAGCAGGCGGGCCACGATGTCACGCGTGACGAGGCCCTGGCCTCGTACATCGAGACGATCCTGCCGTCCAAGCGCGACGAAGCCGTTCTCATCGAGCCCGGTCCGGGACGCTCGTCCATATTCAGCGCGGAGTCGAACCCCGACCTATGGTGATGGGGTACCGTTTTTCGCCTCGCTCATACTAGGAGGATCCATGTCCGAATTCCCCCGCATCATCGCCCACAGGGGCGCGTCCTCGCTCGCGCCGGAAAACACGATCGCCGCGTTCTCCAAGGCCATGGAGGTCGGTGCCCGCTGGTTCGAGTTCGACGTGGACATCACGGGCGATGGCTCCCTCATCGTCATCCACGACGATACCCTCGACCGCACGACGACGGGTTCCGGCTCGTACTACCAGCTCGGGTTCTCCGACATCCGCCGCTTGGACGCCGGCCGCTGGTTCTCGGACACCTACCGGTTCGAGCGCATCCCCGAGGCTGCGGACGTCCTGGCCTTCGCCCACGCGCAGCAGATGGGCGCGAACCTGGAGATCAAACCCTGCGCGGGCGGGGATCGCCTGCGCGAGCGCCTCATCGAGGCCCTGGCTGTCACGCTCGCCGACCCGAAGGTTCCGTCGCGCCTCATCGTCTCGTCGTTCGACCACGACCTGCTCGCCGCCTTCCACGAGGCCTGCCCGTCCGTGGCGCTCGGCTGGCTCATTGAGCGCGCCTCCGAGGAGTGGCGCGAGGGCGCGGCCGCCCTGGGTGCGACAGCGATTCATCCGGGTGTTGAGGGCCTCACCGAGTCCGACGTGCGGGCGATGCGCGACGCCGGCTTCGAGGTCAACGTGTGGACCGTCAACGACGTGGAGCAGGCCCGCGAGCTGGCCTGCTGGGGCGTCACCGGCATCTTCACCGATCGCCCGCAGGATTTCCCCGCCGAGGCCCTGAAGGCCTGAGGGGAGTCGGCGCGGTTCATGGCCGCGCTGCCACTCTCACGAGACGGAGGGGGCCGGGAACGCCCACGCGCCCCGGCCCCCTTTCACGTCTGCTTCTGGCGGCTCTTTACGCCTCGCCCGCGCGGCGCGCGAAGCGCTTGGAGACGTGCTTAGCCAGGGAAAGCTCCGCGATCGAATCGACCACCATGAGGCCGCCGACGATACCGGCGAAGCGCATCCACCCGGAACGCGGGGCGGAGGCACGCACGGCGGCAACCAGCATGCTGGTGCCGACGATGGCCTCGGCGGCGACGGCGGCGTGGATGATCCACGGGCGCTCGACGGCCACGGACTCGTAGGAGTTCCACAGGGGCTTCACGACCGACTGCGGCTGACCCATCATGATGTCGACACTGCGGCCGATCGCGTTGGAGATGCCGCGCGCCAGGTGCACGGACACGCCCTCGACGTCCTCAATGTCGGTGGTGCCCAGCAGGAAGCCCGCGACGGAGCCGGGCAGGCCGAGGGCGCGCACGACCTTCCACACGGATTCCTCGCCGGTCGTGGCCACGGAAGCCCACAGTGCTTCGGCGTCGGAGCCGGGGACGGCCTCGGCGATCTCCGCCAGATCGAGACGGTCACCCACCAGGTCGATGACCTCGCCGGGCAGCTCGGCAGTGCGGTCGTGTCCACCGGGAACGATCGCGGCGTCCATGCCCCAGTTGTGGGACACGATGTGCTCCAGGTGATCGTCGGTGACCAGGAAGACCTGGAACTCGCCATCCGTCACGGACAGAGTCACGAGCGGCAGGTCGCCGAAGTTCCAGCCCTCCTTCTCGGCGGGCAGCTCGGCGAGGAGCGCGCGGTGTCCCTCAGCAAGCTCGAGGTCGCCCAGGTCCACGCCCTCCAGCGCAGCCAGGAGCGGCACGGACGACGCGGGGGTGCGGCCAATCTCAACGATACGGGTGGGAGTCGGCTCCACGGCCGAGGCGTTCTCCTCGTCAGAGGGCCACACCTTGCCCAGCGGCGAGTCACCCTCGGGCAGGTGGTCGGCGGTCGCATTCCCGATGCGCACCTCAGCATCGAAGAGGATGGCGAGCTCATCTGCCAGTTCGGCGGGCGTCGGGCCGGGGACTACCTCGGTCGACCCGGCGGGCACGGTAGCAACGCGCTCCTCATCAACGGCGACGTTGAGACCCAGCAGCTGCGGCGATGAGGGGAACCACTCGAGCTGCGCGAGGATCGAACGCTCCTTCAGCTCTCCGGCAACCACGCTGGGGTCCAGATCGTGGCCGATAATCATGCCTTCAACACGAGTCCAGTCCTGGGCCATGTCACTACCTTCCTGTCCGTGGTGACGTCGTCTCACCACTCTATGGTTCCATTGTGTCGCGCGGGTCGCTATTTCGCTCGCCCGCGCGGTCAGTTACGAGATTTTGTGTTGCTCGCCCCCGCCCCACTCGACCGCCGTCAAGCCGGTACGCGCCCGAGGCGGCGCGACGGTCTGCGGTTGAACAACGGTGTCAGCATCCGCCTCGCGAATCGTCATGAAAACCCTGATGAACGTGTCCGGCGTGACGCTCGCCCCGGCCTCGTCCGTCAACGCTGTGCCTGCCGCGATCATCACGGTCCACGAGGCCTGGGTCCATCGCACATCATTCTTTCAGCATCCAACGCCCGTCATTGGGTGGTCTACGCTGCGTTTCACTGCGCAGTTGCCTCATCATACGGCGCGCAAACAGCCGGTTTCAAGAGGCGTTGCGCTCTGATCGGCCGTGACGGGAGGGGCACGCGGCGTCTCACATCGACTGGTTTGAGTCCTTCGCCATACGCTGCTATCCTGACCCGTTACGCGGCTCCACGGGTAAAAGGGGCCGCATCCCTCACGTGAAAGCAGCTATCATGCCTCTCCTCAGCATCGCAGCCATCGCCGTCGCTGCCACTGTCTTTATCCTCCTGTTCCTGTGGGCGAGCTTCGTCTCCGCATCGCCGGGCGAAATTAAGGTGATCTCCGGCCCCCGAGGCCAGCGCGTCCTCCACGGCAAGACGGGCTGGAAGGTTCCCCTGCTCGAGCGCGTGGACACCATGACCGCCTCGATGATCTCCGTCGACGCCCAGACCACGGATTTCGTCCCCACGAACGACTACATCAACGTGCGCGTCGACGCGGCCGTCAAGGTCCGTATCGCGACCGAAGACCAGACGCTGTTCCGCGCGGCGACTCGTAACTTCCTCTACAAGACGACCTCCGAAATCTCCGAGGAGGTGCGCGACACCCTGGAGGGCCACCTGCGCGCCATCATCGGCCAGATGCGACTGACCGACATCATCACTGACCGCGCCGCCTTCTCCGAGCGCGTCCAGGAGAACGCCAAGCAGGACCTCGAGGAGATGGGCCTCGAGATCGTCGCCTTCAACATCCAGAACGTCACCGACCAGAACGGCGTCATCGACAACCTCGGTATCGACAACACCGAGCAGATCCGCAAGACCGCGGCCATCGCGAAGGCGAACGCCCAGAAGGAGGTCGCGCAGGCGACCGCCGTCGCCCAGAAGGAAGCCAACGACGCGCAGGTCGCCTCCCAGCTTGAGATCGCCCAGAAGCAGACGGACCTCGCCAAGCGCCAGGCCGCCCTGAAGGTCGAGGCCGACACCGAGAAGGCGAAGGCAGACGCCGCCTACGAGATCCAGTCGCAGATTCAGCGCCGCGACATCGAGCGTGAGACCGCGCAGGCCGACATCGTCAAGCAGGAGCAGCAGGCGGTCATCAAGGAGAAGGAAGTCGTCGTCACCAAGCAGGCCCTGCAGGCCGAGGTGAACGCGAAGGCCGACGCCGACCGCTACGCCGCCGAGAAGAAGGCCGACGCGGCCCTGTACGCGCGTCAGCGCCAGGCCGAGGCCGAGGCCTTCGAGCGCACCAAGAAGGCCGACGCCGACAAGCAGGCCATGCTCGCCGAGGCGCAGGGTATCGAGGCTCGAGGCCGCGCCGAGGCCTCCGCGATCGGCGCGAAGCTGACGGCCGAGGCCGAGGGTCTCGAGAAGAAGGCCGAGGCCATGACCAAGATGAACCAGGCGGCCGTGCTGGAAATGTACTTCCGTGCCCTGCCCGAGGTGGCGCGCGCCGTGGCCGAGCCGCTGTCCAAGGTCGACACCATCACGATGTACGGCGAGGGCAACAACGCGCAGATGGTCGGCGACATTACGAAGTCGATCAGCCAGATCAACGCCGGCCTGGGCGATTCACTGGGCCTGGACCTGCAGCAGCTGTTCTCGGCTCTCGTGGGCGCCAAGCTCGTATCCCCCACGATCTCCGAAGCGGTCGAGGAGGGCGTGCGCGACGCCGCCTCCCCGAAGCCTGCGCAGGAGTGAGGCTCATTCTCACGGCGCGTCACGACGCGTGATGCGGGCGCGACGCCACCTCCCCGAAGCCTGCGCAGGAGTCAGGCGAGTCCAGCCACCTGTGATGCGTGCGCGCGAAGCGCGCCCGAGCGTGAGGTGCGGCCACACGCGAGGCGGGCAACTATTGATAGCGGCCGCTCGCGATACATAGCGCGTGGAAGGCGGGGCGGGATCCTAAGGGGTCCCGCCCCGCTGCTGTGCCTTCATGGTTGTCGATGTCCAACCGTCGGCGCCCACACCGCCGCTAGGCGCTTTCATGACTCTCGGCGCCCCATTCCGCCGTCAGTGCGCTGATCCACCATCGGCATCCTGCTCCACCATCAATACCGCTCTCCACCGTTACGCCCGCCTCCCCCACAAAAGTCGCACGTAATTTAATCCGGTTACTTTTTAAGATAGCTAGAAAACGTTGCAATTCCAACGACGCTATTTCACATGTTTAAGTAGTCGCGGGGGAATTACGTGCGACATTGGTGGGAAACCATCATGTGTCGCGACCTGGCTTCCCGGCGTTACAAGCACCACTAGAATCTAGCAGAACCTTGCTAGAACCCAGAGCAAAAAAGCCACCGAAACCCTACACACGACGTAGCCACCTAGTTATACTTAAATATGGAACGCATAGAGAAATGCTCCCTCCTCGTGAGGGTTGGGGCCACTCTGAGCAGCCTCGTTCTTCTCGGCGTGTCAGGACTGGCCTACCTTTTGGTCGCCGACGTTTATGACACGTACCCGCAACTCGCCTATCGCGCTGTCTTTACTGTCCTCGGCGTGCTTATCCCACTCCCGCTCGCTTTCTTCTTCGGGTTTGTCGCACTTCGCATCCGCACTCTGTCGCTACAGCAGCTGATGACGAGCGCAGCGAGATGCATGTGGAGCTTCTTCGGTCTCTTCCTGCTGACCTGGTTGCTTGAGGGACTCCTCATAGGAGAGGCACCCGGCCCCTTTATGTACGTGTGCGTCGGCACGCTCATCCTGTCGGCAACAATCGCGCGCCTCCTCATGCTCGGCGCACGCGCCGCGAATCCCGCATAGGACCAGGCCGGGCTACACACAAACGACAAGCCCCGACCGATAGGAGGCCGCCGCGGGGCCTGCGGGGCCTGGCCGCGGTGCCGGTGGGCGGCGGCGGGGCCTGGCCGGGCTTCGAGATCGACCACTCCGAGCCGCCAGGCTCGCGTGTGGCGATCTCGCGGGCGGGCCGCCGCCCACCGGCACATACAGCGGCCCGGCCCAACAAAACAGGCCACGCGGCGGCCGGAAATCTGTCGGGGCAACAAGCAACGCCAGACAATGAATCCGCCAAAGTGCAGACCCATTCAGCCAAAACCGTCGTTTTTGGGTGCCTTTCACCCAATGGGTCTGCACTTTGGCCGCAACAACGCTCCAGACCGCGACCTCATCGCCACCAATCGGGGGATTTGCACTACACGAGCGTCCGACACGCCGGTGACACGCCGCCAGCAGGCTTCGTGTAGTGCAAAACCCCCACGGCCAACTGATCAAAGATCATTGCAACGCCCACAACACCTGAATCCAGCTCAAGCGAGTCCAGGGGCCCCACCAGCGACCACCTGCGCGAAGCTACTCTCCACACGCGGATAGGTTGCGACGATGCGGATAGGTTATTGACATGCGGATAGGTTAATAAGCTATCCGCATGCTCATAACCTATCCATATCGCAATAACCTATCCGCGTACGCAGCCGGTTTGGTCGATAGGCAGATCCGAGAGGGACAGGTTGGCCCGCTCACGGTACCGACGGATGGCAGCGGGGCCAGTACGAAACATAAGTCGCATGCAATTCAAAAACACAAGTGACATAACACTGCAAACTGACACAAATCGACACGATAACGGAGGGGAATTGCATGCGAAATTGATGAGCAGCGACAGGGCGGGCTTCGAGACGCGGTGCCTGCGGGGCCAGGCCGCGGCGGCGGGGCCAGGCCGCGGCGGCGGGGCCTGGCCGCGGTGCCGGTGGGCGGTGGCGGGGCCAGGCTGCGGCACCCGTGGGCGGCGGCGGGGCCTGGCCGGACAACGAGTCGACGCGCCGAGCGAAGCTCGCGGCGCGGACGGCGAGCGGGCGGGCCGCCGCCCACGGGTGCATCAAGCAGCCCTGCCCAGCAAGGCAGCCCTCCGGCGCCCGGAATAGCAGCGGGGCCGCGACAACACGAAGCCGCCCGGCCCCACAGGGGCCGGGCGGCTCACGCATCAGGCCGCTAGGCGGCTCTCAGCGATTGTTTCAGCGCATCTGGGTGCCGTCGGAGCCCAGGCGCTGGCAGGCCTCGACGACGCGGGCGGCCATGCCGGCCTCGGCCGACTTGCCCCACGTGCGCGGGTCGTACTGCTTCTTCACGCCGACCTCGCCGTCGATCTTGAGGACGCCGTCGTAGTTGCGCATCATGTGGTCCACGACGGGGCGGGTGAACGCGTACTGCGTGTCGGTGTCGACGTTCATCTTGATGACGCCGTTGGCGACAGCGGTGGCGATTTCCTCGGCGGTGGAGCCGGAGCCGCCGTGCATGACCAGGTCGAAGGGACGGTGGTCGAGGCCGAAGTGCTCAGCGACCTCCTTCTGGATGGTGCCGAGCAGCTCGGGACGCAGCTTCACGTGGCCGGGCTTGTAGGCGCCGTGCACGTTGCCGAAGGTCAGAGCGGTGATGTAGCGGCCCTTCTCGCCGAGACCCAGGGCCTCAACGGTCTTGATGCCGTCTGCGGTGGAGGTGTAGAGCTTCTCGTTGATCTCGCCAACGACGCCGTCTTCCTCGCCACCAACAGCGCCGACCTCGATCTCGAGGATGGTGTTGGCCTTGACGGACATGGCGAGCAGTTCCTTGGCGATCTCGAGGTTCTCGTCGAGCGGAATCGCGGAACCGTCCCACATGTGGGACTGGAAGGTGGGCAGCTTGCCGTCGGCAACCTGGCCGGCCTCGATCTCGAGGAGGGGGCGGACCCAGGAGTCGATGTTCTGCTTGGCGCAGTGGTCGGTGTGCAGGGCCACGGTGATGCCGTAGTTCTTGGCAACCTCGTAGGCGTAGGCGGCGAGGGCCAGCGAGCCGGTGACGCGGTTCTTGATGGTGGAGCCGGAGCCGTACTCGGCGCCGCCGACGGAGATCTGGATGATGCCGTCGGACTCGGCCTCGGCGAAGCCCTGGAGGGCGGCGGTGATGGTCTGGGACGAGGTCACGTTAATCGCGGGGTAGGCGAACTTGCCATCCCGTGCGCGATTCAGCATCTCTGCATAGACCTCAGGGGTTGCGATAGGCACTTGGAGCCTCCTAATCGAGTGACAGTTTTGTCGTGTTCGATTCTCTCACATTTTGCACGAGCGGGGAGGGGATGGAAGTCCCGTTCGGACAGGGACTGTTCATCGCGCCGGGCTGTGTGGTAGGCGTGTCGTGAGGCCGGGGTTGCGCGCGTGCGTGGATGGTGACGAGCTCGTTTGACGAGGCGGGGGTTGGGTCGCCGGGGTCGGAACGATCGGCGGGTGGCGGGTTCAGGAGTCGGCGTTGTCGGCGAGGCGCGACGCGTGCGCCCACATAACGATCGCAGCGGCGTGTCCAACGTTCATGGACCGGGTCGAACCACGCTGAGTAATGGCGACAACAATGTCGCACGCGGCGCGCATCTCCTCGCTCAAACCGGAGGCTTCAGACCCAAAGACGAGGCATGCGCGCTCGGGCAGCACCGCACTTTCGAGCGCGACGGACCCCTCGACATTGTCAACGCCGACGAGGAAGAGCCCCTCGCGCGCACAGTGCTCAACGAGCTCGCTGACCTGGGCGCGATGATCCACCGGCAGGTAGCGGTCGGTGACCATCGCGCCACGCCGGTTCCATCGCTTGCGCCCCACCACGTGCACGCGGCGCGCACCCATCGCATTCGCCGTGCGCACGATCGACCCGATGTTGAAGTCGTGATCGAGGTTCTCCACGGCCACCTCGAAAGGCAGCGAGCGGGCGGCGATGTCCGCTCGGATCGCGTCCATCGTCCAGTAGCGGTAGCGGTCCTCGACGTTGCGCCGATCCCCCATCCGCAGGAGTTCCGGGTCGTAGTGCTCCCCGACCGGCCAGGCCCCCTCCCCGCCCGGCCACGGACCGACGCCGACCTGCGCACACGCCTGCGCCCCAGCCTCGTCGTTCCCGCACGCGCCATCACGCGCGATGTCACACCCGTTTTCGAACTCGTTCACGGATCCCACCCTAGCGGCACCGTAGAATGGAGGCATGACTGCCCTGACGCACAAACCCACTCCCCTGACCGATCTGCCGCCCGTGACCGCGTGGCTCTCCGACATGGATGGGGTCCTGGTCAAGGAGAATCGAGCGCTTCCGGGCGCGAACGAGTTCCTCGCCGCTCTTCGCGAGAAGAACATCCCCTTCCTGGTCCTCACCAACAACTCCGTGTTCACGAACCGTGACCTGTCCGCGCGCCTGGCGAACTCGGGCCTCGACATCCCGGAAGAGAACATCTGGACGTCCGCGAACGCCACGGCCGCGTTCCTGCACCAGCAATCCCCCGGCTCGACCGCGTACGTCATCGGCGAGGCCGGCCTGACCACCGCGATCCACTCCGCGGGCTACGTCATGACGGAGATCGATCCTGAGTTCGTGGTGCTCGGCGAGGTGCGCTCCTACGACTTCCACGCACTGACCCACGCGATTCGCCTCATCGAGGGCGGCGCGAAGTTCATCGCCACCAACCCCGACGTGTCGGGCCCCTCCGACGAGGGCACACTGCCCGCGTGCGGCGCCATCGCGGCGATGATCACGGCGGCGACCGGGAAGAAGCCCTACTTCGTCGGCAAGCCGAACCCCGTCATGATCCGCGCAGGTCTGAACAAGATCGGCGCGCACTCCGAAAGCGCCGCGATGGTCGGCGACCGCATGGACACGGACGTGCGCGCGGGCGTCGAGGCCGGCCTGCGCACCCACCTCGTCCTGTCGGGCTCTACCACCCGCGAGGACGTCAGCACATACCCGTTCCGCCCCTTCGGCATCCACGAGGGCATCGGCGATCTCATCGAGCTCGTCGAGGCGGCGCACTGACCCACACCGATTCGGAAGGAACACCCATGACCAACGATTCCCACAAGGCGCGCCTGGCTGCCCTCGTCCAGGAGCTGTCCGTCATCCACGAGAAGGTCATCCTGGCCTCGGGCCGCGAGTCCGACTTCTACGTCGACATGCGCCGTTCGACCCTGCACCACGAGGCGGCTCCCCTCATCGGCCACGTCATGCTGGATCTCCTGGAGGAGTCCGGTTTCTCGGTGGGCGAGGAGTACGTGGCCGTCGGCGGCCTGACGATGGGCGCGGACCCTGTCGCGACCGCGATGCTGCACGCCGCCGCGTCGCGCGGCCTGGACCTGGATGCGTTCGTCGTGCGTAAGGCCGCGAAGGATCACGGCATGAAGCGCCGCATCGAGGGCCCGGACGTCGTGGGCAAGAATGTCGTCGTCCTTGAGGACACGTCGACGACCGGTGGTTCCCCGCTGGAGGCTGCTCTCGCTCTGCGCGAGGCCGGCGCGAACGTCGTTGCCGTCGCCGTGATCGTCGACCGTGCGACGGGCGCGAAGGAACGCATCGAGGCCGAGGGCTTCCCGTACTTCTACGCGCTGGGCCTGGAGGATATCGGCCTGGCCTGATTCTTTGCTCTCAGACGACGAGGCCGGGGCTGGGTTCTGTGCGAACCTGGCCCCGGCCTCGTTGTCGTCTGCGCGCCCTCACATGTGGGGGACGGAACGCATGGCGCGCGCGGTCACCCAGCGCGGGGCGAGCTTCATGGCACCCATGGCGACCTTGTAGGGGATGGTCGGGGTGACGTGGACGCGTCCCGCGCGCACGGCGTCGAGGGCCTCCGTGACGACCTGTTCGGGGCTGGCCATCAGCCAGGAGGGGGTCGCGCGCATGTCGACGCCTGCCCGCTCGAAGAAGGGGGTGTCGACGGGGCCGGGGCACACGACGGTCGCCGTGATGCCGGAACCCTTAAGCTCGGCGGCGAGGCCCTCAGTGAAGGCGACGACCCAGGCCTTGTGGGCGGAGTAGGTGCCCGCGCCCGTGCGCGAGGCGACGGAGCCGACGTTGAGGATCGCGCCGCGTCCGCGCGAACGCATGGAGATGCCGGCGTGGTGGGTGAGCGTCATGACGGCGCGAACCATGACGTTCAGGCCGTTGATCTCGTTCTCGAGGCTGTTGTCCAGGAAGTCGGTTCCCAGGCCGAATCCGGCGTTGTTGACGAGGAGGTCGACGGGTGCCAGGTCCGGCTTGTCTCGGTCGGCGGGTCCACCCACGTCCAGGCGGGCGGCGACGCGCGCGCAGCCCTCGTCAGTCGCCAGGTCAGCCGCGATTACCTCGGCGCGCACGCCCGCGACGTTGGCGAGCGAGTCCGCGAGCGCACGCAGCGCATCCTCTCGGCGCGCGATCAGCACCAGGTCGTGGCCTGCGGCGGCCAGCTGCCAACAGAATTCTTCACCAATGCCGGAGGTTGCTCCGGTGACTAGCGCTGTTCCCATGGGGGAAGTCTAGCGCCGCATCGTTTCGGCAGCACGAAGCCGGGGCGGGAACGCTCTCGCGTCCCGCCCCGGCTGGGTGCGTCATCGGGTGCGGATCAGGTATCCGGCTCCGCCGCCGGCGAGCGCTGCCGGGATGACGAGGAGGACGAGCCAGTAGGGGCTCCATCCGCCCGAGCGACCGGAGTCCGCAGCCGCGGCGACCGGCAGGGATGCGGCCGCGTTGGCCGTCCCATTGTCGGTCGCGTGTGCGCCACCGCTCTGCGCGGTATCTCCACTCTGCGCGCCGCTCTGGGGTGCGGCTGACGGGCTTGCGGACGGGCTTGCGGACGGGCTTGCGGACGGGCTTGCGGACGGCGCGGGCACCGCCTTCGGTGCGCTCACGGGCACCGAGCTGGTCGCGCCGGTTGTCCCACTTGCCGCTCCGTTACTGCGGGCCGCCGGAGCTGCGCTCACGGTGCCACCCGTGGCTGCGGGGCCCGACGTGCGAGTCGCGCCGGACGAGGCCGGGGTTCCAGCGTTGCCAGAAGGCGCGGACGGTGCGGGCACTCGTACCGGACCACCGGAGGGGGCTGGTGCCGGGAAGGGCGTCGGCATGGGTGCCGGTGCGGGAGCCGGATCAGCACTCGGTGCGGGTGCAGGTGCCGGGTCTGCGGTCGGTTCGGGAGCCGGGTCCGTGGTCGGCGCGGGCGCGGGGTCCGCCGTCGGCTCGGGAGCCGGTGCAGGCGCAGGGTCGACGCTCGGCGCCGGAGCGGGATCCACAGTCGGCGCAGGTGCGGGATCTACGGTCGGAGCAGGTGCTGGCTCGGGTGTGGGCGCAGGTCCGGGTGACGGCGTCGGGACGGGCTCCTCGTCCACCGGCGCGGGCCGCTCGTCGCGATGGCCGGAGCGCACGATCACGGTGAAGGACTGGGGTTCGACGAGGCTGCGCTCGCCGCTGCGCGCGCCGACCTCGATGCGGTAGGTGCCCGGCGCACTGAAAACCCAGTTCCCGTGCATGTGCGTCGCTTCGGTCGTGTGGACGACGCCATCGCCCTTGGACGAGTCGAAGTGGACCTTGGCGCCCGCACCGAAGGTGCCTCCCTGGAAGAAGGCGACGCGCGCGCCCTCGGGAGCCTGCGCGAGGTGCAGGGTCAGGTCGGCGCCGTCGGGCAGCGCCGCGTAGTCGATGCCTTCGGTGGACAGGCCGGGCCACACGATGTCGCTGTTCTGCGTCTCCGGCAGCACGTAGGTGGCTGTTCCCACCGGGCCGAGCACGTCGTAGCTTGGATCCGACAGGGACGCGGGGCGCACGAAGCGCGCGTTGGGGGCCACCGCGAGGGTCGTGGAGCCGACCGTGCGCAGCACGGAGGTACGCGCATTCGTCAGGGAGTCATCCTTGACGGCCAGGCCGTAGGTCAGACCGTTCTCACCGCTCGCCTGGGTCAGGCGCACGTCCAGGTGTCCGCGCGCGATCTCCACGGGGTCGCTCAGCAGGGACGAGGCCGGGTCCGGGGTCGCGTCGTTTCCGCCGTTATCGGGGGCGGGGTCGGGGGTCGGGTTCGGAGCGGGCTCCGGTTCCTCGGGGGCGGCGACGCCGTCACGCATCTTCAGCATGGCGGTGAGGCCGACGTGAGAGACGACCGTGACATCGGAGGCTTCAGCGACGGTCATGACCGCGTCCGAGAGCGGGTGGGGGCGCAGGGTGACGCGCATGAACATGGGGTCGGACTGGCACACACCGAGGTCCTGCGTCTTCATGTCCATGCCGCCCGCACCCAGGGTGCCTTCCATGGAGCACCAGGGGCTGAAATCCCACTTGGACTCGAGGAACTCGATCTTGTAGGTGGCGCGCAGGTTCGGGTCTGCCGCGCGCACGGTGGCGGTGTACTGATCGGTCGAGCCGGGGACGAGGTCGTAGGAGACCTCGACGCGACGCGAGGAGATCGGCAGGCGGTCGGGGTTCCACACGGGGGCCGGATCCGGGTTGGAGGGCCCGAGGATCGTATCGGTTCCGCCCACGGTGACGGGCTCGGTGTCCTTCTGAGAGTACTGAACGGTCTGCGAGATCCAACGCGCCGAGGCGGAGTCACCGGGGACGTAGATGGCCTGAACGGCCGCAGTATCGGCACCCAGCAGCTCGGAGACGGTGGCTCGGCCACCTTCAACAGGAACCTCGGTCAGGAAGTAGCCGTTGACGGTGATCCACGCGCGACCCGTATCGGTGGCAACGCCCGTGTCGAGCGTGATGTCGGTGAGGTGGTTATCACCGGGGTGCTCGCGCTCGGCGTGATGGGAGACGGTCAGCGTCGGGGTGGCAGCGTTGCCGTCGGTGCGCTCCGCGCGTGCGGCGTTGTACGCCGACTCGATGTCCTTGATGGTGCCGTCGGCGGGGTTTGCGCCGCCAACCTGCCAGACCAGCGGCGTGATCGGCGAGGAGTAGATAGCGGTACCGTCTGCGCTGCGCGCGGTCATCTTGTAGTTCGCGACGTAGCGACCCGGCTGCGTGAAGGTCGTGTACAGGTGCGTGTGGCGCGGGTTGTAGACGCTGCGGTAGGCGATGTCGTGGCTGGAGAGGAAGCGGTTCACGCTGTCGCCGTTGTCGATGAACATCTCCATGCGACCCGGACCGTCGACGCTGATGAGGTCGAGCGTGTAGGTCTCGCCCTCGAATTTGTCGGTGTCGCCGATCTCGCCCGCGCCGAGGCCCGCCCAGATGGGCGTGTTGCCGGGGCCGGGATTCTGGGGAGCGGCGTTCAGGACGGTGCCCTCGGTGCCGAGGAAGGACAGGTCAGGACGCTTCGCGGGAACGACGAGCTGCGACTTGGCCTCGTCTTTGTCGCCGGTGCCGGTCCACGCCTTGGGGATCCATAGCGCGGTCTTTTCCATCGGCATGTTGATGGTGTTGAGCGAGAAGCTGTTGGTGTCGTCGTGCCAGACGGGGATGGGTGCATCGACGTGTTGTCCGGTGACGATCCATTCCTTGTCCTGGTCGGGACCGGCCCACGCGGCGGCCGGTGTGAGCGCCAGGAAGAGGGCGAGCGCAGCGGTGCTGATGCGTCGCAGGTGTGACATTCGGGTGCCTTTTCTAGCTATGTTGTAGGTGAGAATCATTATCACTCTAAATAAGGCCTCACACAACTCACACCCATCGCGCATGTTTCACGCGTGTTTCACACAGCCACTCCCCCGCCCCACCGATAGGCTCAACCCCATGAGATTCGCGACCTGGAACGTCAACTCCATCCGCACGCGCGTCGACCGCGTCATCGCTTTCCTCCAGCGCTCGGACACAGATGTGCTCGCCATGCAGGAAATCAAGTGCCGCCCCGACCAATTCCCCATCGAGCCTTTCGAGGAAGCGGGCTACCACGTCGCAATCCACGGACTCAACCAGTGGAACGGCGTCGCCGTGGCCTCGCGCCTGCCGATTCTCGAGGTTCGCGACCACTTCCCCACCCAGCCCGCCTTCGGTGAGCCACCAGTCGTCGAAGCCCGCGCACTCGGCGTCACCATCGACACGACCGGCGTTCTCCCCGCCGAGGACGGGCAGGCCTCGTCGATGACGATCTGGAGCCTGTACGTGCCCAACGGCCGCGAGCTCACCCACCCGCACTACGCCTACAAGCTGACGTGGCTCGCGAACCTCGCCGAGCAGGGCCGCGGCTGGCTGGAGGACCCCACGGCCCGCATCGCCCTCGTCGGCGACTGGAACGTGGCGCCCCTGGACGAGGACGTGTGGGACATGAGCGCCTTCGAGGGCGCCACGCACGTGTCAGCCCCCGAGCGCGAGGCCTTCGCCGCCTTCGCCGCGGACGGCTGGGTCGAGGTCACGCGAGACCGCGTCACGAACTACACCTACTGGGACTACAAGAAGCTGCGCTTCCCCAAGAACGAGGGCATGCGCATCGACTTCGCGTACTGCTCGCCGGCGCTGGCCGCGCGCGTCAGCGGCGCGCAGATCGACCGCGACGAACGCAAGGGGAAGGGCGCCTCGGACCACGTGCCCGTCATCGTCGACGTCGACTAAGAGAGACAACGAGGCCGGGGGACAGTCCCGGCGCGAGTCGAGGCCTGGGTCGGTGCCCAGGCCTCGTCGCGTATTGGCTTAAGCGTGCTCGCGCGCGAGGCACAGCAGCTGCGAGTTAAGCACCGACCAGTTGTCGTGGTGCCAGGGCCCGAAAGGCTCCGCGCCAACGAAGGCCGCGCTGGCGCCGAGGTCACGGTCCGCCCACACGAAGGAGCCGGACTGCCCGAAGTGCCCGATCGTGCGCGGAGAGGCGTCGGGAGCAGTCCAGTGCGGCGACTTCTCGCCGCGAATTTCGAGGCCGAGACCCCACGGGCAGGGAGTGAAGCGCCCGTAGCCGGGCACGACACCGGCGAGCGCGGGGAACTGCGACAACCCCGCGAGGGCCGCCAAGGGGCCGCTCACCAGGGTCGGGCGGGCAAGCTCGGCGCCAAAGAGGCTGACATCTGCCGCACTCGCAACGCCGGCATGGGCGGGACTGCCGGGAATATCCGCCGTCGTCATGCGAAGCGGCTCAAAGACCGTCTGGCGCACCCACTCACAGACGCCCACGCCGGTGGCCGCCTCGACCACCTCGCCGAGAATGTCGAAACCCTCGTTCGAGTAGATGCGGCGCTTCTCGGGAGCCGCAACAGGGCGGCGCCCCTCAAAGGGCAGGCCCGAGGCATGGGCCAGGAGGTGGCGAACCGTCGCCCCCTCGGGACCCGCGGGATCGTCGAGGGAGATCAGACCACGATCAACCGCGACCAGCACCGACCACGCGACGATCGGCTTAGTCACCGACGCGAGCGGGAACACACGATCAACGTCGCCGTGCGAATAGACGACGTCGCCCCCGACACGAAGGACGAGGGCGACATCGAAAGACGGCAGTGTGCCGATCACGCGGTGGCCTCCGGGGCCGCAACCTCGGCGGCCGCGGTGGTCTTTTCGCTGATCTTACGCAGCGTGCGCGCGTAGACCTCAGCAACCTCCTCGGGCACCGAAGCGCCGAGCTTGAGGACGTAGTGCGCGGGCAGGTGCAGGAGCTGCACGCACACGGCCAGGAAGTCCGCGACGAACTCGCGAGCGTCGATCGGCTCATCGTTGTAACGAGCCGAAACGACCGAGCCGTACCAGTAGCGGATGAGGATCTTCGCCAGGGTACGAGGCGTGGTGCCGATGTCGGCACCCTCCTCCTCGACGAAGTTCTGGATCATCGCAGTGAGGGCTTCCTCCATCTGCTGCGTGCGGTACTTGTAGTGGGCGTGCGCCGGGTGCGTCTCCGAAGAGGACTCGGCCCACAGGACACAGTCCAGAGCGATGGCCGCGTCAGCGCCGGGCTTCATGGCGAAGCGCATCTCGCCGACCGCCCAGTCAACAAACGAGCCGGCGGTGATGCCGCCCTCGTCGAAGCCACCTTCCGATTCCTCGTTAATGGTGACGTCGAAGAGAGCGTTCATCTCCTCGTGACGCTGGATCGCACTGCGCAGGATCGCTTCCTTGGACGGGAAGTGATAGACGACGGCGGGGTGCGAAATACCGACTCGACGGCCGAGGTCGCGCAGAGAAAAGCCGTTGTAGCCTCGCTCTGCGATCAAAACCATCGCTGCCGAGAGGATGGATTCACGCGTCGCCTGTCCTACGGAGTAGGCGCCACGGGCCTTCCTCTGGGTTGTCATATCATCTCCTGCTGTTGCAGACGCCACATACCGCGCGTCCAAAATACACACTGGTAGTCAGTGTACCGCGCAATCTCAGGGTTTATCAACATTCATGACAAGCCCGTCGATGGAGTCGTTAATGTCAACTGTCACATTCTGACCATCTTGAACGTCTCCCCCGAGCAGCAGAACAGCCAGTCGATCACCGATCTCCCGCTGAATCAGGCGACGCAGCGGACGGGCGCCGAATGCCGGATCATAGCCCACGCGAGCGAGCCATCCGCGGGCCGGTTCGGTTACTGTCAAACCGATGCGACGCTCACGGAGACGAGACTCCAGCGACGCAACGAGCAGATCGACGATCTCACCCAGATTTTCGCGGGTAAGCGCGTCAAACATGACCGTCTCATCCAGCCTATTGAGGAACTCCGGCCGGAACGCCGAGCGAACAACAGACATGACAGACTCCCGCTTTCCTTCGGATGTCAAGTCGGGGTCCGACAGGAACTGCGAACCGAGGTTCGATGTGAGGATCAGGATGGTGTTTCGGAAGTCCACCGTCCGCCCCTGCCCGTCCGTGAGACGTCCATCATCCAACACCTGCAGAAGAATGTCGAAAATCTCAGGATCAGCCTTCTCAACTTCGTCCAGAAGGACGACAGAATACGGACGCCGACGCACAGCCTCGGTCAGCTGACCGCCCTGCTCGTAGCCCACGTACCCCGGAGGGGCACCGACGAGGCGCGCAACCGAATGCTTCTCGGAGTACTCCGACATGTCAATGCGCACCATGGCGCGCTCGTCATCGAAGAGGAACTCCGCGAGCGCCTTCGCCAGTTCAGTCTTGCCCACACCCGTCGGGCCGAGGAACAGGAACGAACCGGTCGGACGGTTGGGATCGGACAGCCCCGCGCGCGAACGACGGACCGCGTCCGACACCGCTCGCACGGCGTCTTTCTGACCAATGAGGCGTTTTCCGAGCTCGTCCTCCATGTGCAGAAGCTTGTCGGTCTCAGTTTGCAGGAGCTTACCCGTCGGAATTCCGGTCCACGCTTCGATCACCTCGGCGATTTCTGCGGGGCCGACCTTCTCGGCGATCATCGGCTCCTCATCGCCACGAGCATCCTGGGCCTCAGCCTGCGCTTCGGCCTCGGCGATCTGGCGCTCAACCGCGGGAATCTCGCCGTTCTGGAGGCGGCCAGCCTCTTCCCAGCGCCCCTCGCGCACGGCCAGATCGAGCTGAGTGCGCAGCGTATCGAGCTGAACACGCAGGTCACCGACGCGGTTGTGACCGGCCTTCTCGGCCTCCCAGCGCGCAGTGAGCGCACGCAGCGTCTCTTCACGGTCGGCCAGGTCAGCGCGCAGCTTGCTCAGACGATCCTGGGTGGCCTCGTCGAGACCCTCCGGATCGGACTCGGTCAGGTAGGACTCCTCCATACGAAGGCGATCCACGCTACGGCGCAGCTCGTCGATCTCGACCGGCGAGGAGTCCAGCTCCATGCGCAGGCGAGAGGCGGCCTCGTCGATCAGGTCAATGGCCTTGTCGGGCAGCTGTCGGCCCGTGATGTAGCGGTTCGACAGGGTGGCAGCGGCGACGAGAGCACCGTCGGAGATCGTCACCTTGTGGTGCGCCTCGTACTTCGGGGCGATGCCACGCAGGATGGCGACGGTATCCTCGACCGAGGGCTCACCGACGAACACCTGCTGGAAGCGACGCTCCAGCGCGGGGTCCTTCTCGATGTTCTCGCGGTACTCGTCGAGCGTGGTCGCGCCGACCATGCGCAGTTCACCGCGGGCAAGCATGGGCTTGAGCATGTTGCCGGCATCCATTGCGCCCTCGGAGCCACCACCCGCGCCGACGACCGTGTGCAGCTCGTCGATGAAGGTGATGATCTGACCGTCGGAACGCTGAATTTCAGCGAGAACGGCCTTGAGGCGCTCCTCGAACTCACCGCGGTACTTCGCACCGGCGACCATCGACGAGACGTCGAGGGAGACCAGGCGCTTGTCGCGCAGGGACTCGGGGACATCGCCAGCGACAATGCGCTGGGCGAGGCCTTCGACGACGGCCGTCTTACCGACGCCAGGCTCACCGATCAGAACAGGGTTGTTCTTGGTGCGCCGGGACAGCACCTGGATGACGCGACGAATCTCGTTATCTCGCCCGATGACCGGGTCGAGCTTGCCTTCGCGGGCAACCTCCGTGAGGTCGCGGCCGTACTTGGACAGGGCCTCGAAGGATCCCTCGGGGTCGGCCGAGGTAATCGGGTCGGGGCGCAGCTGCGCGAGGGCCTGCGCAAGCGCGTCGGCGCTTGCCCCACCCTGGGTAAGGATTCGACCGGCCTCGGTCTGCGAGGCAGCCAGCGCGATGAGCAGGTGCTCGGTCGAGATGTACTGGTCACCGCCGGCCTCGGCGCGCTCTCCAGCGTCGCGAACGATCGCGAGCAGCGCGTTCGAGGGCTGCGCGTTTCCCGTGGACGCGCCCTGCGCGCTCGGCAGCGCCACGAGGGCGTTGCGGGTGCGCGCACCGATTGCGCGCACGTCGGCGCCAACAGCCTCGAGAAGGGAGAGCGCGATGCCTTCACGCTGCTCAATCAGAGCTTCGAGCAGGTGGATGGGCTCCACCTGCGGGTTACCGGCCGCACCTGCAGCCGCGAGCGCAGAGGAGACGGCCTCCTGCGCCTTTGTTGTCATTTCACGTGCCATGAAATTACTCCTCCAAATGGTTTGTCTGGTGGTGCCGATCCACTCGACGCCTTCTGACAGACACAACGAAGCCAAAGTTGAGTCTATTCCACTCAACTTCGAATCTCAGGAGGATGTGACTCAGTTCTCTGGAAGCCAGGCGGGGCCATCAAAGCCGCGCTGATGCCCACCGGATGGACCAGGCCCCTCGTCCCCATCGAGACCGTAGCGCTCCTCAAGCGCACGGAATAGCTGCAGGGTCGTCGCGAGCGCGCACATCACCTGCTGAACGAGCTGCGCATCCGTCGCACCATACTCGTAGTCAGCATTCACCTCGGCGACGACACGGTCACCCTCGTCCTGGTCAGCGACGTACGCCTTCGGCCAGAGGAACTCGCCGTGCCAGGCCTGCAGGAAATCACGCAGATCCTCGCCATATTCAATCGGCACAAGGCTCTTCATGAACGCAACGATCGACAGCACCTCACGAGAGTCACCGAGGAAGCGGAAGCAGAACAGATGCCCCTCCCACAAACCGCAGAGATCCCCGTCGTTATCGATACGCCACGTCCATCCCTCAGAGTCGAACAGGAGGCCCAAGCGCTCCTGCGTGATGGGGCGAACCATATCGAAACGATTGGCTTCAAACTCCGAATTACCCGTGACAATTCCTTCCGGAGGTGCTGCTTTGCTACCTCCCCATTGTTCCATATCAGAGGCGGTATCGTCCGGCAGATTGCGGCGGCGAGGCGTCTCCTCACCGTCGGCTCCTCCGTCGGCATCCGCCCGCCATAGCCAGCCCATGATGTTCCCCTATTCGTGCCGATGTTCATTGACGCGCCACTGCGTCGCTACAGACGGGGCGAGAGTGCGCCGACCGCCCCCCACGATGGTCTGCACATGCATTTCCATTGGCGCCTCCTCCGCTCACCTCATCGTGTTACCAGCACGTGTCTTGGTGCTTTCACAGTAGCGTAGAAACCGCGAAAAACCAATGCCCCCAAGGCTTTTGCGTTGCCGCCGAACGCCACCACTGCGACATCGCCGCACCATCGTCGCAGCTCACCCGGGGGGCATGGCGCAACTATTTTTCATTTGTATTCTTGATCACATTTGCGATTAGCTCTTGCAGAATGCAAAGGATTCTACTAAATAGACCAATTTGTATTGATTGAGCCCGGAGAATCCTCGGAAATCCTACGAGGCCCAGCGCCAGAAACCGGCGGCATCGATAAGGACGGTCCCGGGATTGCCACCCCCGGACCAACCGAGGCAGCTGGGAACGCGAGCGGCAGGGCGGGCAGCGGCAGCGGACGCGCGGTCTTGGCAACCAGCCAACGCAGCGCCCACTCCGCGGGACCACGAGAGGTTCCCCCGACCTCGGCGATCACACAACCGAACCCAATCAGCGCCCAGACCCCCAGAGCGATCAGGCCGGACACCGCCACACCCAGGACACGTACGCCGAACGCGCCAAGCACGCCGAACATAAAAATAAAGAGCAGCGTCTGTGACAGGTAGGCGGTCATCGAGCGTCGGCCGATCGCGCTCAGGAACGCGCACACCGAGCCGAGATTCTCGCGTGGCCCGCCTCCTACGAGCGCGAGCAGCGCCAGCCAGCCGCAGGCTCCCGCGACGCCGGAGGCATGGAAGAGCGGATACGACCAGGACGCCGACCCGGCAAAAGCCCAGTCCAGCTGCATGAGGGCGAAGGGAACGGCCCCCAGCGCGCCGATCAACAGGCCACCACACGCGATCCCTGCCAAGAGCGCACCACGCCCACGCGGATCCTGCAGGAGGCCCCAGCGCGCAACTCCCACGCCAATCATGACGCAGGGGACCACGAGCGCAGTCAGGACAGTCATCGGCGTCGCGATAAGCCAGGAGGCAAGCGATACCAGCGGATACCCCGCATCCAGCTGTACGGGATCGTGGAACTCAAACACCATCGGCTCGCGCCCCGCCATCGCCGCCATCGACCAAATCCCGAGCATGCTCAAGGAGGCGATGAAGGCGCCGATCAGTACGCGCAGCCACGGCCGCCGCATGACAATCACCTCGGCGAAAATGACCGCCACGAGACCGTACGCGCCGATAATGTCACCCGCGAAGAAGATCCCATGCACCAGGCCGAACGCCAGCATCCACCAGCCACGGCGACGAATCAGGCGCGCGGCCGCGCGGCGCGCACGACGCTCAACAGCGTCACGGACAATCTCCCGCTGGAGAGGATTCCACCCGGCGCTCAACTCGGGGGGAATCGCATCCATCGCGACGCGGCGCTCGCGCTCGATGGTGCGCGAGGCCATGATCGCCATACCGAAGCCGAACAGAATCGAAAACAGCGGATACGCGCGACGGTCTACGAACAGGGTTCGCACCAGGTACCACCACTGATCGGCGTCGTTCATGGCCGCCAGCGCCGCCTCACCCGCGTGCGGCGCGTCCGGAAAATAGCGCAGCCAGAAGGGCACATTTGCCAGCGCAATGAGCGCGAGCATGAAGCCGCGCGCGACGTCGGGGGCGGGGAAACGCACCTGACGTTCGCCCGTGAAAGACAGGGTGTGCATGACATCCTTCCTCGTGGTGGTGTCGGTGCAGCAAAGGGGCGAGGCCGGAGATCCTCCGGGGCCTCGCCCCCTCACGCGCGAACTGCTGTCATCCGATAGCCGACATCATCGCCTGCTGTTGAATCTCTCGGCGCCTGCCGTTGGCTTTCACCACGAGCACGATGCCGATGATCATGATGACCGTGCCGCCGACGCCGACGACCGTGGACCAAATGAGGCCGTTCGTCCCCGACTTGGTGACGTCACCGGCGCTGAAATCCATGCCCGCAATGTCGGCCCCCGCAGGCAGACCCTCACAGTCGATGCGGTAGGTACCCGCGGGCAGATCCGTGGCCGTGTAGTAGTTGTTGACCCCTGCGAACGTGTGCATATCGTAGACGTCGCCATCCGTGTCCGTCATCGTGCACGACGTTGCCTCGGCGTCACCGAGGAGGATCGTGTACTGTCCGTTGGCGCCAACCTCGACGGTCCCGCCATTGGTAACGCTGACGGCGTTCACATTCTCGGGCGTTTCCGTGTTGACGCCTGAGAAAGCGACCACAGCGAAGATGACCGGGGCGATGATCAGCATCATGAGCAGGCCGAGGACGATCATGATCGTGCCGGGAGCCCGACTGGGCAGCTTCATGATGGGCATGACCGCGGGGCCGCCGTAACCGGCACCCGGATAGGCACCCTGAGGAGGCATCGCGCCGTTCGCACCATCTTGTCCGTACTGCGGCCAGGGGGTGCCCTGCTCGCCGGGGACTCCGTAAGGCCTGGGGTTCGACATGAGGAAATCCTTCCTAGGAATTCGTTTGTGCCAGCATAGCAACGCAGGGGCTCAGCGCGGGCCCCGACGGCGTCATCGGGCCTCGTGAACGATGCGCAGGCGCTCGGCGCGCAGCTGGGCGACACCGGGGACCTCGAGAGGTTCTAGCGCAGACCCCGTGGCGCGCTGCAGCAGCAGGTCCGCCAGCTCAGGATTACGCGCGAGAGCGGGGCCGTGCATATAGGTCGCGATGATGGACCCCTGGACGGCGCCGTCGTAGCGCACCTCGGGTGGGGTCGTGCCGCGAGGCGTGCCGTTGCCGACGCCGGACAGGACGCGTCCCAGCGGGGCTGCATCGGGGCCGAGGACGGTACCGCCCCCGTGATTTTCAAAGCCCGTCAGAGTCTGCGTGAGGCCGTCGAGAACGGGCTCACAGACGAGCTCACCGATCGCACGGTGCCCCTGAGGCTCGGTCGTGATGTCGAGGACGCCCATGCCCGGCACGCGAGCGCCGCGCGCATCCTCGTACCAGTGGCCGAGGACCTGCAGGGATGCGCAGATCGCTAGGAGCGGGCGGCCCGCATCGAGGGCGCGGGCGAGGCCCGAGGTGCGGCGGAACTTGTCGGCAGCGAGCGCCTGAGCGGTGTCCTCGCCGCCGCCGAGCGTGTAGATGTCGAGGCTGTCAGGGATCTCCTCGGTGAGCCCAACGTGAATGACCTCGGCGTCGATGCCGCGCCTGCGGGCGCGTTCGGCGAGAATCAGCGCATTGCCGCTGTCACCGTAGGTACCCAGCACCTCGGGCATGAGGACGCCGATTCGCAGCGTGGAGGCGCTCATCGCGTGCCTTCCTTTCGATCGAGCAGGACCTTGAAGTCGCGCATGGCCGTGTAGTTGAGGAGTATCTCGACGCGGCCCGGCTCGCAGAGCGCCAAGGCATCCATGGGCAGCGGGACGAGGTCGCAGTGCACGCCCGCGTATTCGAGGCGCACAGCAAGGTCGGCACCGCGCTCACCGCAGGCGACAACGCGACGCCCCTCGCGCTTCACGGCGGAGAAGTCGACGTCCCACAGCCAGGAGAGGTCCTGGCCGTCGGGAACCTGGCCGTTGACGCCGATGACGACCTGGTCGACGCGCGGGTCGATCATCGTCATGGCTTCCTGCCATCCAGCCGGATTCTTCGCCAGCATCAGACGGGCGCGGCGCCCGTTGACGTCATGCACGGAGTAGCGTCCGGCGACCTCGGTGACGCCACTGACGGCGGCTGCCGCGACAGCCGGGTCGATACCCATGGCGACGGCTGCGGCGACCGCCTGCGCTGCGTTGCCGAGGTTCGCGCGCCCGGGAAGCAACAGGTTGAGGGGGACGCTGATGCCGTCCGGTCCGCGCAGCGTCGCACGCGGGCCTTCGGGGGAGAGCTCAACGTCCTCGAGCCACCATTGAGGCTGCGGACGGCTCGTCAGTTCCGGCAGTTCCTCCCCCTCGAATGCGGGGATCAGATGCCAGTCGTCACCGGAGCGGACGACACGCCCACCGCGCGGATACGCGGCAGAGTCACCACCCCATCCTCCTCCGGCCGCGACCCACACGACGTTCGGATTGTCGGCGGCGGCCGAGGCGATGAGGGGGTCATCGCAGTTCGCGACGACGACGGCGTCCGGATGAGCCGAGGCCCCCTCGCGCAGGCGACGCTCCACCGTTCCGATCTCCCCCACACGATCAAGCTGGTCGCGCGAGAGGTTGAGGTAGACGAAGACAGCCGGATCCACGTCGGCCGCAACGGCGGGCACGTGCATCTCGTCGACTTCGAGGGCGGCACGCGTCGCACCCTTGCCCTGCATGAGAGCCGTGAGGACGCCCGACGTCATGTTGTCGCCGTTGATGTTCGAGGCAACACGACCAGCGCTTTCGAGCGCCGCACGCACCATGCGCGTCGTCGTCGACTTGCCGTTCGTGCCGGTGACGATCACGGATGAACAAGGGGCGGCCAACTCCTTGAGGAGCTTCGGGGAGATACGCAGCGCGACCTCGCCGCCAATCATGCCGCCAGAACCGCGCCCAAGGGCCCGGGACGCGAAACGGGCAGCCCCGCCTGCAGCCATAGCCAGGCGAGAGCGCACCGACAGGTGATGCGAAGAATTCGTCATGTATCCACGTTAACGCATGCGGGGCGCTGGTCGCGTCGCCGACGCATATCGGTCTCCCCCACCAGGACGAGGCCGGGGACCACCGAGAGGGTGGCTGTCCTCGCGCGACACGCGGATGTGTCGCCGACCTGCACAGATAGTTACGCATTGCATACCGACGTTACATACGCCATTTCTGTGTGATGGCATCGATATTGCTCGGCGGTTAATTTCGACCGCTCAGCCGCCCGACAACACCGCCCGAGCAGCCCAAGATCTCAGCATTTTCAAGGAAAACACCTCATTATCGACAAACGCGCAGGTCAGAGCGCATTTCGCAAAAGATAGTGGCGAACAAGACGCACACATTTCACGCAAGCCCTGCACGTTTGTTCCAAGCGACGAACACCCCAAAAATCGACTACCGAAACCGGCTGTGACCTGGTAAAACTATGTTCAGCGGGCGCAAGCCTGCCGCCTGTTCCAGGCTTCGGTCGGGAATCCTGTGTGCCCCCGGATTCTCGATCGAATATGCTGCGGGACCCATCCACTGGATGGGTCCCGCAGTCCTTTATGTCTCAGTGTCGTGCCACTGAGGACCAATGCGCCTCTCTCAGTGTCGTGCCACTGAGGACCAATGCGCCTCTCTCAGTGTCGTGCCACTGAGAACCGATGCAGCCTTCTCAGCGCCGTGCCACTGAGAACCGATGCAGCCTTCTCAGCGCCCTACTGACAAGAGCGATGCGCGTTACCGCTGGGGGACGAGCGTCCCCTCGATGACGTTGCGCGCCTTCGAAGGCGGCGGCGCCGGAAGCTCCGAGCGCGCCGACGTCTGGGCGGCCGCGAGCGCGGCAAGAGCGCGCACAGGGCTCCACACGGTGAGAGAGCCACCGGAGCCATTCGTTCGCCGTGACGTGCGATCCCACGGCCGCTGGCCTCGCTGTAGTGGCATGACCTGACCGTCCGCGGACGCAGCAAACACTCGATTGCGCCTGGCTTCAGCGGCCGTGACCGCGTCGCGCAGGGCGTCCCGTTCTTCTTCCAGGGCCTCGACGCGGCGCTCGAGCTCGAGGATGCGTCGGATTCCTGCGAGGTTGATGCCCTCCTCCTGGCTCATCCGCTGCACGTCGCGCAGGCGCTGCACGTCGCGCTTCGTATAGCGGCGACCCCGCCCCTTGGTACGGGCGGGGATCACCAGGCCGAGTCGGTCGTACTGGCGCAGGGTCTGCGGGTGCATGCCCGCCAGCTCGGCCGCAACCGAGATGACGAACGTCACCGCGTCGTCCGTTCCAGTGCTCGCCATCGCTTACTCCTCCGAGGCCTCGGCGAGGGAAGCGCGCACGTCGAGGTCGCCCTCGGCCGCCGCCAGCTCCTTCGCGAGCTTCTTGAGCTCGCGGTTCGGCTTCTCGGGGACGCGGATGGCCACGCGGGCGATGAGATCGCCGGTCGCCTTGGAGGTCTTCACTCCCCCGCCGCGCACGCGAATCTCGGTGCCCGAGGAGGACCCTGCGGGCACCTTCACCGTGGCCGTGTTGCCGTCGATCATGGGCACGTCGACGACGGCGCCGAGGATTGCCTCGGAGACGGTCACCGGCAGTGTCACAACCAGGTCGTTTCCTTCGCGCGTGTACACGGGGTGCGGCTTGACGGTCACGGCGACCTCGAGGTCGCCGGTGGGACCGCCGTTGACGCCGGGCTTGCCGTGGCCCTTGACGCGGACCTTCTGCCCGTCCTTGATGCCCGCGGGAATGCGGACCTTGATCGGGGAGCCGCCAACCTTGATGGTCAGCGTCGCGCCGTTGAGGGCCTGACGGAAGGAGATGGACAGCTTCGCGCGCAGCGTTCCACCCTTTTCGGGGGTCGGTGCCGCCTGCTGGGCATGGCCGCCGGTGCCGAAGGGCGAACCGTAGGGGTCGCCCCCAAATCGGGCGCCTGCGTGAGCGCCACCGCCACCGCCGAAGAGGCCGGAGAGGATGTCCTCGAAACCAGCGCCGCCGCCGGGCATGCCGGAGGTCTGGAAGCGCACGTTGTGGCCGCCGCCCCCAAAACCGCCACCGCTGAAGCCGCCGAAGAGGTCCTCGAAGCCACCGGTGCCGCCGGATCCGGCAGAGAATCGAGCTCCACCGCCGGCCATCGCGCGAATCGCGTCGTAGCGCTTGCGATCCTCATCGTTGGACAGGACCGCGTATGCCTCGCCAATTTCCTTGAACTTGGCTTCGGCCGCCTTGTCGCCCGGGTTCTGATCCGGGTGCCACTGACGCGCCAGCTTGCGGTAGGCCTTCGTAATGGCCTTCTTATCCGCCTTTTTATCGACTCCCAGGACCTTGTAGAAATCCTTGGAGAACCATTCTTGTTCACTCACGCGCGTTTCACCTCACTTTCAGTCACGAGCGTGTTGTTGCTGTTATTCAGGGTTGTTCACCAGCACCTTCGCGGCGCGCACCACGCGGTCTCCGCGGCGATAGCCACTGGTGAGCACCTGCCCGATGACGGGATGATCGACGTCCGCGCTGGTCGTCGCCATCAGGGCGTCATGCAGGGCCGGATCGAAGTCGTCGCCCTCGGCGCCGTAGCGCTCCAGCTCGAAGCGCGTCTTGAGCGTCTCCTCGAGCTTCGTGGCGATCGACGCAAAGGGACCGTCCTCCAGGTCGCCGTGCGCACGGGCGGCGGCGATGTCGTCGAGAACGCTGATGAGCGACTCGATGACCTCGTCCTGGCCGGCGGTCTTGTGACCGGGGATGGCCTCCTTGGAGCGACGCACGTAGTTGGCGTACTCCTGGCCCTGGTTGTACAGCTCCGCGTTGGCGCGGGCCAGCTGATCCTCGACGGCCGCGATGCGCTCGAGGGCCTTGGCGAGGTCAGAGTCCTCAATCTGTTCCTCGAAGGCACTCATGTCGTCGGCCGAAGCCTCGGACGAGGCCTGGGCTACGTCATCCGCACCGGGTGCGGCGTCGTTGTTCTCGGCCGCCTGGCCGGCCGGGGCCGACTCGACAGAGTCGGCCCCGGCGACGTTGGCGTCTTCGTTGGGCGCCGAGAAACCGTTGGTTTCTTCGGTGCTCACTTGTCATCCTCGTCAACGATCTCGGCGTCCACGACATCGTCCTGGGCAGGAGCGGACTGCGCCGCGGCCTCGTCGGCCTGCTGCTTGGCATAGATCTCCTGACCGATCTTCATGCCGGACTCGGACAGGGTCGCCATCGCGGTCTTCACGGCCTCGATGTCGTCACCCTTGAGGGCTTCCTTGACGGCGTCAACATCCTTCTGGACGGCCTCGCGGGTCTCCTCGGAGATCTTGTCGGCCTCGTCCTTGAGCAGCTTCTCCGTCGAGTAGACGGCCTGCTCAGCCTGGTTGCGAACATCGGCCTCTTCGCGGCGCTTCTTGTCCTCGGCGGCGTGCTCCTCGGCCTCGCGCACCATGCGGTCGATGTCCTCCTTGGGCAGGGAGGAACCACCGGTGATCGTCACCGACTGCTCCTTGCCGGTGCCGCGGTCCTTCGCGGAGACGTGAACGATACCGTTCGCGTCGATGTCGAAGGTGACCTCAATCTGCGGGACACCACGGGGAGCCGGCGCGATGCCGGACAGCTCGAAGGTGCCGAGCAGCTTGTTGTCGCGGGCGAACTCACGCTCGCCCTGGTAGACCTGGATGAGCACGGAGGGCTGGCCATCCTCGGCGGTGGAGAAGATCTCCGAGGCCTTGGTCGGGATCGCGGTGTTGCGATCGATGAGCTTCGTCATGACGCCACCCTTGGTCTCGATGCCGAGCGACAGGGGGGTCACGTCGATGAGCAGGACGTCCTTGCGGTCACCCTGGATGACGCCGGCCTGCAGGGCAGCGCCCACGGCGACGACCTCATCGGGGTTGACGCCCTTGTTGGGCTCGCGACCGCCGGTGAGCTCCTTGACGACCTCGGTAACGGCGGGCATACGGGTGGAACCACCAACGAGAACGACGTGGTCGATCTCGGAGACGGTCACGCCGGCCTCGGCCATGACGTCACGGAAGGGCTTCTTGGTGCGCTCGAGCAGGTCCGCGGTCAGTTCCTCGAACTTGGCGCGCGTGAGGGTCTCATCCAGGTGGATGGGGCCATCGGCAGTCATGGACAGGTACTGCAGCGAGATGTTCGTGGAGGTCGCGGAGGACAGCTCCTTCTTCGCCTGCTCGGCAGCTTCCTTCAGGCGCTGGAGAGCGACCGCGTCCTTGGACAGGTCGGCACCAGTCTTGGCCTTGACCTGGTCGATCAGCCAGTTGACGATGCGCTGATCCCAGTCGTCGCCGCCCAGGTGGTTGTCACCGGAGGTGGCGCGCACCTGAATGGTGGAGAAGCCGTCGTCATCCTTGCCCACCTCGAGGAGGGACACGTCGAACGTGCCGCCACCGAGGTCGAAGACCAGGATGAGCTCGTCTTCCTTGCCCTTTTCGAGGCCGTAGGCCAGAGCCGCGGCGGTGGGCTCGTTGACGATGCGCTCGACCTTGAGGCCGGCGATCTGTCCGGCGTCCTTGGTGGCCTGACGCTGCGCGTCGTTGAAGTAGGCGGGAACCGTAATGACGGCCTCGGTGACGGGCTCACCCAGGTAGGCCTCGGCGTCCCTCTTCAGCTTCTGGAGGATACGCGCGGAGATTTCCTGCGCGGTGTACTTCTTGCCGTCGATCTCCGTGGTCCAGTCGGTGCCCATGTGGCGCTTGACGGAGGAGATGGTGCGGTCAACGTTGGTGACCGCCTGACGCTTGGCGATCTCGCCAACCAGGACCTCGCCGGTCTTGGAGAAGGCGACGACCGAGGGGGTCGTACGAGCGCCTTCAGCGTTCGGGATGATGGTGGGCTCGCCGCCTTCGAGGACGGCGATAGCGGAGTTGGTGGTGCCGAGGTCGATACCGACTGCACGTGCCATGGTTGTTGTCCTTTCATTCGCTAGGCCGTCTCCGCTTCCGGAGCGGCTTGCGTTGGTCTGTGTGGTCTATGTGGTGCCGGGAGCTCCCGACACATCCTTGAGTCTGATGTACTCAACTTTAGGAGCCGGGTTTTTATTCCGCAACCCGTAGCTCTCAAACCTGAGTCTGATGTACTCAACCTTGGAGGCTTGGATTTTATTCCCTCACCAAAACCTCCTCGGTATGAGCCACTCAAAACTTGAGTCTGATGTACTCAACTATCTTTTCAGACTTTTATTCCATCCCGACATGACAAGGCACAACACAGCCCGCTGGCACCAAAACATGCACAGCGTCAACCATTCGTAAGCCAAGCAAAAGCCCATCGTAAGTTTTTGCGAAACCTGAAAGTGGCACACCACACCCCTCCTCTGGCAAACTAGAAACGCTCTCAACGACTGAGAGCCCCGTCAATCAATGGAGACTTGATGCGCATCACGAAACGACTGGCTGGCAGCCTCCTCGCCGGCCTACTGACACTAGGAATGGCAGGTCCCGCTTTGGCCGACACGCCAGCAGCCGACGGCACCCAGTCGGGCACCACCGCCCCCCAGACCACCTACGACGCGCGCTACGCGATCCCCGCAGCCGTGCCCGCCTCCAGCGAGGCGAAGGTCGCGCAGTGGCAGGACATGAAGTACGCCATGTTCATCCACTGGGGCGTCTACTCCTCCTACGCAGGCTGGTACAAGGGCCAGAAGCAGGAAGTCGGCTACCCCGAGCAGATCAAGGCGTGGGGCCACCAGCAGACCTGGGACCAGCGAATCCCGCTGCAGGGCATCCCCCGCGAGGAATACCTGGCCACCGCCCAGACTTTCGAGGCCCCCAACTTCGACGCGACCGCGTGGTGCCAGCAGGCCAAGGACAGCGGCATGAAGATGCTGCTCATCACCTCCAAGCACCACGACGGCTTCGCCATGTGGGACACGGCCACGACCGACTACAGCTTCACGAAGCAGTCACCCTCCCACCGCGACCCGATCCTCGAACTGTCGCAGGCCTGCCAGAAGGTCGGCATCAAGTTCGGCCTCTACTTCTCCAACATCGACTGGGAGAAGCAGCCCGAGGACCCCTGGACGAACGCCAACACCCTGGATGAAGCGGGCTACATGGACTACATCCATGCCCAGCTCAAGGAGCTCCTCGGCGGCAAGTACGGCGAAATCTCCGAGCTCTGGTACGACATGGGCAAGCCCAACAAAGAGCAGTCCGACCAGCTGCGTACATGGGCCCACGAGCTCCAGCCGAACATCATGATCAACTCGCGCGTGGGTAACGACCGCGCGGACTTCGAGGTCGGCTGGGACAACGAGATGCAGTCCGAGCAGACCCAGGGCCCCTGGGAGTCAGCCGTCTCGATCTTCCACAAGACCTGGGGCTACGCCAACTGGGACGACGCCGCCCCCACCTACAAGGACACCGGCTACCCGGACTACACCGAGGAAGAATGGGACCACATCCAGCAGGTCGACAACACGACGGCCCTGCGTAAGGCCCCCGGCGGCGCCCACATCAAGACCACCGAGATCGTGGGCAACATGTTCTCGACCGTGGCCCTGGGCGGCCAGTTCCTCTTCAACGTCGGCCCGAAGTTCGACGGCTCCTACGACCCGTGGGACGCCTCCGTCCTCAAGGGCATCGGCGACTGGAACCGCGCACACCCCGGTATCCTGGGCAACTCGCGCCCGACCCACTACCCCATCGAGACCTGGGGCAAGACCATGGTCGATGACTCCCACATCTACCTGGGCATCGAGAAGTGGCCGGCCGACGGCACGATCACGCTTCGCGGCGCCGGTGCCAACGACATCGCCTCGGTGAAGCTCGACGGCTCCGACGCGGCTCTGACCTACAAGGTCGAGGGCAACGACCTCGTCATCACCCTGCCCGCACAGCCCGACGAGATCCTCCCCGTCGTCACGGTCACCACGAACGGCACCCCCAACTACGTGCCCACCGGCCTGACCACCATCGGCGAGCAGGCGACCACGATCCCCGCCTCCAGCCTCGAAAAGTTCAAGGCACCCACCCCCAAGACCGGCGAGACCAGCTTCACGGCATCCATCACCTCGGGCGACAAGGTCGCCTCGGGCGTGACCGTCTCCTTCGATACCGAGGGCTTCACGGACTCCTACGCGAAGTACAAGGTCACCGTCGCGGGCCAGACCATCAAGGGCCTGACCGTCGCCGACCTGAAGGCGGGCGTCGGGCCCTTCACGATCGGCCCGAACCAGACCGCTCGCGCCACCCTCGAGTACGACAACCCGGCATACGTGCTGAAGGGCTTCGGCAAGGACACGACCGTCAAGTCGGTCACCGTCAAGGCCGAGAAGTTCTCGACCCCCGCGCTCTCCGTCGAGCCGTCGACCGTCGAGGCTGGCAAGCCCGTCACCGTGAAGGGCACGGGCTTCGCGCCCGAGTCCACCGTGACGCTCACGCTGCACTCTGAGCCCGTCGAGGTCGGCACGGCCACCACGGACGCCAGCGGCAACTTCACCGCCGAGGTGACGGTCCCCGCCGCCACCGAGGCCGGCGACCACACGGTCGTCGCCGAGTCCGCCTCGCCGGCCGTCTCCGCGACCGCGCCGCTGACGGTCACCGCGCCCACCGCGCCGGCCCCGTCCGGTGATCCGAGCGCCGCTCCGAGCTCCCAGCCCTCCGCGGCCCCGGCCCCCGCCCCCGAACAGGGCGGCAAGGGCGGCCTGGCCCGCACCGGCACCAACGCGCTGCTCTTCGCAGCAGCCGCGCTGATCGCCGCGGGAGCAGGCACGGCGTTCATCCGCCGCTCACGCGCTGCCAAGGCCTAATCACCGCGTGGGCATAACCACCACAGGTGGGGGCGGGGCGCAGCTGACGACGCGCCCCGCCCCCACTTACACTTGAGGGATGCGCTGCAACCACTTCGATGCCGGAACCTGCCGGTCCTGCACCCTCCTCGACCAGCCCTACGAGCGTCAGCTCGCGGATAAGGCCGAGGCCGTCGCAGCCACCCTCTCCCCCGTCCCGGGAGCCGGCGAAATCTCCTGGCTGGCCCCGGCCTCGTCCCTCGAGAAGGGCTTCCGCACGAGCGCAAAGCTCGTCGTCGGAGGAAGCCGACGCCGCCCCACCCTCGGCATCCTCGGACCCGACCGCCGCGGCGTCGACCTGCCCGGATGCCCCATCCAGCACCCGGCGATCAACCGCGCGACCCCCGGCCTCAAGCGCTTCATCCGATCCCTGAACCTCACCCCCTACGACGTTCCCACCAAGCGCGGGGAACTCAAGAACATCCTCATCACCGTGGGCGACGGCCAGCGGCTCATGATCCGCTTCGTCCTGCGCACGCGCGACCGCGTCTCCGACATCCGCTCGGCGCTGCCGCTCCTGCGCGACCTCGTGCCGGCCGCCCACGTCGTCACCGCGAACATCCACCCCACGCACGAGGCCATCGTGGAAGGCCCCGACGAGATCATCCTGACGCGCGCACGCACACTGCCGCTGTCCGTGGAGGGGCTCGAGCTGGGGCCTCGCTCCTTCGCGCAGACGAACGCACACGTCGCCTCCGCCCTGTACGAGCAGGCCGCGCTGTGGGCGTCGCGTCCCTTCGCCGACGGACGTCTGCCCGAGAGCCTGTGGGACCTGTACTGCGGCGTCGGAGGCTTCGCCCTCGCTGCCGCGCGCGCCGGATTCCCGCGCGTCACCGGCGTCGAGGTGTCCTCCGGGGCGATCTCCTCGGCGATCAGCGCCGCACGCCACGCGGGCCTGTCGCGCTCGCGCGCGACCTTCATCGCGGACGACGCGACCTCGTGGGCGCGCGCCCAAGCACCCGAGGACGTACCCGACGTCATCGTCGTGAACCCGCCGCGTCGAGGCATCGGCACCGACCTGGCCGCGTACCTGAACCAGTGCGACGCGCCCCGCGTCATCTACTCCTCCTGCAACCCCGCGTCACTGGCCAAGGACCTGGCGGCCATGCCCACGCTCCGCCCCATCGAAGGCCGCCTCTTCGACATGTTCCCGCACACGACCCACGCCGAGGTCGCCCTCCTCCTCGAGCGCGCGTAGGCCGGGCACCGCCCGGGCCTCGTACTCAACCAGATGCGGTGCCAGCACAGACGAAGGCACCCCCTCGCACACGACCACAGTCGCCCTCATCTATCGCTCATCACCGGCGGTCACACATCCCGTATATCAGCCAATCACGCTGGCTCACTGCCCCGTACCGTTACAATTGGACCTAACGTTAGGAGAAACATGACCGTCGAACTCATCACCGCCGCCACGCCCGAAATCCACGAGGCCATGGGGCGCCTGATCCCCCAGCTCTCCCGCTCCGCCGCTCCCATGAGCGAGGCCGACGTTGAGCGCTTCCTCGCCCAGTCCGGCGTACACCTCTTCGTGTTCCGCCCCGACACCGCTGACGCGGAGGGCAACCACCCGATCCTCGGCATGCTGTCGCTAGCCACCTTCGAGATCCCCACTGGCGTGCGCGCGTGGGTCGAGGACGTCGTCGTCGACGAGGGCGCCCGCGGCCAGGGAGCCGGCCAGTCCCTCGTCGTCGCCGCGATTGAGCACGCCCAGAAGATCGGCGCCCGCACCGTCGACCTCACCTCGCGCCCCTCGCGCGAGGCCGCGAACCGCCTCTACCAGCGCGCCGGCTTCCAGCTGCGCGAGACCAACGTGTACCGAGTGACGCTCGAGAAGAAGTAAGCACACACCACTTGCGTTGCTTGCGACCTTAGTGTCGTTTGTATTGCTTGCCTTCCGAGCATTCTGTGTGTTGCCGCCCGCCCCCGCATGACGCGTGGGCGGGCGGTTTGCGTGGGGCGACGAACGCATAACCGACGGATCCGGGATGCGGTTCCCGCTGGCCGGTTGGGCATGGCCACCGGGCCCACGCGTATCGGCAGCGCATAACAGCGGCGTCGATGGGCGGGGCGATGGGCGCGAGAAAGGCCCTATGCAAGCCGCATCTGGCTTTCAGCGAGACAAAACTCGCCCTGCTAC
>NZ_JAPWAH010000018.1:0-42269 GCF_041432835.1 Pauljensenia sp. 20925_1_27
AAGGCAGCGTTGCGAGAGTTGGCGGAGGGAAACTTCTAGGCCCGGCGCGCAGGCACGAGGCTGTGAACTACCTGGTTGGCCAGGGGTTTTCTCAGCGTCTTGCATGCCGCGTTGCCGGGCTGTCCCGGTCAGCGTATTGCCGGACCCGCGCGGCGGGCGGGGCGAAAACGCTGCGTGATCATGCGCCTGTGCGCCAGTGGATGAACGATTTTGCCGCCACGCATCGACGGTGGGGCTATAAACGCGCCTGGGCGCGGGCCAAGAGCGAGGGCATTGTCATAGGGCGTGATACGTTCCGGCGCTTGTGGCGCGCCGAAGGGCTACGCGTGCGCCCGCGCAAAGCCCCCAAGCCCCGCACCGCACCACGCATACAGCGCCTGGTCAAGGCTAGCGCCCCCGGGCAGGTATGGGCCATTGATTTCCAGTTCGACTCGGACTGGAAGGCACGTGTTCAAGGTCTGTAACCTCATCGATGAGTTCACGCGCCAGCACCTGGCTTTCCGCGTCGAGCGGCGCATGGGTGCCGTCGACGTGATCGAAATGCTTGACCTAGCTGCCCTGGCCCATGGGGCACCCCAGGTGCTGCGCGCCGATAACGGGCCCGAATTCATCGCCGCAGCCATGGGGCGCTGGGCCAGCGAGCATGACACGCTCCAAGCGTTCATCCCACCGGGCCAACCCTGGCATAACGGGTTCGTGGAGTCCTTACACAACCGCATGCGTGATGAACTCTTGGAAGACAACATGTTCGAAGACCTCAACCACGCGCGCACGCTGATCGGCGCCTGGTCCCACCGCTACAATGAAGAGCACCCCCACAGCGCGCTGGGCTGGCTCTCACCCAACCAATACGCGCACCAATGGGCACAACACCACCAATAACAACCAACAACCCTCAAAACACCCGGCCCACAAAACCAGACCAGACCATTAGCGCCTCAAAAACCGCAGAATTCCAACGTTCTGACTTCAAAAGTTGAAGCATGTACGAGGGAATTGCATGCGAAATTTGGGAGACACACCCAGCCCCCACGCGTATCGATACGAGTCACACAGAGATCCGCATCAGAAACGGTTCACCACGGCAAGGCGTTGCACTAGTTAGGGAGCATTACACCAGTTAGGGACCATTACACCACCTGGGAACTGGTGTAATACCCAGCTAAATGGTGTAACACCACTTAGGAACAAGCCCAACCGCGCGGCCAGCGTCCGACACCCGGAGGCATTGCACTACTTTCACCAGCGTTGCACTACTTAGCAGGGCATTGCACTAGCTACTATCCAGTGCAATGCTCCCCCATCTAGTGCATTGCCCCTTCAACTAGTGCAACGCTTCGGAGTCACAAGCCCCACCATGGTTCGCACAGCAACTCCCACACCGGGCATTACACCTCTTACGGGACGCTGCACCTCTTACGGGACGCTGCACCCGATCAGAACGGGTGCACTGCCTACGTATCGGGTGCAGCGCCCACACTCACAAGCCCAACCATGGAACAAAGCACCACGCGCACCAACTTCAACACAACGACAGTAGGCCCAACACAACGAAACGACCGCAGCACCAGCACGCGTGGCAGATAATAACCCATATCGCGCCACGTCTCCGACCTACCGGATAGAGGGCTCAACTCTTTTCGAATATTACCCCCATCGAACACAAGCACAGACTCGGAGGCGCACCACCTAATTCGGCTCTTCAGAGTTGGGTATGGATGGAGGGGTCTAGGCCTCCTGCGAAGAGCCACATAACCCTAAGAAGCCAATCATACTCCCAACACCATTCAATTATGCGAAACAGCACACGGGATTAAACCCATTCCAAGAACTTTGACAAAACATCACAATAAGCCACATTCTCTCAAAATCTTCATTTCCATTACGACTCGACGAACTTGTGAGAGACGGCCACTCAACTGCCCAATATAATGCGCAGAAATACCAATCTGCTCAAGTGCAGCAACTACTTGTGCAGCAGCGATCCCATACTCAGAATAGACAAAGCATATAACATCTCGACTCGCACCAAATCTACGTTCAGCCATTATTTGAACATACTTCGTCACCTCCGCTCCATAGTCATACCGAAACGAAAGTCGAAACTCACTTTCACACCGATCATCCCAGAGCCATTGTGGGATATACGATTGGAGTTTTAGGTCATCGCTTCCAAGGCCTACTTGAACCATACGAGATGCTTTGGATATTGTTGCATCAATGAAAGCGTACTCCACTTGCGGAGATACCGCCTCGCACAATCGATCTAAACTAACTTGAGAAAGCTTAAACCTATCTACCAGCTGCGCAGACCTAAACTCATATAATTGAAACTTAATACATTTAAACACTGCAATTAGAGCGACTAGCAACAAAGCGACAGAAGCACCGAGGAGCAGCAAAATATACATTTTGACCGCGATCGACAACTCCCCTCCCTCTCCTTCATAATTATCGACTAGATAGTCGACAATTTTTACCAAAGTCACGTAGAGAAGTGCACTTACTATAATTACACAGAACCAAGACGTGCTATCACTCATCTCACGCTTATGAGACTTTGTCAAATATTTGCGAATGGTCGCGACAACCAACTCCTTTGAGAAGTACTCTTTTGCTTTGACAACAGAATTTAACTCCACAACAATATTATCATCGTCGAGCAACCTAAGTATTTTTGAAGCGTTAGGGTTTCGGTTCAGAAAATTAATTGCATGCACACCATGCCTTGACTTTTTATTAAGCCAGCAATAATAGTTATTATACTAATAATCGGAATGACAATTTCCGCAAATCCACTAACACTTTTGATGGCGCTACCAAGAACCTGAGCCACCTCACCCAAGATAACCATCTCCAAAACAGTACTTCACAACAGTCACATTTCGTCTTTAGATCTTTTTGACGACACTAAGTCGGAGTTGATCAGAAAATTTCTCCTCTATTATTCCCTATTTGACAATATATGTAAACTTCCTGTTCTACCCTTCAATTGATGACTACCGATCGAGCTTAAGACTCTCTATTTTAATGAATCAGCCATTTTTTGACACACCCTTCGGATCGATAGCAGATTCACGATGGGAGTAGATCTATCATGTTTTACACAGGTAACGACGGTGCGACACGCCCATAGAGCACCTTCGACTAACGACCCGTAGGCAGCATTACACAGTACGCAAATCGCGCCCGCCTACTATGCTGCCAAGCTTTACAAACAACACAAGTTATGCTGCCAAGAGAGACGCAGGCAGGCACGTAGCCTCGGACGCTAGGTACCGTAGCTGGAGTTACAGTGCTGAAGCTGTAGATTGCCTTTCTCTCCAGAACCCACTACGGCCAATGCGCCGAATGCACACACCACACTGCCGACAAGCCTTGCAATCTGCACTACAGGCTACGTGTCATCCCACAGTGGCACGCTGCTACCACCGAAACTACGACACCGGCTCACGACGCACGCCGAAAACTTGCCGACACCAGCTAATACCACGCATCAGCAAACCGTAGGCCAACACGATAAAGCATCCCTGACACCAGCAGGCGCCGGGAGCTCGAAAGCTTAGACGCTCAACGGCCCTCGAGGTGGTTCTTCGCCGCGATCAGGACCTGCTCCCACATGCCGAGCTCATCGTCGTACGCCTGGCGGGCCTCAGCCTCGTCGTCGGAGACCGACGCCAGACCCGACTCCTCCACGTGGATGGCGACGCCGCCGCGCTCCTCGGACAGGGAAACCTCGACGCGGGTCGCGTACTCGTCCGGCAGCTCGTCGTCGGCCAGCGGATACCAGCGGAAGGCGACGACATCCATGGGGTCCTCGTCGGCCTTTTCGATCAGCCAGTCGCCGGCATCCGGGTCGCTCACGCGGTACAGGCCATCGTCCCCGAGCGTCACCTCGTGATCACCCAGCGGGCCGTCGTTCACCCACCAGCCCGGCTCCGACACGAGCGCCCACGCGGCCTCAACGTCGCAGTCGACGACCACGTCGGTCGCGACGCGATCCAGATCGTCCTCAACATCGTCGTCAGAAGTCATGCCAAAGAAGCTCATGCATTAACGGTACCGGCTCGGGCGCTCCCAGGCACGCGAATGGACACCCCAACGCGCGCCCGTTTGCGCACGTCGGCGGGCACCGGAACAGACAAGGGATCAGACCCCGCGCGAGCACGTCGGCGCGCACATGCACGAGGCATTGGAACGCCGCGTCTTCGCGCGCATACGACGAGGCCGTGGCCGCCCCGCGGGACAGCGGGAGTGGGCCACGGCCTCGTTGAAGGGAGGGCGATCAGCCGAGACGCGTGATGCGGTAGCGCCAATCCACGGGGCCGACCTCGAGGGTCTCCACGCGGTAGTGCTGCTCGGAATCCTGCAGGTGCGCGAACAGCGGCTCGGGCTGGTGAGGCGCGCAGATCTGGATGTTCTCGCCGACGGGCAGGTTATCGACCGCCGCGAAGAGGACCGCGTGGCGCACGACGCGGGGGATCGAGTGGATGACCAGCTCGTCCGCGCCCGGGCGGTGGATGAGGCCGGCGCCGCCAGCGTGCACGTTGCCCGCCGAGGGGGCGCCGTCACCGCAGCCGCAGCCGCCCGCCGTGGAGGCGATGGGCTCGGCGGCCATCTCGTGGGGGCGCTCGGCGGGGGCGTCGTGTCCGCCGCAACCGCAACCCGCGTGCTCGGCGGGAGCCTGCTCGGCGGGGGCCTCGGGAGCCTGCGCGCCGTGGCCGTGGCCGCCGCAGCCGCAACCGGCGTGCTCGGCGGGAGCGGCCTGCTCCGCGCGTTCCTTCTTACCTTCGCCACCGCAGCCGCACCCGCAGCCGCCATCCTCGGAAGGGACGGTGTTGGCGTCGACCAGCTTGAACATCTGACGGTCAGTCATGTCTTTTCCTTATCCTTCGGCCCGACGGGCCATTTCAGCGAACCTTACCCAGTGTAGGCATGCCTCAGCCGGCCGCGCGCGTTCACTTAATGAGGAACTCGGCCTCAACCTCGACGCTCACGTTGAGGGGCAGCGCGGCGACGCCGACGGCGCTGCGTGCGTGCTGGCTGCCGAAGATCTCGCCGAATAGCTCGGAAGCGCCGTTGATGACGCCGGCCTGGCCGTAGAAGTCGGGGCGCGAGGACACGAAGCCGACGACCTTCACGACGCCCGCGAGGTTGTCGATGCCGCCCGCGACGGAGGCCGCCGCGGCCAGAGCGTTGAGGGCGCACACGCGCGCCGCGTCCTTGGCGTCCTCGGGGTCCGCGCCGTCCTCGCCGACCGCGCCGATGCACACGGGCTCGCCGTTCACGACGGGGATCTGGCCGGAGGTGCGCACGACGCCACGGTCGATGACGGCGGGCACGTACGCGGCGACCGGCGTGGCGACGGCGGGCAGTTCGAGGCCGAGCTCGGCGAGCTTCTCGGAGGGGAGCATGAGGGGTCCTTTCGTTGTCATCGACGAGGCCGGGGCCTCGTCCTCTGGTTTCAGTCTAGTTGCGCTGATCCCGGAGGTGGCGAGTGACGGCGTGACCGTGAGATCCCGGCCGAGGCCTCGTCGATGAAGAGGCAGCGCAGGTATAAGCGTGCGCCCCGCGTGTCGACAATCACGCGGGGCGCACTAGTGGGGAGCCTCAGCCCTGGGGTGCGGCCGGGGGCTGACCGCCCTGACCCGGACCGCCCGCCGGGGGCTGGCCACCCTGTCCTGGACCTCCGGCCGGAGGCTCACCGCCGGCCGGGGGCTGTCCGCCCATCCCCATGCCGCCCTGGCCGGCGGTTGCTTCGGTTGCAGTGCCGTCGACGCTCACCGTGTAGGTGGAGCCGTTGGTCATGCCGGAGGTCGAGTAGATGACGTTACCGAAGGCCTTGAGCGAGGTGTAGGTGCCCAGAACCGAACCCGAGGCGTCGGTGATCGTCACCGTGGATCCGGCGGAGCCGGTCGCCGAGGCGGAGACCCAGCCCTGGCCGTCGGTCGTGGTCGGCGTCTCCACCATCTCGCTCGTCGCGAAGGCGATGACCGTGCCACCCGTGATGCTCATGGCGCCGTTGGAATCCAGGGAGCCGTTCGCGCCGGAGGCCGGGCCGTAGACGGTCGTCGTGCCTCCGCTGATGGTCAGCGAGCCGTTGGAGTCGAGGCCGTCGCCGTTCGCGTTGACGGTCAGGGTGCCGCCGGTGATGGTGAGCTGCTCGCCGGTGTCCTCCATCGAGCCGCCGCCGTCAGCCATGCCACCCGGGCCCATCTGCTGGGTGGTCGTGGTGGTGTCCGAGCTGGACTCAGCAACAGCCGCCAGGCCGGCCTCGACCGTGATCGAGCCTGAGGCGTTGATGCCGTCGTCACTCGAGGTCAGGTCGACGGTGCCGTCGGAGATCGTGATGAGGCCACCCTCGAGGGCCTCGTTCGACTGCGTGACGGTCACGGTTGCGCCGTCCAGGACGGCCGCGACCTCGGTGTGCACGCCATCGTCGCCGGAGGCTGCGGTGATCGTGCCGGAGCTCAAGCGCAGAGCGCCATTGGAGTGGATGGCGTCATCCCCGGCGTCGATGGTGGTCACTCCGCCGTCGACGATGATGTAGGTCTGAGCCTTGATGCCCTTGGCCGAGCCCGTGGAGGGCTTACCGGCCGAGGCGCCGCCGCCCGAGGTGATCGACAGGGTGCCGCCGGTGACGATCGCGTCGGTGTACGCGTCGATGCCGTCGCCGCCCGAGGTCAGGGTGACGGTGCCGTCCGCAATGTTGACGTAGCCCTTGGTGTCGTCGTTGTCCTGGTCGGACTTGAGGGCGTCGCCGCCGGAGTTCACGGTGACGGTGCCGCCCGCAACGGTCAGGGAGTCCTTGCCGCGCAGGCCGTCGTCCGAGGCGGTCGCGTTGATCGTGCCGCTCAGGACGTACAGGTCGTCCTTGGAGGTGATCGCGTCCGACGCACCGGAGGTCACGTTGAGCGTGCCCGAGCCGGTGATCGTCAGGTCCATGTCAGCGTAGATGGCCGCGTTCGCGTCCTCCGTGCCGGTGTAGGTGCCGTCGGTGATCGTCGAGGTGCCTTCGAGGGACAGGACGAGGTCGTCACCGCTGGTCGCCTCGATCGCGGCACCCGTCGAGGAGGTGATGGTGGCGTTGTCGAGGATCAGGACGACCCGGTCCTCGGATCCTGCGGCCACGACGACCTTGCCGGTGAAGGATCCACTGAGCTTGTAGACACCGGCCTTGGAGATGGTCAGCACGCCGTCGCTCACGCTCACGGCGTCGGACGAGGAAGTCGCGGTCGTACCGCTGAGCGTCACGTCGACGGCGTCCGAGGCATTCCAGTCGCTGTCCTTCACGTAGGAGGCCTTCGCGTTCGAGGCCAGGGCGTCGGCCGCGGTGGGCGGCGCAGTCGTGTCGCCGTTGGTTCCGGAGGACGCGACGGCAGCGGTCGCGCTCGTCGCGGTGGAGCCGGAGGAGGTGACGCCCGAGGCACCGCATGCGCCCAGCGCCAGCGTTCCAACGAGGGCGATCGCACCAATCGTCCGGGCGGGGGTCCAGATTTTCTGAAGGGCTTTCATGTGTCTGTCTCTTTCGTGCAGTTAAAGCTTGTGTTTCTTATGCTCAGCGCTTGCGTTTCGCGCGCGTTCGAAACCGTGAGGGCCGGTGTGGCAAAACCGGAGGGCCGGCGTGGCGTCGTCCGCGCGTGGTGGCCGCCTGCGCGTGGTGTCCGCCTGCTTGGCGGCCAGCAGCCCGGCGCCCGTCAGGCCGCCATCGCGAGAGGCGTGGAGTGCGCGATCTCGGGGACCTCCACATATTCGTGAAAGTAGCGGTCCAGCGTGCGATGCCACTTGTTCGCAGGCAGGTCGTGCATGGCGGCCATCGCGGTCCCGTACTTGGAGATCTTCACGGGTCGCACGCCACCCTCCCACAGGAGGTGGTCCACCACGGATGGGGTCGCACCCGACTTCGTTTCGATAATGACCAGGTCGGGGCGGGCAACCTCGGTGCCGTCCGTGCGCAGCGAGCGCCATGACAGGTTCGTGTCCACCGTCGCGCGTCCCACGCCACCGGGCAGGAGCAGGGTGTTGCGCTCGTAGGATCCAGCCAGGACCGGCTCGAGGGCTGGCACCAGGTGGCCGTAGCCCGTCTTCTCGACCTTGCCGGCCACCCACTGGCGGCGCTCACCCGCTAGAGGAGCCCCGGCCTCGTCCCAAGAGATCGGCATACGCTTCTTGACGGTCACGCCGCGCGGGCCGCGGGTCTTGACCTCCAGGAACGAGGCCTTGGACGAGAGGTAGGAGCGGGTGCGGACCTTGAAACGACGGCGGCGCTTGAGCGCGGTCAGGAGATACGAATCCATGTCGGGCGTGTCGTAGTAGGTGGAGGCGTAGCCCTGGGACACCTGGCCGTCGATGTTCAGGACCAACACGTCCTCAGGGAGGTGGCTCAGAATCGCCGAGGCCGTGGCGGCGTCCAGCGCGTACTTGCGGTCCACTCGGGTCAGCATCGCCGCACGCTTATTCAGTTCATCGAGGCCGATCGAGTCGAGGTCGGCGAGAATCGAGTTCAGGGTGGCGTTCATGAGTCGTGTCCTTGGTGGTGGTCTGTGGGGTATCTGCTTGCGGGGCGTCGGGCGTCGGGTCAGGCGACCTTCGAGCGAACGTCCACGAGAGTCAGGTCGTTCACGAGGTCGAGCTTGACGACGCTGACCGAGGCGACGGACGCGCCGAGGCGCTGCTCGAGGGCTGCCTTCAGCTCGGCGGGGTCGGCGATCGCGCGGTCCAGCTGGACGGTCTGCGAGGTGTAGCGGCCGAAGACCAGCTTCGAGTCACCGAAGGCCAGGGCCACGAGGATCAGCGCGATGAGGCCTCCCAGCAGCGGGGTCACCGCCGAGGACATGCCCGTCAGCAGGCCGAGAGCCAGCGACGCGAAGTAGTAGGCGATTTCCGTCTGCGAGATCTGATCCGAACGCAGTCGGATGATCGAGAGAACACCGAAGAGGCCGAGGCCGAGGCCCGCACTCACGGTCGAGTTCGCGAGGATGATCGTGACGGCGAGGACGCCGACATTCACTCCCAGGAACGCTGCGACGAGGTCAGCGCGGCGGTGCCGTGGGAAGTAGAGGCCGAACACGAGGGCGGCCATGGCAACCAGGTCAATGGCAATCAGGATCAGGGCGGTCATTGGTGTCTCCTTTTGTCGATGCACCTATTTCCCCACGCGACCCTATGAAGAACCTATGAAGCTCTCATATTTCTCATATGACTTTTGGGAGTGTTGCTGTAAAGCTGTGAAACCCGGTGTTTGTATAGGCCTGGCTGCTTTGTGTGCCCGTGGGCGGCGGCCCGCCCGCTCGCCGTCCGCGCCGCGAGCTTCGCTCGGCGCGTCGACTCGTTGTCCGGCCAGGCCCCGCCACCGCCCACGGGCACCGCAGCCTGGCCCTCCGGTCCCTCCGGCGCCCACCACACCAGTGACGCTTATTGTGCTCACGTGTTGTCCTGGCCCCTCCGCCGCCCACGGGCACCGCAGCCAGGCCCATTGGAGTCGCAGCCAAGCCACACCCCAACCCCACAAGCCTCACATCCAACCCTCCCAGCGCTCATCGCTGAGTCCACACCCAATTTCGCATGCAATTCCCTCGCAACTCTTTCAAACCTTGAATTCTGATCGTTGGAATTGCAACGTTTTCAGACTTTGTTGAAACTTCTCCCAATCGAATTGCATGCGAGTTTTCTGGTGACGAGCCCCGCGCCACCACCCACTGGCACCGCAGCCATGCCCACCACACCACAGCCAGGCCACTCAAGCGGGAAAAAATTCTCCCAGCACGCTCAAAACACCCCAAAATCAGCACTTTTTCGCCAGCAGGGCGAATTTTGTCACGGTCCGATCTATGAATCACCCCGCCGGACGCTACGCCCACAGCCCAAACCTTGCGCGGCGTGCACACACGCCACAACGCCGGTGGCACACTGGCCACATGACTGACACCCCCGCACCCCGCACTCGAACGAACGAGCCGGCCCAGGCCTCGTCCCTCCCATCCCTGGCGATCACCGGCGCGTCCGGGAACGTCGGTGGCGCCGCCGCCCGACTGCTCGCCGAGCGCGGCCTGCCCCTGCGCCTGCTCGCGAACACGCCGTCGCGCGCGCCCGAGCTGCCGGGAGCCGTCGCGGTGAAGTGCTCGTACGAGGACACGCTCACGACGCGCGTCGCACTGGAAGGCGTTGACATCCTCTTCATGGTGTCCGCGCCCGAGAGCGAGGACCGCCTAGACAAGCACATCGCCTTCGTCAACGCGGCCGCGGCCTCCGGGGTGCGCCACATCGTGTACCTCTCGTTTATGAACGCGGCGCCCGACGCGACGTTTACGCTGGCGCGCACGCACTTCCACACGGAGGAGCGCATCAAGGCGTCGGGCATGACGTACACGTTCTTGCGCGATAACTTCTACGCGGACTTTTTCGTGGAGTTGCCGGACGAGGAGGGTCGCATCCTCGGGCCTGCGGGCGATGGGCGCGTGGGCGCGGTCGCGCGCGAGGACGCGGGGCGCGTGGCCGCGGGGGTCCTGGCGGATCCGGCGCGTTACGAGAATCAGACCCTCGACGTGACGGGTCCCGAGGCCTTGACCCTCGACGAGATCGCCGCAATTCTCACCCGCGCGTGGGGTCGGCCCGTCACCTACGTGCGCGAAACCGTCGAGGAGGCGTACGAGTCACGCAAGAAGTGGCCTGCCGCCCAGTGGGAGTACGACTCGTGGGTGTCGACTTACACGTCGATCGCGCGCGGTGAGATGGACGTCGTCTCCACGACCGTGCGCGACGTGACGGGCCGCGACCCCCTCACCTTCGAGGAGGTCACCCGAGCGGCGCTCGCGTCGGGCCGCTGACTGTCGGGGTTGAGGCTTCGTGGGCCCCGTTTTCGTTTCTCTTCTCAGGGACGAGGCCGGGGTTGCTTCATGCGCTCATGCTTGCTGCCTCCGCGGTGGCCCTGATAGCGTCGGGGCATGAACAACGAGCCCTTCTGCACTCTTCGGAGGCAGCACATCCGCGCCCAGGCGTGGTGGTGACCATGGCTCGATCGCGACGTCGGGGGATCAGCGGATTCCTCTCCAGCATCTTTTCCAATCGCACCGAGTCGCTCGTGGGTGAAGACAGATGGCGGCGCAACGAGTGGAAACGTGCACTAGTTTCGATCGTCATCGTCGCTCTCGGGATAGCGATCGTTGAAGGAATCTATCGCCTGACACACTATGGCGATTTCCGTTTCGCTGTCTATCTGGCTTCAATTCCGGTAGTAGCTGGAGTGCCTCAGGTGACATGCGACTCGATAGTTCCCTATCTGCGTTCCCATGTTCGATTCGTCAACGGCCACGTTGTCATACAAGGTGAGCGTCTTACCAACATCGGATACCTCACTAGCTACGCGATCCTCTGCATGACCGTCGTAGGAGCACTCGTGCTCGGTTTCTTAACGCACGACTTCAAGACAACTATCGGTATTGCGGTGGTAGCAGCATTTTTTGCCTATCATCTCGTTTCTGAGAATCCAATGGAAGACCTGAAAAACACCATCAAGGATCGTTCAATGACGGTGTTATCCCCAGATAGCATCGACTTTCACGCTGCTCCTCATCTCTCGATCCATAAGCATCTGGAGTCCGCCTCTGACGGATGCGGCAGCGACTCCTCCGTCCGGTGGGACCAGAACGTCAAGATCTACGATCTCAGCACGACGAGCTACCACGTTACTCTCCTCGCTGACCCCGACGCGTATGACGGGCCATGGAGCGTGTGCTGCCGGACGATCGGCATCCCCTTCACCGGCCTCGACGCCCTCATGCGGCACTTCAACGAGCACCCCGAAGACCGTCCGCTCCTGGCCACGCCGCAGGGCGTCGACCTCGTCAATAACATCCTCACCGAGGCCCACATGGAACTCACAACCCCGCAAAGGAGGCGCTCATGAGCACCAAGAAGCGCATCCTCGTGACGCTAATCGTCGCGATCCTGGTCGGCATCGCAATCTTCCCGATGCTGCCCCTCGAATACCGCGACCGCATCATCGCGATCCTCACCCACCCGCTGTACTACCTGGGCTTGGGTAACTGGTAGGACGAGGCCTGGTCCAGATCCATAGGCATGGGGGGTGGGGTTCCCAACCGGGAACCCCACCCCCTTCACTCACAATGCAGCAGCCTCAGAGATTCTCGACAACCGCCGCGCGGGGACCGCGCTCGCCTGTGGATGCGTCACGCCAGGCCTCGAGAGCCCGCAGGAACGCGGTAGCACCGGGGTCCTGGAGACCGATCGACCGGTCCTGCGGCACAGATGCACGAAGCACGCCTCCAGCACCGCCGTCTTCCACCACCGCTATTCCCACGACCACTGCGACCTTGACAGAACCTCTCCCCCTCTCTATCCTTGGATGAAACGTTTCATCCTCATCGTGGAGGACCAATGACCACTTCATCTGAAGACCTCATCTCCCAACTCATCGAGTTGTCCAACCAGATCGGTTCGGACACGGAATACACGCGCTCAGGCGGTGGAAACTCCTCCGCGAAAACAGGCGACACGCTCCTTATCAAGCCCAGCGGCGTCCCGCTCGCAACCCTGCGCGAGGAAGACCTGGTCCCTCTCGACATTCCGACCCTTCTGCACGCCTTCGAGCATCCCGAAGAGCTCCCCACGGGCGAAGACCCCGTCCGTGCGGCGGCCCAGCTGGCGCAGCGTGGCGCGTTCGAGCGCCGTCCCAGCGTCGAGATCCTCTTCCACGCCCTCATTCCCGACCCGCTCGTCATTCACCTGCACCCGCTGACCGCCAACGCGATCACGTGCAACACGCGCGGTGAGGAGCTGTGCGAGCAGATCCTCGGCGACCAGGCCCTGTGGGTCGACTACACGGACCCGGGCATTCCGCTGGCACGCCTCATCGCCGACCGTCGCCGCGCGTTCACGGCCACGCACGGCACTCCCCCGCCAGCGATCACGCTCCTCGGCAACCACGGCATCATCGTCTCGGGCCCGACGAAGGACGCGATCCTCGAGCGCATCAACTTCCTGACGTCCTCAATCCGTGCGGCGATTGACGAGGCCGGGACCGCCTTCTCGGGTTCACCTTCCCGGGTGGCCGAGGCGTTCCGTCGCGCGGTGGATGCGCCGAGCGTCGCGTTGTCGACGGACGGCCTGTCGGCGCTCGCGTCGGCGCCCGGAGGGCCGCTGATCCCAGATCAGATCGTGTACGCGGGTTCCTTCCCCGTCATGCTGGAGGCGACCGACACGGAGGACATCGTGTCGGCGAAGGTGTCGTTGCACCGCGCGCAGCACGGCCGCTCCCCCATCGTCGCTGTCATTCCTGGACTCGCGGTAGCAGCGGTGGGACGCTCGAACGAGGCCTCGGACAACGCGTTGCACACCTTCCTGGACGCGTTGCGCGTGGCACGGGACGCGAACCTGCTCGGTCGCGTGCGCGTCATGGACGAGCGCGAGCGCGGCTTCATCGAGAACTGGGAGGCGGAGTCCTATCGCCAGAAGGTGGCTGCATCTCAAGGTTCCTGACCCATCGAGGGAAACCGGACGCACCGTTCGTTATCGAAGTGTTTGGGGCATGTTGTCATACAACATGCCCCAAACACTTATCATCATGTGCACGGCGCGATGACCACCCGCGTATCTCAGGAGTTGTGTGGGCCAGCAGACCATTCGGACCACAGGAGTTCGTCGCACGCGGATCATTCTTATATGCACGTGGGCCGCGGCTCGAACTAGTCGAGTCGCGGCCCACGTCAGCGCACGTCAGCTAAGACCGAGCATCGAGAAGCGCTTCCGCCTCATCCCAGAGGCGCGCATGAGAAGCGCGCGGCTCGTAGGTCACGAGCGCCGACGACGCCAGTGAAATGGCGCGGAGGTCCATCAGTGTCCCGCTGGCCGCGCCAATGGCTCGCAGAGACATGAGCATGTTTCCGAGGGCCGTGGCCTCGACGGGTCCCGCAATGACCGGGATGCCTGTCGCGTCGGCCGTCTCCTGGGCGAGTAGGCGATTCTTTGAGCCGCCCCCAACGAGGTGAATCGCTTCAGGGCGGGTACCGCTCAGCTCAATTGTCCGTCGGGTTGCCCGGCGGTATGCCAGCGCCAGCGAATCGGTGATCGCCCGCAGCACGGTTGCCCGCTCACGGGGATCGACGCCCGAGGTCTGCGGCTCGCCAACCCCCGCCTCGGCCTCTTCCGCCGCGGAAGCGCCCGGGCCCGGGATCCACAGCGAACGCACGCGCTCTACCATGCCGCCCGGAGCCATCAGCTCGGGCGAGGACATGTCGAGAAGGTAGCGCGCGGGCTGGGCGGCCTCGGTCTGCGTGTCGAGGAGCGGCCAGTCGACCCGGCCTGAAGCGCCCGACGCCTCATCCCCGAAGGATGCCCACTGACGCAGGCACTCCTGCTGCACCCACATGCCCATGATGTTGGCGAGGAAACGGACCGTGCCGTCCACGCCTAGCTCGTTCGTGAAATTGGCGGAGCGAGCCTCATCGGAGAGCACGGGGGCACTGAGCTCGGTACCGACGAGTGACCAGGTGCCGCTCGAGATGTACGCAAACGACCCGGCCTGGGCGGGCACACCCGCAACCGCCGACGCGGTGTCGTGCGACCCAACGGCGACAACCGGGGTGCGCTTCCCCGTCGAGGTGCGCAGATCGAGCCCCTCGACACGCGCTTCGCCGAGTATCTCCCCCGGTGAAATGATCGGCGGGAAGAGCTGCTCCACCCCGAAGTCGTCGCGCACCCGATTAAGGATCTCGGGATCCCAGTCGCGCCCCGCCGCATTGACGAGGCCTGTCGTCGACGCGTTCGTTAGCTCGCTTCGGGCCTGACCCGTCAGCCAGTACGCCAGCAGGTCGGGGATCAGGAGCGCCGTGCGGGCACAGTCCGCGCGCCGCTCCGCCCGGTCGGCCACGCGCTGGAACAGCGTGTTGAAAGGCTGGAATTGCAGCCCATTGCGCGTATACAGCCAGGAGGAATCCCATCGGTCGAGCACCTCGGATGCGCCGCGGCCGCAGCGCGCCGAGCGGTAGGACGCCGGGTTGCCGATCAGTCGGCCGTCCTCGTCCAGCAGCCCGTAGTCGACGGCCCACGTGTCAATTCCGATGGCGTCCACGGGGCCGCGCAGGCTGGCCTCGCGCAGGCCATCCAGGATTCCGCGCCACAGCGCGAGGATGTCCCACTCGTAGGCCACGCCGGCCTCGTTCCCCGATTGAGAACCGTCGGAACGACGAGGCCCGGGAACGGCGACCGGCCCGTTCGGGAAGCGGGAGCACTCCTCGATGGCGAGACGCTCACCGTCGAACACGCCCCGCAGAACGCGCCCCGAGGAGGCCCCCAGGTCGATAGCGACGACGGTCGTCATCATGCGCCCCAGGAGGCCTGCTGACCGCCCACTCGATCCGCACTAATGCGCTCGAAGTAGCCCGAGGCCGCGTAGGCCGCGAGCGGGTTGGGGTCGAGACCCTGCTCTTCGCGCAGCTCACCCAGGAGCGGGCGCAAGTCGGAGGAGAAGGCGTCCATGAGCACCTGGTTGGCGGTCAGCACGTCGTGCTCGGCCTGTGCCTTCGCCAGCGCGGCACGGTCGACGAGGAGCGCCTTTGCGGTCGCCTCCTGAACGTTCATCGCGGACAGGATTTCTCCCGGGATCTTCTCTTCGAGGTTGTGGCACTGATCGAGCATGAAGTTCACGCCGGAGGTGGGCGCGAGGGCGCCGAAGGAGACGATCTCGTGCATGATGCGGAAGAGCTGGAAGGGGTCGGCAGCCCCCACGATCAGGTCGTCGTCGGCGTAGAAGCGCGAGTTGAAGTCGAAGGCTCCGAGGCGGCCGGCGCGCAGCAGCTGGACGACGATGAATTCGATGTTGGTGCCGGGCGCGTGGTGGCCGGTGTCGAGGCAGACGACGGCCCGCTCACCCAGCGCGGTCACATGCGCGAGAGCCGTGCCCCAGTCCGGGACATCGGTGTGGTAGAAGGCGGGCTCGAAGAACTTGTACTCCAGAAGCAAGCGCTGATGTGGAGCCAGATTCTCGTAGATAACGGACAGTGAGTCAGCGAGGCGCTCCTGGCGCGCAGCGATGGAGTCCTGGCCCGGGTAGTTCGTTCCGTCGCCCAGCCAGATCTTGAGCGTGTCGGAGCCGGTCGCGTTCATGACGTCGATGCAGCGCAGGTGCGCGTCGATGGCCTTGCGGCGCACGGCCTCGTCGGAGTTCGTCAGGGAGCCGAACTTGTAGTCGTCATCCTGGAAGACGTTCGAGTTGATGGTGCCCAGCGTGATGCCCTGGGAGCGCGCGTGCTCCGCGAGGTCGGAGAAGTCATCGACCACGTCCCACGGAATGTGCAGCGACACCCGCGGGGTGATGCCCGTGAACCGATGGACCTGTGCCGCGTCGTCAATCTTTTCGTATGCGTTGCGCGGGGTGCCGGGGCTCGGGAACACCTTGAAGCGGGTGCCGGAGTTACCGAAGGCCCAGCTCGGCAGCTCGATGGTCTGCTCGCGCAGCAGGGTGCGGGCGCTTTCGGACAGGTCGGACAGGTGGATGGTCATGGCGTCTCCTTCGACGTGTGGGGGTGGATTGACGAGGCCGGGGTGCCCTCTCGGGGCCGTAAGGCCTCTCGAAGGCCGGCCTCGGTAGGCGATTAGGCGAGGTAGAAGTATTGGCTGAGGAAGTGGGCGTTTCCGCCCCCGTCCGGTTGGAAGTACTGGGCCATTTCGGCTTGCCAGCGCGTATTGACCTCGCTGTCTTCCATGGCTGTGGCCGCCGCGCGAGCATCGTCCGCCTCGTAGTAACCGACGACGAGGCCGGTGTCCGGATCGAGGAAGAGCGAGTAGTGTTGCCACCCGGCGTCGCGCAGGGCCTGGCGCATCTCGTCCCAGACACGCTGGTGCACGTCGGCGTATTCAGCGAGTTTCTCGGGTCGCACGCGTAGGAGGAAGCAGGCTCGGTGGGGGCTGGCCTGGCTCGTCGTGGCGAGCGTGTGGGCCAGTGATGGGGTATCGCTCATGTGAAATCCCTTCATCGTTGAACGGGAATTGGTTGTGTCTATTTTAACGTGAATCGTTTCATTTAGCAAACAGGGCGCTGCACATGACAGGCGATTCACGGCATGAAGGCGGGGTTGGTGGGCACAACGAGCGCACCCACCAACCCCGTCAGAGACGACGTCAGAAGTCGTACTTGTCGATGTTGTCCGCGTTGAAGCGCACAGGGTCACCGACGACGACGGTCTTGTTCTCGCCGATCGTGCGCTCACCGAGGGTTCCGGCCGTGAACTTCTCCCCGACCTCGCCCTTGATCGCGCCGCTATCGAGCGCCGCACCCGCGTACGCGGCCACGTATCCAAGCTGCGCAGGATCCCACAGGGCAAACTCCTTGACGGTCCCATCCTTCACGAAGGAACGCATTTCGTTCGGCAGACCCAGGCCGGTCAGGACAACCTTGCCCTTGTAGTCAGAGGTCGATAGGTAGCGCGCAGTGGCGGCGATACCGACGGTGGTCGGCGAGACAATTGCGTTGAGGTCGGGGTGAGCCTGGAGCAGGCCCTGCGCCTCCTGGAACGACTTCGTGTCATCGTCGTCGCCATAGACCTTTGCGACGATCTCAATGCCCTTGTACTTGTCGTTCGAGGCGATCTCATCCTCCATGAACTTGATCCACGCGTTCTGGTTGGCGGCGTTCGCCGTCGCAGAGAGGATGGCGACCTTACCGGAACCGCCGATCTGCTCGGAGACCATGTCGAGCATGGTGATCGCAACCTGCTTGGATTCAACCTGGTTGATGAACAGGTCTCGGCAATCGGCCGCGCTGTCGGAGTCGAAGGTGACGACCTTTGTCCCGGCCTTGCGCGCATCCTGAAGCGCGGGGCATACGGCATCGGGGTCGTTCGCGGCGATCACGAGGACGTTGGTGCCCGCCTGCACCTCGGAGTTAATGAAGGAGACCTGCGAGGAGGAGGACGCCTCGAGCGGGCCGACGACGTTGACCTCGGCGAAGCCGATCTCGCCCGCAGCGTTCTTACCGCCGCCGAGCATGACGTCGGAGAACGGGTTGTTCAGCTGCTTGGGGATGAACGTGATCGACTGGGAGGACACGTCGTAGGAGCTGGAGGTATCGCTGCTGGAGCTGGACTCGCTGCCCTGCGTCGAGGACCCGCCGCCGCAGGCGGACATCAGGAGGGCCGAGGCCAGCGAGAGTGCGCCGAGTGCGGCCACACCTTTCTTCATGTGAGACATCGTTGTCTTTTCCTTTCGGGCGCACGCGCCCTGTTGCGGGGGCGTGGTGCCCCTCGTTGTGGGATTGTTAGGCGCTCGCCGCGCCCGGTGCGACGCTGACGCGAGGGGTACGCACATCAGCTCGATGAGCCAGACGTTGGCGGACGGCATCCACCAGCGATGGCGCGACGACGGAACCGATCAGGAGTAGGCCCGTGACCAGAACCAAGATGACTTCGGGAATTCGGTTGAGGCGCAGCGCGTAGTTGAGGACGCCGATCGTGAGGACGCCGCATACGCTGCCCCAGATCGAGCCTCGGCCACCGAAGACGCTGACCCCGCCGAAGACGACGGCCGCGATGACGACCAGCTCAAGGCCTTCGACGTTGTCGGCCTTCGCCGCGGAGTAGCGCAGCGTCCAGTAGATGCCGGCCAGCGCCGCCATGAGCCCCGACAGCGTCAGGGCAATGACCCGAGAACGCTTCGTGTCAATGCCGACGAACTCGGCGGCCTGCTTGGAGTACCCCAGCGCGAAGAGGCCTCGACCGTACGGGGTCTTGTGCAGCAGGAGCCAGAAGAGAATGACGAACGCAATGACGGGGATCGCCATGTAGGGAATGCCCGTGGAACCGAAGGATCCGGTGACGGCGGAGGTTGCCCACTGTGGGAAGTCGGAGATCGACTGGTCGCCGATGACGACGAGGGCGAGGCCTCGATACAGCGCGAGCGTACCGATCGTGACCGCGAGCGCCGGCAGTCCCACGTAGGCGGTCATGAATGCATTGACGAGGCCGCACGCCAGTCCGATGAGGAGGCAGATCGCGATGCTCACCCAGAATCCGACGCCCGACTGGACGAGAACTCCGAAGGATGCGCTGACGAGGCCGGCGGTGGAGGCGACGGACAGGTCGATGTCGGCATTGATCATGACGAGGGTCATGGGCAGGGCCATGAGGAGCGTCGCCGTCACGTCCAGGGTGAGGAACGTGAGCGTGCGTGGCTGGCTGAACCTCGGGATGAGGATGGTCGCGACCACGATGGCGAGGATCAGGATGAGGGTCATGTGAGAGTCTCGCGAGGAGAACACGTGTCGAATCGAGGCCATGAGGTCACGTGACGAGGTCTGAGTGGGGGTGCTCATCAGCGATCCGCTCCCTTCTTGCGCAGCGCCTCGTGGCGGCGCATTGAGCTGACTCGGTCGACGACGATCGCGATGAGGATGAGCGCACCAACGACGGCCTTTTGCCAGAATTTGTCGACGCCGACGGCTGTAAGCGCGGACGTCATGGTGGTCAGGAGGAGCGCGCCGATGGCGGCTCCGTAGGCGGTTCCAACGCCGCCAGTCATTGCAACGCCACCGACGACGCACGCGGCGACGATGTCGAGTTCCATGCCTGCGCCTGTCGTTGCGCCGACGGAGTTGAAGCGGGAGGCGTAGAGGACGCCGCCGAGTCCAACGAGCGCTCCATTGGCGACGAAAGCCGCAAAGACGCGCTTGGCGACGGGGATACCGTAGACGGCTGCGGCTGTACGGTCGGAGCCGATGGCGTAGAGGTCACGTCCGGATCGAGCGTAGCGCTGGTAGAGCGAGACGATCACGATAACGATGACCGCCAGGAGGGTGAGCAGCGGGAAGCCACCGATCGTCGCGACACCCAGGTCACCGAAGGCTTGGGGGCGGTCACCGGCGAAGTACTGGGTGGATCCTGCCCACCAGTTCAGTCCTCCTCGGAAGACGTAAAGAGTGCCCAGGGTAATGACCATTGCGGGGACTTTCGCCTGCGTGACGAGCAGTCCATTGAGTGCTCCGAGCAGCGCCCCCAGAACGATGCCCGCGATGAAGACGACGACGATGGGCAGTCCGGGGTTAGCCGCGAACAGGAAGCCCGTCGCGAAGGCCGTGCACCCGAGGATGGAACCGACGGAGAGGTCGACGCCTTCGGATTGGATGATGAGGGACTGTCCGGCGGCCATCAGCATGGCGATCGTCGCATTGAGGAAGAGGTCGCGCACTCCCTGGGCGGAGAGGAAGCGCGGGTTCATCACCCACGTCAACAGGACCAGGGCAATGAGGGCCGCGATCACCGGGAGCTCGCGCATGGACAGGAGAGAGCGCAGCTTCGATGCCGGGTGTGCCTTGGTCACTGACGAGGAGCTGGCCGGCTCCCGGCTCACCGGCGCGGAGCCGTGGATGCTGGAGGGAGGTGTCAGTGTCGTTGTCATGATGCGGCCTTTTCGTGGTCGGTTGCCGCCGTCATAATGGCGTCAGCGGTGGCTTCTTCTCTGGTGAATTCGCCGGTGATGCGGCCTTCGCACATGACGAGGACGCGGTCTGCCATGCCGAGCACCTCGGGCAGTTCTGAGGAGATCATGATGACGGCGACTCCCCTGGTGGCGAGGGTGGAGATCAGTCGGTGCACCTCAGACTTGGTTCCCACATCGATGCCGCGGGTCGGCTCATCGACAATAAGGATCTTGGGATCGGTGGCGAGCCATTTCGCCAGGACGACCTTCTGCTGGTTGCCACCCGACAGCGCGGATACGGGGGTGTCCTGGCTGGCCGTCTTCACTTCGAGGTTGGTGGACCATTCCTGCGCGACCGCTCGCTCTGTGCGGGAGTTGATGAGTCCGCAGCGAGCGAGTTTGCTGCGCAGCGTGAGGGCCGTGTTGCGGGCGACGGACAGGTCCATAACGAGGCCTTGCTTGCGCCTGTCTTCGGGGACGAAGGCGAGGCCGGCTCGGATCGCGCCCACCGTGTCGCCGAGCTTCAAGGGCTTGCCGAAGGCGGTCACTGTGCCGCCGTCCGCTTTGTCGATGCCCATGATCGTGCGCACGACCTCGGAGCGGCCAGCGCCGACGAGGCCCGCAAGCCCGAGGATTTCGCCGCTGCGGACCTCGAAGCTCACATCTTCGAAGGCGCCGTAGCGGGTGAGTCCTTCGACTCTCAGGACCGGATCGCCGATCTGCGCATCCAGCTTGGGGAAGAGCTGATCAACGTCGCGGCCGACCATGTCTCGCACGAGCTGGGCCTTCGTGGTCCCCTCCAGGTCGCGCGTCGACACGTAGGCGCCGTCGCGCATGATCGTCACGTCGTCGCACAGATCAAAGATTTCCTCCATCCTGTGCGAGATGAACATGAGGGAAGCACCCTTGTCGCGCAGCGAACGCGCGACGGAGAAGAGACGGTCGACCTCGTGCCCCGACAGAGCGGCCGTCGGCTCATCCATGATGAGGATCTTCGCGTCCAGCGAGATCGCCTTCGCGATTTCGATGATCTGCTGGTCCGCAATCGATAGGCCGTCGGCCAGCTGGGAGGGGTCGATCGGCACTTCGAGGCGGTCAAAGAGCTCCTGCGCGTCGCGCTTCATGGCCGCGTGATCGATGAGGCCGAGGCGTCCCCTGGGCTGTCGGCCCACGTAGATGTTCTCGGCGACCGTCAGGTCGGGGAACAGCGTGGGCTCCTGGTAGATCACCGAAATTCCGGCGGCCTTGGATTCCGCGGGGGTCTTGAAGCGCACCGGTTGGCCGTCGACCAGGAACTCTCCGGAGTTTGGCTGGTGGATGCCGGCGAGAACCTTGACGAGCGTCGACTTGCCGGCGCCGTTTTCACCGGCCAGGGCGTGAATGCGGTGCGGATACAGCTCGATGCACCCATCAGACATCGCGGTGAAGGAGCCGAACTTCTTCACGGCATGCTGGAGTGAGACAACTGGCCTTTCAGCTTCTCGTGTCATGTGGTCACCTCTTCGTCGAGGAATGAAACGATTCAGATAGATAGAAAGTGTGCCACACGACAATATGCATGTCAACTCTATAGGGAAGCCTTGAACTTGCCAGGAAAATTGAAGCGGAAACCTACTCGGAGATGCCACAATATGAACGTTTCATCAGTCAAGTCTCCGAAAGAGCTAGCATGACGCCGCCCCGCCGCACCCCAGAGGGCACGAGTCCACAGGACGCAACCCCTGCCTCGTCCCCCTCAACGCCCCGCAAAGCCCCCGGCGTCAAAGACGTTGCCGCTCTTGCGGGCGTGAGCGTCGGCTCCGTGTCTAACGTCATTAACCGGCGTGAGCGCGTGCGCCCCGACGTGCGTGAGCGCGTCGAGGCAGCGATCGCGCAGCTTGGGTACAAGCCCAACCCGACCGCGCAGGCCCTGCGACGGGGGACCTCGCCGCTCGTGGGCGTGGCGGTCTTCGACCTCACGAACCCGTTCTTCATGGAGGCTGCCGCTGCCATGGAGCGCGTGCTATCGCGCGAGGGTTACATCATGACGCTGTCTTCCACGCACGCCTCCGTGCGGGAGGAGCGCGACCTGCTTGAGGCGCTGGGACGCCAGGCGGTGCGCGGCGTCCTGCTCACGCCGGCTGATTCCTCGCACGAGGCCGCCACGCGCCTGGTCGAGGAGGGCACGCCGGTCGTCCTCTTCGACGCTGCTGAGGCGCCCGAGGGCCTGCCGTCCGTATCCATCGACGACCGCGCGGGGGCCGCGCTAGCGATCGAACACCTTCTGGCACTCGGACATGAGCGCATCTGTTTCCTCAATGGCCCGGCCGACATGCGCCAATCCGTACAGCGCCTCGCGGGCGTGCGGGACGCGGTCGAGCACTGGCAGCGCCTAACGGGATCGGACAGCATCCAGTTGACCGTGTACAACGCGCAGGCGTACACCGCCCAGGCAGGGTATGCGGCCACCGAAGAGGCCATTGCCAAGGCCCGGGCCGCCTCCGACGGGTCGGATCCGACCGCGGTCTTCTGCGCGAACGACCTGCTGGCCGTGGGCGTCATGTCGGCGCTGCGCGTCGCGGGAATCTCCATCCCCGGCGACGTGTCCGTCATCGGTTTCGACGACATTCCCCTGGCCGCGCAGATGCCCGTGCCGCTCACGACGATCCGCCAGCCCATGGACGAACTCGGCGAGGCGGCAGCCGAACTGCTGCTATCCGGCTCCGACGCCCCCACCCAGCACCAGACCTTCAGCCCGGTCCTCACCATCCGCGAATCGACGGCGAGGCCGCGGGAGTAGAGGGACGACACCGAGCAACACGCGTTCGCATAGTTCCCCACAAATGTCGCACGTAATTCCCCTCCCCATTATTCAAACTTTGAAATCTTACCGTTGCAATTCCAACGTTTTTGAGGCGCATACAAAACTGGTCCACGGGAATTGCATGCAAATTTTCGGGAAGAACCGGTTTCTCCCAATCGACGAGGCCGGGGTTTCGTTTTGTGGGCATACTTGCCACGCTGGGGCCTTCATCGACCCCAACACAGCAGACCAGCCTGTCAAGGCGCTAACGTATCCAGCACCGTGTAGAGTGCAATATTGTCAAGCTACAAAGGGGTGACAGACACAGCAGGATAGTCATCATCATGGGTCTCGTTCCCCACCCGCCACGAGAGAGTCCTCAACATATGGAAGCGACACCACATCAAGAGTTCAGCGCGCTCTACACATCGGAGCCCCAACTCACGCGAGCGTTGGCAGCAGAATTCCGCCACGATCCGCAAGCGACTGAACGCTACTTCTCGTCTCTGTTGGGCGTGGAGCTTGGCGAACTGACCAATGTAGGGTGCGAAAAAGATCAGCGCGTAGACATTCTTCTGGAGTTCGAGCACAAAACCATTGCCATCGAAGCCAAGATTGACCACGAGATCAGTGAGGATCAACTAGAGCGGGAGTCGGAGGTTGCCGATTACCTGATGCTGCTTCTCCTTGACGCCGATGATGCGGTGGAATACCTAGATCAGGTCGCTCACGTTCTAACCTGGAAAGAAGTACTCTCCAAGTTCCCCGACGCTCGCGTTCTACTGTCTGATGTCAAGTCCCTCCCCGCATCGAAAGTCCAGGTGGAGCGGGTGCTGCGCAAGACGCTGAAGAAGATGACGATCCCAGACGGGTGGAACCTCTATGTCAAGTGCGGCGCTAGAGGGATGCCGAGCATCACTATCGAATCCCCAGAGCTTCCTAACGGCGATTGGCTCTGCGGACAGATTCAAGTGATTGGCCAGAAGATGCCATCGTCCTTCAACGATGTCTGCCTCGAGTACCACGCTGGAACCCACGTTGAGGAAACTGACGAGTGCTATCCATCATTGGATTCGAACGTCCCGCCATCGTGGGTAACGAACGCCCAGGTTCTCTATGAGACGGTGTTGGAGGGGGATCCCAGCACGTTCGATCTCAAAACCAATAAGCCTGGCACCTCACGACGACCGCTCGGTCCGCTCCGTAAAGATCTCACGATGGAGCATCTGACAGATGCTCCTTGGCTTGCTCAGGGATACATCAACTGGGCTCTCGGCGTGCGAGCATACCCAAAACCAATCTCTGAGATCGACGACCTTGCAGATGCTGCTATGCGTCTGTTCACCGCCTGGTTCGGTGCTCTCGAAAAACGATCACGCCCGTAACGATGTGGCCGCGCCGCCGGCCTCGGCATTGCCTGAGTTCTCACCCAGGTCACGAGTGACAGCCCATTCACACGGGTGGGGGGCTCCCAAACGGGAGCCCCCACCTCTGTCACGGCGTCACAACCTCAGTACGCCAACCCCTTCGGCTGCTCCGCAAGGACAGCAAACCCCGGGTTGACGACCTCGAAGCCGTTGGCCTTGTAGGCCTCGTAGTCGAAGTTTTCGCATTCGTCGTACCCGATGCGGTGGTACTCGTAGAAGCCGTCCCAGTCCTCGTATCCGGACCCGAGCGACGATTCGAGGAAGGCATCGGCCATGGCCATCCCGGTGCGCGGGGCGACGTAGAAGGCACCCATGGCGAGCAGGTTTGCGTTGTTGGCGGCGGCGCAGCGGCGCGCGGCGGGCACGGATTCGCACACGGCGGCGTGGACGTGGGGGCACTTGGAGGCGGCGATGTGGATGCCCATGCCGGTGCCGCAGAACGCGAGGGCGCGTTCGAACTTGCCTTCGGCGATCTGCGCGCCGAGCATGAAGCCGACGCGGTGGTACATGGGCGCGGTGTCGGCGTCGGGCGTCAGGTCGGTGACGGTCCAGCCGCGCTCCTCAAGGTGGGCCTTGACGGCTTCCTTGAGGGGGTACCCGGCGAAGTCGGCGCCGACGACGACGTGCTTGTCTTTAGCTGTCAGCATGCGCGTGTCCTTTCCTGAGTCTGCGCAGTTTGGTAAAGGAGAAGAGGCCCTCGTTCATGCAGATGACGAGCAGCAGGACGCCACCCCAGATGAGGGGCCTGTAGAAGTTGGAGATGTCGGGGAACATATTCAGGCCGGAGGAGAGGACCTGGAGCATGAGGATGGACAGGAGCACGCCGCTCAGGCGCCCGGATCCGCCGTTGGGGTTGACGCCGCCGAGGACGACGATGAGGACGGTGAGCAGCGTGTAGGAGGCGCCGTAGTCGGCTTTCGCGGAGTTGTAGTTCGCGAGCATGACGATGCCGGCCATGGCGGCCATGACGCCGGAGAGCACGTAGGTGCGGATCAGCAGGCTCTTAACTTTCAGGCCTGAGAAGCGCGCCGCGGTGTCGTTCGTGCCGAGCATGAGGATCGTGGTCCCAAAGCCCGTGAAGGCGACGATGGCACCGGCGACGGCCGCACACACGAGGAACACGACGAGGGGGATGGGGACGAGGCCGGCCACCTTCCCCGTGAACACGGCTCCGAACGCTGCGGGGACGCCGGAGACGGGTTTGCCTTGGGTGAGGATGAGGGCGACGCCGCCGAAGAGCTCGAGGGTGCCCAGGGTGGCGAGGATGGGTGGGATCTTCAAGACAGCGACGAGCGTGCCGTTAATGAGTCCGCACACGACCCCGACCACCAGGGCGACGCCCAGGGCGATGAGGGTGGCCATGGCCATCGCCGAGGGGGTGACGGCCGGGCCGAGCATGGAGCGCAGCGTGAGGGCCGCGCAGATCGAGGTGACGTTAGCGATGGCGACGACGGACAGGTCGATGCCGGCGGTGAACATGGTGAACATGACGCCCAGGCTCATGAGGCCGAATTCGGGGAATTGGACGGCCATCGACTGCCAGGTGCGCACGGCGAAGAAGGGGCCAGGGCGCACGGCGGCGAAGAAGATGAGCAGCAGGAGGAAGACGATGATCAGTCGCGTCATGTAGCTGTCCTTTTTGAGGAAAGCGAGGCGCGGGGAGGCGAGAAGCGTTGACATGTGGTCCTCCTAGTGTGCGTTGCGGCGTGCGCGCATGACCTGAAGCGCGGAGACGCCGGTTCCCACGATGATGAGCAGGCCCAGGGCGAAGCCCTGCCAGAACGTCGGGATTCCCATGAGGATCATGGAGTTTTGGACGATGACGATGAGCAGCGTGCCGAGCATGACGCCCGTCAGCGAGCCCTTGCCGCCGGTGATGGCGGTGCCGCCCAGGACGACGGCCGCGATGACCATCATTTCCATGCCGAGCAGGTTGGTGGGGTGCATCTGTCCCATGGAGCAGGTGCGGACCATGCCGGCCAGGGCGGCGATGACGCCGACGAGGACGTAGAGCCAGAACTTGGTGGCGCGCACCTTGAAGCCGACGCGGGCGGCCGCGGACTCGTCGCCGCCGAGGGCGAAGAGGGAGCGTCCGAACATCGTGTAGCGGGTGACGAAGAAGGCCACCGCGACGACCGCGACGAGGATCAGGAAGGACACGGGCATGGAGGACTGCAGGCCGGAGCTTTCGTTGCGGGCGACGAAGAGGGACGCGGATCCGAAGGAGCGCATGGACTCGGGGATCGTGTTGATCTGCACGGATTTGAGTGCGCCCTGCATGACGCCGCTGAAGACGTTGGCGGTGCCCAGGGTGATGATCAGCGTGGGCACGGTCAGCCTCGAGGTGAAGATGCCGTTGAATGCGCCGAGGACCGCGCCGAGGGCGGCGGCGATCAGGAAGGGCACGATGACGGGCCCGTTCCACCCGTTGTCGACGAGGACTTTCGTGGTCACGTAGACCGCGAGGGAGGCCAGCGCGGGGAAGGACACGTCGATGCCGCCGGAGACGAGGACGAGGTGCGCGGCGACGGCGAAGAGGCCGGGGACCACCATCGCGCCGGCCAGGTCGACGAGGTTGTTCGCCGTGTAGAACTGTCCGGAGCGCGCCTGGATGACGAGGGTGAGCGCCGCGATGACCAGGAAGACCCAGAATTCGTTGGCGCGCAAGACTTTTGTGATGAGTCGGGGCATTAGTTCTCTCCCCCTTCGGTCGACGAGGCCGGGGCCTGGTCTTCGGACAGGAGCCGGGTCAGTTCGGCCTCGGTGAGGGTGTCGGGGTTGATCGGGTCGCTCAGGTGCCCGGCTCGCATGATGGCGATGGTCGAGCAGTTGGTGAGCACTTCGGCGATGTCGTCGGAGATGATGATGACGGCCATGCCTTGTGCGGCGAGTTCGCGCAGGATCGAGTGGATCGTGAATTTGGAGCCGATGTCGACGCCGACGGTGGGTCCGTTGAGGATGAGGACGGAGGGCTTGGTGGCGAGCCACTTGGCCAGGACGACCTTTTGCTGGTTGCCGCCCGACAGGGTGTTGACGGCGTTGGCCGGGTCGGGGGTGACGACGTCGAGGCGCTTCACCCACTTCTTCTCTTCGTCGCGGATGGCTTTCTTGTCGATGAATCCGAGGGCCTTGGTGAAGGATTCCATTTCGGAGATCGTGATGTTTTCGCCGATCGAGCGCGAGAGGAAGAGGCCTTCGGTGAGTCGGTCTTCGGGGACGTAGGCGATGCCGGCGGCGATCGCGTCGCGCACGCCGCGCAGGGTGACATCCTGACCTTTGACGCGGATGCGCCCGGAGTCGAGGGGGAGCATTCCGAACAGGGACATGGCGAGTTCGGTGCGTCCGGAGCCCAGCAGGCCGGTGATGCCGAGGATTTCGCCGGGTCGCACGCTCAGGGAGGCGTCGGCGAAAGCGCCGCTCACGGTTGCGCCCTCGACCTCGAGGATCGGGGACTCGGTGATGTCGCCGGGCTGATAGCGCTCCTCGTCGAAGTCGCGCCCGGTCATGTGGCGGGCGAAGCTGGCGCGGTCGAGCTCTTCCTTCGGGCAGGTGATGACCTTGTGTCCGCTTCTCAGAATGGTGAAGCGTTGCGCGATTTCGAAGACTTCTTCGAGCTTGTGGGACACGAAGAGGATCGCGATGCCGCGCGATTGGAGGTCGGCGACGATGTCGAAGAGGGCGCGCACTTCCTTCTTGGTGAGGGCGGTCGTGGGCTCGTCCATGATGATGAGTTTCGCGTCGCCCATGAGTGCGCGGCTGATGGCGACGAGCTGTTTGTCGGCGACGGAGAGGTTGCCGACGAGTTCGTCGAGGTCGACTTGGAAGCCGATTTTGGCGACGGCTTTGCGGGCGACTTCGCGCATGCGCGAGCGGTTGACGAGGCGGCGTCCGGCGGCGACTTCGCTGCCGAGCGCGATGTTCTCCATGACGGAGAGGTTGGGGAAGATGGAGAAGTCCTGGTAGATGACGCGTACGCCCGCGTCGATGGCGTCGGCGGGTGTCAGTCGCGTGAAGTCGCGGCCCCCGATGGAGACCGTGCCCTGTTCGGGGGTGTGGACTCCGGAGATGACTTTGATGAGGGTGGATTTGCCCGACCCGTTTTCTCCGGCGAGGCAGTGGATTTCTCCGGGCGCGATGTCAAGGTCGATGTCGACCAGGGCTCGCACGCCTGCGAAGGATTTGCTGACGTGTCGTACCGCCAGCACTGGGGTGTCCATGTGGTGTCCTTTCCGACGCGTGGTGCCGACCCGGGGCCGCCCCTGTCCCCCGCGGGTGTGGTACCCGCGGGGGCGTGGGGGTGCGCGAGCGTCAGTGCGCGCGCTGGGGTGGCCCGGCCACGGCCTCGTTCATTGGGACGAGGCCGTGGCACCCGGGCGGTCGTGTGCGGTGAAGCGGTTAGAAGCCGAGGGAGTCGACGTTGTCCTTGGTGATCTGGATCCAGCCGTTTCCTTCGAGGACCTTGGTGGAGCCTTCGGAGAAGTGCATGGATTCGTAGCCCTTGACGCCGAGGTTGACGCCGTCTTCGATCTTTTCACCGTTGAGGATCTTGGTGGCCAGGGATGCCATGGCGTAGCCGGCGTCCGCGGGGTCCCAGAGGGTCAGGGTCGACACGGAGCCGTCCTTGAGGATCTGGGCGTTGGCGGCGGGCATGCCCGTGCCTGCGGTGAAGACTTTGCCCTTGAGGCCGAGTTCTTCGATGGCGCGGGCGGTGCCGGGTGCGTCGAAGGAGGAGGTGCCGAGGATGCCCTTGACTTCGGGGTACTTCTTGAGGACTTCCTTGGCGGTCTGGTAGGCGGTTTCACCGTTGTCCTGGGATTCGACGCGGGGCTCGGCTTCGAGCAGCGTCATCTTGGGGTACTTCTCCTTCTGGTGGGCGACGGCGCCGTCTGCCCATTCGTTGTGGGAGGCGTTGGTGACGTGGCCGACCATGGTGGTGTAGACGCCTTCTTCACCCATGGCCTCGGCGAGGTTGTCCATGATGAACGCGCCGTATTCCGTGTTGTTGAAGGCCTCGATGTCGTACATCGTGTTCTGCTGGGAGGCGCCTTCGTGAGTGACGACGACGATGCCGGCGTCCATGGCCTGCTTGAGGACGGGTTCGATGGCGCCGGGGTCGACGGGGACGACGCAGATGGCGTCGACGCCTTGGGCGATGAGGTCTTGGATGACCTGGGCCTGCATGGTGGCGTCGGTTTCAGCGGGGCCCTTCTGGAAGGCGTTCATGCCGGTGTCTTCGGCGTACTTCTTGACGCCGGTTTCCATGCGGACGAACCAGGGGTTGGTGGCGTCCTTGGGGACGACGGCGATCGTGTAGTTGCCGTCTCCGCCACCCTTCGCGGCGGGGCTGGACGAGGATTGAGCGGTGTCGCCGGGTGTGCAGGCGCCGAGGGCGAGGGCGCATGCGGATGCGGCGACGAGGGCTGTAGCTGCGAGGCGGGGCTTCATAGGAGTCTCCTCTGTGTGGATCAACGTCGGTGTTGAGGTTGTGGTTGTGCGGCGGCTCTGCGGGGGTGCGGTGGTGCTTGGCGTGTCCGTCTTCGTTGCTGGACCTGCCCTGCGGTGCCGCGTGCGCGGTGCTGCTGCGTGCCGGGTGCTCCCGTCCTTGGGGGCGCGTCGGCGTGTCCCCAATCCTAGGCCACGCGGGTGGTGGCGTTCACTTTCCGGGTCCGTGTGGGACGAGGCCGGGGCGGGTTTTTGGGGTGTGTGTGGGCTGGTTGTGGGCTGATTTGTCAGACGTATGGGTGGGGATGTTAGTCCAGACAAATATAGTCCGATAGCGACTACGATGAACCGCTCTATTGTTTGCCGGAGCAGCGCACACTCGTGCGGTGATGCGCATCATAACTGCACATTTGTGCGATTGTGTGCGCAGGCGCGGGAGGATGTGCAGGTGCGGGCGACCGGGAACATCAGAACACGCACACATAGCACTTAGCCACAAAGTGACACACAAAGGTATAGTCACCTACATGAGCGATATCGACGTCGACCAAGAGCTGAAATAAACAAACCTGACTGTCCCCAGAACTAGGACAGACGCAAAATGATAGCTCTACACACTCAACGAGGAGGATTCGCTGGGCATGACAGGCGCTAAACAAAATCATGAGCACTACACAATAACTCGAAGACTGTTCAATGACGAAACCTTCAAAGATGTAGCAACAATTGACGAAAAGCTGACAAACTGGCCCGTCGTATACATCCTAACTTCTTCAACCGAGGTGTATGTCGGCGAGACACTTAACTACTGCAAAAGAATGAAGCAGCACCTGAAAAACGATCATAAGAGCAGCCTGCAGCTAACACATCTTATCCTGCATGATGAATTCAATAAATCGGTCTGCTTAGATCTCGAGTCAACCCTGATCGACCTATTCGTAGGAGACGGAAGACTAAGGGTACTTAACGCAAATCGAGGCATTGTTGACGCAAATTACCACCAGCGCGCATACTACCGCCAAATCTTCAACGATATATTTGACATACTTCGAAAAGAAAATAATATATTCAGCAAATCACGTTTCGACATCGAAAATTCAGACCTCTACAAGTACTCACCATTCAAAAAACTTAATCAGGAGCAAGAAGCGGTTGCTAATTCAATCTGGGACCAACTTATTGAAAGATTCGAGCGAAGAGACGAGGACTTCCAAGAAATAATCATCGAGGCACTACCAGGCACAGGAAAGACTATCCTCGCAACTTACCTAACAAAACTCTTCGCGGACTACTCTAGAGGATACACATCAGACGACGAATACATATCTTTCTCCAACGGAAATGCGGATACTGAAACACGTGCATCACAACACCGATTGAAGATCGGCCTCGTCATTCCGCCGGCACCACTGAGGTTCACAGTCAAACAAGTATTCAAGATGATTGACGGACTTGATGAGACAATGGTTCTCTCCCCATTTGATATTCCAAAGTCACTCATTGAAAATGACGAAAAATACGATCTCCTAATTGTGGATGAATCACATCTTCTTAACAAATTTGGATTCCAGGCAAACAGAAAGATGCTCAACGACTTTCGCAGATACAACAATAATCTATTTCCAGAAGAGGATCCGCACGGAGATAAACATACTCAACTCGATTGGATGCGACACTGTTCTAACAATGTCATATTCATGGTCGACATGGAACAATCAACTCAACCAGCTCACATAGATTCCTCTAACTGGGAAATGGCCATATCGAACGCAAAGCGGAGTAATCACTACTTTCATTTGACGTGTCAAATGCGCATGCAGATATCGGAAGCCGATAGATACATGTCTCTCATTAGAGCAATATTCGATGACAAGCCACTAAGCGACAATGACGTGCCCCACTTTGGCGACTATGACTTTAGAATTTTCACCAACCTAAAGGAAATGCAAGCTGCTCTATCCAGGCGGGAGAAGGAATATGGGCTTTGTCGCATGCTTGCCGGCTTTGATTGGCCATGGGTAAGCAAGAGTAATTACGGCGATGATGCACCCTACGACATTGAGCTTGATGAGATGCGATTTAGGTGGCAACGGGACCCCACATCTTGGATGCACTCTGCCGTCACTTCTGACGAAGTTGGGATGATTCACTCAGTTCAAGGCTATGACCTGAACTATGCCGGTGTCATCATTGGTCCCAATGTTGGACTAGATTCTTCTGGAAAGTACTGCGTTAATCGCCAACAGTACTGCGACGGTCGCGGGAAAGCGAACATGAATCTTTTTGGTAAGACAATGACAGATGAGCAGCTTCGCAGACATTTGGCAAATGTCTACAGAGTGCTTTTGACTCGCGGAATTCGCGGCACGTATGTTTACGCCGAAGCTTCCGGTTTATCCGAACGTTTTCATCAAATTCAGGCGATTCTCGACGCGAGGCGCAGGTAAGCATGTAAGTATCAAGGCAACACTAAGCATCATTTCTAAGTATTAACTCCATATTCTTCATGCTTCTGGCACGGTTTCAAGACCGCACCTTATCTGATGCGACCGGAATCGAGTATCATCATAAACGCTTCCACAATCCTCAACCGATAAAGCGTTTCTTTTTGTGGATACTTTCCCATCACCGCCCCACAATCCCCTTGTACCCCCACCCGCCACGCCAACTAGCTTGTGTGTCGTAGATTACCCGCTATTCTTGGTCGCATGACTGCTGCGCGCGACGACGACTTCATGGCTCTACCCGGCATGGAAGCGGATTCCACCGACACCCACCACGCTCGGGAACGTTTGTCAGATGACGCCACCCCAGGCTCGGCAAACACCTCACCAAACGCCTCCTCCAAGTCCGCGCTGGATGCCCTGCTGGATGAGTACCGTGCGCGCGCGAAGAGCGAGCGCGAGAAGGGCACGTTGTTCGAGGAGCTGACGCGCCAGTTCCTGCTCCATGACGCGCGTTTCGCGCACCAGTTCAAGGAAATCTACTTGTGGAGCGAGTGGCCGGAGCGCCGCACGGGCGACACCGGCATTGACCTGGTGGCGATCCCGGTTGACCCAAGCGCAGGCCCGGTGGCCATTCAGTGCAAGTTCTACGCATTGGGTCACCGCATTCAGAAGGCGGACATCGATTCGTTCCTATCGGCATCAGGCAAGGAGCCTTTCGGCCGCCGCATCGTCGTGGACACGTCAGGAGCGCCGTGGGGCAAGAACGCGCAGGATGCGATCGAGGGCCAGCAGATCCCGGTTTCTCGCATCACGTTGGCGGATCTGCGCGATTCGGACATTGATTGGCGTACGTATTCGCTGGGGTCGACGCAGGCGCCGAAGACCCGCGAGCGCAAGGTTCCGCAAGACCATCAGGTGCGTGCGCGCAGCGCGGTGATGGCGGGCTTCGAGGAGCACGACCGCGGCACGATGGTCATGGCGTGCGGCACGGGTAAGACGTTCACGGCCCTGACGATCGCGCGCGAGTTCGTGGAGAAGGAGGGCGGCACCGCCCGGATCCTGTTCGCGGTTCCCTCGCTCGCGCTTCTCAAGCAGACGCTGGATGATTGGGCGGCCGAGGCCGACGGCGCGTTCACGGCGTGGGCGGTGTGTTCGGATACGAAGGTGTCCTCGTCGGCGCGTAACGACACCGCCGAGGAGTCGGCGGTGGACCTGCCGATCCCGGCGACGACGGACGGCCAGCGCCTCGCCGACTCCCTAAACACGAATAACGCGACGGAGGGCCTGCAGGTCGTCTTCGCGACGTATCAGTCGATCGAGGTCATCCACCGCGCGCAGGAGATCGCGGGCGATGAGTGGCGCGATTTCGACCTGATCATCTGCGACGAGGCCCACCGCACGACGGGCGCGACGCTGACGGGCGAGGACGAGAGCGCGTTCACGAAGATCCACAGCAACGAGTTCATTCGCCGTGCGAAGACCCTGTACATGACGGCGACGCCGCGTATTTTCGCGGAGAACGCGAAGAATAGGGCGTCGGAGAAGGACGCGATCCTGACCTCGATGGACGATCAGGAGACCTACGGTCCGGTGTTCTTCCGCCTGGGCTTCGGCCAGGCGGTGAAGGAGAACCTGCTGACGGACTATAAGGTCATCATCCTGACGGTCAGCGAGGAGGAGGTGTCGCAGCACTATCAGGCGATCGCCGAGATGGGCGGCGAGCTGAACCTCGACACGGCCGCGAAGCTGACGGGCTGCTGGAACGCGCTGGCCAAGCGCAAGAATCGTGGCTCGGACGTGGACTACGGCGAGGATCGCGCGCCGATGCGCCGCGCGGTGGCCTTCTGCAAGGACATCAAGGCCTCGAAGGCGGTCGCGACGCAGTTCCCGGACCTGGTGAACGGTCCCTTCGGCCTCAGCGACCTGAGCAACGACGATGCATCGGATAACCTGCAGGTCGAGTGCCGCCACGTGGACGGCACGATGAACGCGGCGGTGCGTGCGCGCGAGATGGACTGGCTGACCGAGGGCGCGGGCACGGACGAGGTCCCAGTGTGCCGCATCCTGACGAACGCGCGCTGCCTGAGCGAGGGCGTGGACGTGCCCACGCTGGACGCGGTGCTCTTCCTATCGCCGCGCAAGTCGCAGGTGGATGTCATCCAGGCGGTGGGCCGCGTGATGCGCCGCGCGGAGGGCAAGGATTTCGGCTACATCATCCTGCCCGTGGCCGTGCCGGCGGGCATGGCGCCGGAGCGCGCGCTGGACGACAACAAGCGCTTCCAGGTCGTGTGGCAGGTCCTCAAGGCCCTGCGTGCCCACGACGAGCGCCTGGACGCGGCGATCAACTCGATGGAGCTCAACGGCCAGGGGCCGGAGAACATCATCGTCGAGCAGGTCTCCCTCGAGAAGGCGAAGAAGCAGGACGATCCGCTGGGTGGCAGTGCGCCCGATGGGGACGAGGCCGGGGCCGGGTCTTCGGGGTCCGGCGCGGACGGGGTGGCCCAGGGTATCCAGGGTCAGCTGACGCTGCTGCCATCGGATTGGAAGGAGTCGGTGTTCGGCCGGATCGTGAAGAAGGTGGGCTCGTCCCTGTACTGGGAGGACTGGTCCAAGGACATCGCGACGGTCGCGGACCGCTACATTCACCTTATTGATCGGCTGCTGGAGGAACCGGAGCGCCAGGACGCGTTCCAGGAGTTCGTGAACGCGCTGCGCGCGACGCTGAACCCGGCCGTGGACAACGAGTCCGCGGTGGAGATGCTGGCCCAGCACATCCTGACGGCCCCGCTGTTCGACGCGATGTTCCCGGATCATTCGTTCTCGAAGCAGAACCCGGTGAGCCGCGCGATGAACACGATCGTAGAGATGCTGGCGTCACACTCGATGTTCGAAAACGAGCGCCGCGAGCTGGATTCCTTCTATCGGGCGATGGTCGAGCGCATTGAGGCCGTGCACACCCTGGCGGGTAAGCAGGAGATCATGCGCACGCTCTATGATCGCTTCTTCTCCCAAGCCTTCCCGCGCATGAGTGAGCGCCTGGGCATCGTCTTCACGCCCGTCGAGGTCGTCGACTTCATCATTCGCAGCGCGGATGACGCGATGCGCACAGCATTCGGCCAGAGCCTGGGGGATCCGGGCGTGGCCATCATCGAACCTTTCGCGGGCACGGGTACGTTCGTGGCGCGCCTGCTGCAGCTGGGTGTCATCCCGCCCGAGTCTCTGGAACACAAGTACAAGAACGAGATCTTCGCGAACGAGTTCGTGCTGCTCTCCTACTACATCGCATCGATCAACATCGAGCAGGTCTACCACCAGGTACGCGCCGAACAGGGCGTGGACGAGGGCTACGTCGAGTTCCCGGGCATGACGCTGACGGACACCTTCCAGCTGCACGAGGGCGACGGCACGATCACCGAGGACTTCGAGGGCCTGGCGGCCAACAACGAGCGCGCGAAGGCGGAGAAGGACTCGGCAATCACGGTCATCGTGATGAATCCGCCGTACTCAGCAGGCCAGAACAGCGCGAACGACAACAACCAGAACCTGGCGTACCCGCGCCTGGACGAGCGTATTGCGGATACTTACGCAGCTCAGTCAACCGGAGCAAACAAGAACAGCCTGTACGACTCCTACTTCCGTGCCCTGCGCTGGGCATCGGACCGCATCGGGGAGCGAGGAGTCATCGCTTTCATCTCCAACAGCTCTTTCGTAGATGGCAATTCTGCTGACGGCGTTCGCCTGTCGCTGCAGGAAGAGTTCTCGCAGATCTTCATCTATAACCTGCGTGGCGGTATCCGAGGAAAAATGGGAGATGCCGCAAAACGTGAAGGTGGAAACATCTTCCCCATCATGACGGGTGTCGCAATTAGTGTGCTCATCAAAGACCCAGCACACACAGGTATCGCGGAAATCTTCTACGCGGAGGCGGAGGACTACGCGACACGACAGGAGAAGCTCGACCAGATCGGTGCCTACGGATCGATCGAGGGGATCAGTGGGGTGGATGCGTTCCGACCGGTCACGCCCAACCAGCACGGCGACTGGATCAGCTCTCGCGACGAGCGCTTCGCAACCTTCCAGGAGATTGGAAACAAGACGCTGAAAGGCAAAGAATCAACGCCCGCCGTATTCCGACAGTATTCTGCTGGGCTCCAAACTAATCGAGATGCATGGTGCTGCGGTTTTTCCGCAGACAACATCATCACCAACATATGCAAGTTAATTACAAATTATAACGAAGGAATCAAAAAGAATGAACCTGATTTTGATGCCACCAAGATCTCATGGACACGCTCCCTAAGAAGACGTTACGAACAGAATAAGCAACTCAAACAAGATAATGGATCTATCCGGCAATGCGCATATCGACCATACATCCGACAATATCTTTATTGGTCTTCAGATCTAATTGAATACACGAACCAGGTTCCCCAATTTTTCCCAACAGAAGCACACCAGAACATCACTCTTGTTTTACCTGCAGGACCATCAGCAGCACAATTTTCGCCAATTGTTTACACGCTAATACCTGCCGTAACCCCTAACGGCGGAAACCAAATGTTCGCTCTCTACACCTGGGAGCCCCTCTCCCCCACCTCCGGGAGCGAACCCGACCTGTTCGCCGACCTGGCGACCTCCTCGGAGAGCAGCTCGGATGGGGCGGCCACGGCCTCGTCCCTGGATTTCTCGCGGCCTGTCGGCGACCAGATTCCGGTGATCCTGGACGGGTATCGCCGCGTCGATAACGTGACGGACGCGACGCTGGCCTCGTACCGGGAGCACTACGGGGATGCGGGGATCACAAAGGAGGACATTTTCTTCTACGTGTATGCGCTGCTGCATCACCCGGAGTATCGGGAGCGCTACGAGGATGATTTGAAGAAGATGCTGCCGCATATTCCTCGTGCGGCGGGTTTCCACACGTATGCGAGCGTGGGCCGTGAGCTGGCGGACCTGCACGTGAACTACGAGCGGGTGGAGCCATATCCGTCGGTGCAGGAGGAGGCGGGCCTGCACGCGCCTGCGGACCCGTGGGAGCGCTACCGGATCGGCGAGCGCAAGATGCGTTTCCCGAAGCTGGGGCGCCGCGATAAGGACTTCACGCGCTTGGAGTACAACGACTACGTGACGCTGACGGGCATTCCGGCCGAGGCGCAGGGCTATTCGATTTCGGGCCGGAGCCCACTCGAGTGGATCATCGACCGCTACCACGTGAAGACGGACAAGGCGTCGGGCATCGTCAACGACCCGAACGATTTCCTGCGCGAGCAGGGCCGCCCCGACGCGGTCGTGGACCTGATCAAGCGCCTGGTCACCGTCTCGATGCGCACCCAGGAGCTCCTGGCGACGCTGCCACCCCTTGAGATTCCGGAGGCGCAGAACTGAGTTCCGCGCGGACGTACGGGCTCGTTCCGTGGGCGTACTGCCTCCGAGCCTGAGAGGCCAGCGGTCCGCGGTTCCAAAGGGCGCACGTCAGTGAACGACAAGTGGCGGTGAGGTTCTTAGGGCCTCACCGCCACTGTCACGTATCGGGTTTGTTGCGCCTACGTGCGGTGGTCATGCTGCACCACCCAATCCGCAGCCGGAGAAACGGATACTCTCCACTGACCACCCCGCCATGCCGCAAGCAGCTAAAGTCGTCGCCCTGCCAGCGTCAACATTCTGTCTTGATCCGGGCGGTCGCCCGTCGATCCGTTTTCATTCAGCACGCCACCGAAGCCCGGAGCGACTCAGATAAGTCCACTCTCACGGAGCATACGAATCTCTCTGATAGTCTCCCTAACCTCAGACTGACAGCCATTGGTTTGGCCAATGTAGAACGCTCGTAACCCCTTACTTTGCAACAGCTGCGTGACGAGAACTGCGGAGATACCTGCCTGCGAGAAGACGAAACAGACGAGCTCACTGTCGCGTATCGAAGCCTTTGAGAGGAAGGAATCGACGAGCTGACCGGCAACTTCATCGTAGTCATCAGCCTTGATTTGTTTGGCTTCAGACTTCTGCAGAGTCGCAACCTCATCGGTCATAGCACCATGATCAAGAAGCATCTGCACACGATCTGTCGTACCCATGAAGGGGACTTGATGGCGCTTTCGGATGGTCGCATCAAGGAAGATATAGTCTTTACCTTGCTCAACGCAGTATGGAATCGCAGCAAGCGGAACACGTTCCACATTGTATCGGAGAGCCGCAGCCGCACTTCGAATGTCACATCCAAGGCGCCAGTATAAGAGCACCATCACCATTAGCAACATTCCCAAAAAAGCATAAGCAGAACACCAAAGCAAATAAATTGCAGCATCAATAAACTGCTGCTTCTCAGGCACAGGTGTTACAATTTTCTGCAATGCTGTGATCGACGTAAGAATAACAAATACTAGAAATGCAATAATCAGCGCCACAAGTTGATCCCGAGTATTCCTACTAAATCGACTTGCACGCTTATCAAGAATATATGAATGAATGAGATCTTTTGCAATTTCAAATGTTAAGTTCTTCTTCACAGAATTTAGTGTTTCATTTTTGGAACTGAGAGCACCACGCTTTTGAAATACGCTCGCATACCTCAACCCCTTCATCTTACGGCGACGACCAAACCATAATCCAAATTCGGAACCGTTCCTCAATTTTGCATACAATTCAGCCCCTACCTTGAGGAACGTTCCAAGCGCCACAAGGGCACCAAAGCACTTTGCAAAAAAATCAACCCATTCCATGACTACTCCTTCGTTAGTCGGATCATGTCCGCATCGACAGTCTCATAGACACTTTATCACCGGTGATTACACCACCCACACAAGTGTCAAACCATGAACAGCCCACGGCAAGCTATGAGTTAGTCAAGCGTTAAACAATTTAATCGATCAACTTATCGCCACTAACACGCCCGATGCGCATTGACTCTGATGAGATGTACGTCAGCGCCTTTTAGACACCCAAGCTCGCCTCAAACCCAACCTGCCAAAACCCCATGTCGAGCAGCTTCATCTGCGGATAGATGAGGTCATCAGTCCGCATTCCGCGCCGCGCTTCCTCGAGGCGGTCGTTGTGCTCCTCGTAAAAATCCACAAGTTTACGGATCGACCCCGGGCTGTATTCCTGAGTCGTCACCTTGTATGTCGCAACGCCATCCTGAAAGAACCTGTCATACGCGGGCACGCACCCGAGCGTTCCCATGAGTATTTTCGTGATGAGGACCGGCGACACAGAAGACACAACCTTACGCCCGGCGACCTCATCGCGTATCGGCCCGAAATGGGCGGCGATGAATATGTTCAGCTCCTCGAGCCTGTCCTGAACCTCGTCCTCCCGCAGATCCCCACACGCGACCCCAAACAGGCAGTCATATTCGGACTTCAGGATCTCCTCTACGACGGGCACAAGCACCTTGTAGTCCTTCTGAAGCAGGAAGGACGAACCCCGATACATCCCCCAGCTCGCCAGGTAGAAAGCGAGGTGCAGGCTCAAATAGTCGAAGTCCGGGGACGAGTCGGTCCGCGCATCTCGAAACACGCGATAGCAATGCTCCCACGAGCGGGAGCGCCCATTCTCATTCGCGCGCGCATCGTCGTAGAAGGTCTGCGCAGCACTAATCAACTCATCGATGGCTTCCATACTTTTCTCCTTGTGTCTCCACGGAAGGCCTCTCTTCCTCGAGAGCCGCATTTGTTTGAGCGGTGCCCCTCTGGGCGTAAATTCCGATGCGGCAGATCGACCACCACATCGAGCAACCACGCGACCCGTCTTTCCAAGCCTCGTTAAGCGACACCGCTTCATTTTTCGATAACCATATCGCACGGAGCGGGCACAACGCAGCCATTTGGGAGACTGCAACTCAACATCATCGCTCCCTGACAAACCGGGAGAGCTCCCGTACCCACATCTCACGACGAGGCCGGGGCCAGGCATGCACATCCGTGCGGTTTCGGGAATGCGGATGGGAGGATGTGCGTGATGGTTGCGCAGCATTCTTAGTGTTTCGTGCTGGTTCTGCGCGTACCCTGAAACAGTAGGGCGCGCTCCCAACGACGGGGGTACGCCGCAGGGCACCTCACCGTGGAGGAGTACAACGCCATGACGGTTCCACCATTATTCGACCACCTCGACACCGAGGATGAGGATCAGCTGCGGCGCGACGCCGCGCGACAGGACGCGGGCTTCGGGGCCACAGCCGGGCCGGGGGTTGGTGACGACAACCCGCCCGCGGGGGCTCATCCCCGGCTTTGGGCGTGGCTGCACGTCGAGCCGTTCTATTGGACGATGCGCGTGGTCTACGTGTGCCTCGCCGCCGGAGCCATCTTCGCCGTCTACATCAACGGCGTCGCCGAAGGCTGGTGGCACGCCTGGGGCGAAAAACCCAGCGTCGCGGCCACAACCCCCGCCACGCAGCCCACACCCGCACCATCAGTGTCGAGCGAGGCGGCCATGTCTGGCGGCTACCAGATCGGCCCCGACGGCGTCCTCGTACGCCCCACCCAATACGCCGCAGACACCTACACCAAGCCTGAGTTACCCGACGAAGCCAAGGAAAACACCGAACGAGGTGCAGAACTCGCAGCCGAGTACGTCGTTGAGACACTCACATACGCGTGGAACACCGGTGATACTCAGCCCTTTGCAGATATAACTGAGGCCGGAGTTAAGTTCCATGATTCAACTATCGATAGCGTCAATACGGCTTATAGAAATGGTTGGGTCTATGGTAATACGTCATCCATTACAGGCATCCTATCTGTTGAACCAATTACAGATTCAAAATGGGATGCGCAACCCGATAGCATTGGCGTCATCTTCAAGGTTGCAACTACCAACGGAACAGCATGCATGGGACAACGAATTATTGTCAGTGACTCCCCGTTTGATGTGCGAGTAGTTCTATTTATGACATGGAAAGAAGGACGCTGGATTGCTACCGAGGGGAGCATCTCGGACTATGAAGAAAAATAGAGTGCCGAGTATTGGCATAACGATTCTCACAGCAACAAGCCTATATGCTGTTGTTCCTGCCACATTGGCCAACGATACGTCGTACCCAACTCCGAGTTCGTGTTCCGGTAGTGAAAGTTCGCAATTTGGAATGTGCAGTACAGGACAGCAAGACGCTGCAGAAGCATACGCAAACGATCATCAGCCAGCACAAACTCCTGGACATCAGCAGTCATCCAATAGCCCATCAGCCGTCAGTGATCAACGGGCGCTGTATACCGCCGAATTATCGATTCCTGATGAGGCTAAGCGTTACTGGGATTGGGCAAAGTGTGCCTCAGTTTCAATCGGAACCGCACCCAACGACGCACGAGTATCTGACGAAGACTGCACTCTCCCACCCGAACTTGCCATGGCAGGGTTTACCCGTGACTCCGAGGCTGTGCCCACGACTCGCGAGATTCTGTTGGCCGCATCCACACTCATCCACGCTGACGGTGCTGGCTTGCGCAAGCGTCCCAATGGCGTCTCGTACACGAACAAGTACATCCCCACCCTCGTCTCAGCCACCAACCCGACCCAGACTCACGTCATCAACCTGCTCGGACACGACATCACCATCACCCTAAAAGCCACCAACTACGAATGGGACTGGGGAGACGACACCCCACACACCATCACCGCCTACCAAGGAATGGCCTTCGAAAAGGGCATGGACCCCAACAAGGACCCCAGGCTCATCCGCCACTACTACACCCCGCCCAACGGGTGGCGCTCACGCTTCGACGGCCCCTACCCCAACGCCACACGCACCATCAC
>NZ_JAPWAH010000019.1:0-40735 GCF_041432835.1 Pauljensenia sp. 20925_1_27
GGTGTCAAGCACGGGAAATCGCTCATGTCGGAAGCAACCGGCGCGCTGAACGCGTCCATGTTGAAGGTCTGCAGGGTGTCGGGAAGCCATGCCCAGCTGCGGGACGGGTAGAATGAGAAGAAGCCAGTGGCGGTGACATTCCTAGCGGCGATTGCTTTGGCTTCATCGGCCGAATTGGCGGCGATGGAGTAGGGAATCGTCACGTCGACCGTGTGAGCCGACGGGTTGGACATATCCTGCTGGTAGGCCGCGTAGATCTCGGCCCAATTTACGTCGTTGAGCTTGATCTTGAATGTGTGGGTAAGGGAGTCGGAGCTCACCGCAGATTCAGTCACCGACGCGATCATCGACGAGGACTCCGAGGCGCTCGCGGTCTGAACCGTCGTTCCCTGCGGGAAGGTCACGGTGTAGTAGAACGAGGCAGTCGTCGACACCGTCTCCTTGTCCCACGGGAAGTGACCGAGATTTGCCTCGCTCTTCACCTTGGTTTCGAAGGGCTTGAGCAGCTCGGTCATTTGAAGCTTCGCGGCGAACGTGCCGGTGTACGTCGCCGGGGCCTGCTCGTTTGCTGCGCACGCGCCCGAACCCGATACCGAGGCGAACTGCGCGGCCGGCAGATCGGCTGCAGCGTGCGCGGCATCTCCTACCGTCGTGCAGCCGAGCGCAGCAAGCGCACCGACGCACGCCATCGCCACTCGCCGCCGCCAGGCGGGTTTTGTGATGTTCATGATTTCTCCTAGTTGATGTTCCTGCGGTCTATGGCTGGCGGATTGCGCCACTCGGCGAAAGCACGTCCAAGGCGTTCCCGCACTGTATTGATGACTGTGTCGGAGGGCACGCGCAGCCCTGCTGGGTACTCCGCATGCCCTCCGAGCGGTGATTACGAAACTCGCCTGCGTCTGACACCGAGCAGAATACCGATTCCGATCGCGCCCACAAAACCTGCCAATCCTACAACTTCGGCGTCCATTCCGGTTCGCGCCAAGGCGGACTGCTCGACGACGAGCTGATTCTCAATCGTCCCCGCATCGACAAACACGCCGTTTTGCGAGACCACAGCCGTGAGTCGGGTTTCAGAGAGTGCGTATCCGCGAGGCGCTCGCTCCTCGCGAATCGTGTAGGTTCCGTATTCGATGTCTTTGAAGGTAACGAGTCCGTCGGCGTCGGAGGTCGCCGTCGCGATCTGCTGACCTTCACGTTCAAGAGCAAATGTTGCTCCGGCGAGACCCGCGTGCGTTTGAGAATCGACCTTATGGGCGATGATGTCAGCTCGAATACGTTCGTCGTTCACGCGCCCCGCGTCAACGACTTGCCCGTCTGCACTGACCTTTGCCGAGATGGTGTCGGTGGATACCAGCCAGCCGGTGGGTGCGTTCGTTTCACGGATTGCATAATCGCCGACGGTGAGGTTTTCAAACGAGACGATGCCGTCTGCGCCGCTGACCTGCGTATCGCTCGGTTCTTCGGCCACGGTTCCGTCCTCTGCGACTCGATAGATCGCGAAGGTCGCACCCGCAAGCGGATCGCCAGTCTTCGCATCGGTCTTGAGGAGGCGGATCGCACCACGCTCGGCGGTGTTGACAACCTGGCCAAGGTCAATCGTCGCTCCATCTGCGGTGACGACGACGCCGAGAGGCTTTTCCATCGTCAGGTACCCGGGCAGGCCCTTTGTCTCACGTAGTTCGTACATTCCGTAGCGCACGGAATCAAAGGAGACACGGCCGTTGGCGTCGGACAGGGCACGCATCGCGGGAACGTCTGCGACCGTCGTTGAACCGTCGGGTCCCTTGGTCACCGGGTAGAGGGCGAACTCGACGCCTGCAAGTGGCGTGCCGTCGTCTGAGGTCTTGGTGAGGATGATCGTGCCTGTGATCGGTCGGTCGGTGACGGTACCCGCTGCGACCGTCAGGTGTTGGGCGTCAACCGTCACGGTCAGCGCCGTATCAGACAGCGTGTAGCCTTCCGGCGCGGACGTCTCCTTGACCTGATATACGCCCCAGTGGACGTTCGTGAACGTCGCGACCCCATCGGATCCGCTTGTGGCACTCATGACCGGCACCGACGCAGCGACGCCGGACGCATCAACCGGGAACAGACCGAAGGTCGCCCCTGCGAGAGCATCACCGGTTTCGTCGACCTTCTTTACCGACACCGTACCGTCGATCCGTTCGTTGACGACCGTACCGGCGTCACAGCTGGGGCCTCCAAGCTCGAACGTCTTGAGATCGCCTTCGGCCTTGACGTATCCGTCCTTTCCGGAAAGCTCCCGAAGGACGTATTTCGCCCACGGAACGTTGGTGAACTGGGCTCGACCATCGTCACCTGTTGTTGCGGTGAATGCCGGAGCCGATGCGGTAGCACCGTTCGCGTCAACGGGGAAGAGGCCGAAGGTGACTCCTGCGAGCGGCTGCTGGTAGTCGTCGGTCTTCGTCACCGTCACCGTCCCCTCGGCGCGAGGATCGGCAACAGCAAGCGCAATGGGAGAAACAACGCCTCCGGTAATGGTGGCTCCCGTCGCGTCAATAGTGACGGTCTGATCCGCCACCCGCGCATAGCCCGTGAGCGGTTCGCCTTCGTGGAGGGTGTACGTTCCGTACGGCAGGTTTGCGAATGTGAGCGCGCCGTTCGCGTCGGTTGTTCCCGTCCACTGTGTCTGAGCCGGGTTAACTGTCTGCGTCGGTGCCTCTGAATCCAACCAGCCTTTGAATGTCAGAGTGAAGGCGACGCCCTCTTGGGCCTGCCCTGTGTCTTTTGCTGTCTTCGTGATCTCAAGATCACGCGTGCCAACAACTCCGGCGTATCTCGTTGCCGTGCGGGTCACGGGGTTGAGATCGAAGAGGTCCGTGCGTCCGTTCTCGTCCGCCGAGTTGACAACCGTTGCGTCACCCGGTGAGGTCGGCTTCGGCGACCAGCTCATCGCGTCGGGCTTGGTGAACGCGAGGGCATAGGTGCCACGCGGGTACACCGGCGATGAAGACAGTTCCGGATCGGCGAGTTGCAGGGTCGGGTCTGTGGAGGTGTGCGATCCGACGATGGCAGCCGGCGCCTTGGTGTCGACCGTGGTACCCGATGCTTCCGAGTCTTCGTACCCGGGGTTAGACACTTTGGAGCCGTCGCTCTTCACCATCGTCCAGGATTGGTCCGGGAGGAAGCGCTCGCCAGCGTCCTTCACGCCGTTCGCATTGAGGTCACGGAACACGGCACCGCGCGCACTGTAGCGATCCGTCGAGACGGTGACGTCGTTCGCCTCCACATATGATGCGCCTGAACCCGCGAGGGCGACGGAGGCCACAGCCAACTTTCCGTCCTTGAAGTTCGAGTTGAGCGTGGTCGCAGGTTGGACCGGAATCCGCGCCGGCAGGATGACCCGCAGCGTCTCCTTGGAGTCGAGCACCTCCCCCGGCTTCAGGTCCGCCTTCACCGCGGTCACCGCAGTCCATCCTCCGTGCTCGGGGATCTCCTCAGCGGTGTACCACTGAGCATTGACGACCGAAGCAAGGTCAGTCCCCTGCTCTGTCACCGAATACAGAACAGTCACCCGGTCGGAAGCGTCTTTCGTGCCCGTCTCGCTTTCGACGAGGACCTTAGAGGCAGGACCCGTCAGCGGCGTGCGGAACGCGGAGGAATGTCCGCTCAGCGCCGTCTCGCCGTCGGTCGCCGTCGACTCCCAGTCGCGGTGAGCATATGTGCCGTCCCTATCGGAAACGATCTTGTGGTCTGTCGTACTGGGCAGGACGGAGAGCAAACTCACCGTCGAAGTTGGCGTCAACGAGTTGTTCATGACGCTCAGCCGGTAGTAAACGGGCGAACCCAGATCCTGTGCCGGAGCCGACAGCGTCCAGTCCGATTCTCCGTTGAGAGAGGTCTCGATCTTGCTGATGATCTCCGAGGGCGCGATGAGCCGTACTCCGATCGTCGTGTGCGATACCTTGTCATCGGTCGCACCGTCGTCATCGAAATCAAGGGAATCGATGAGAGCCGTGTCGGCCGTCGGTTGAACGGACTCTGGTCCGTCCCACACCGTATATGCGTCGAAGGTGTTGACACCAAGGTTCGCATAGAGGGTCATATCGACGGTGACGAAGGTCGCCACGCTGTCCGAGAGCCCGTACTTGGGCTGCGTGTAGTCGATGTCGCCGTAGGAGTAGATGAGCGCCGTCCGACCCGTGCCCTTGTAATCCCTCACGATCTTCGGTGTTCGCGCAGTCGCGTCCAGATCGCGCGCGATCTGGGTGCTGTCAGTGCGGACGTAGTTGACTCCGGGGGGAAGGAGGAGGACTTGGCGAACATTCTTCAGAGTGCGCGTCACGCTTCCCCAGTCTGGCTTCGGATTACTGGAAATCTCGAGAGTCTTCAGTCGGGAGCATGTCTTCGGGGTGAGATTGTCGGCTGCCACGCCCGTGCAGCGCGAATACGTCGCCTCTCCATCATCCGTCGTCCACCACGGGCCGCTCCACCAATCGGGGTTCCCGTTGCTGGGCGGATTGACGTCCGCACGCGCAGGCCTGCTAAGCCTAGTGGTGACTTTGGGCGTGAGCGGCCACACGACGGCGTTGTTGTTCGACTTCTGATTGTCCCACATTTCGGCGCCGTCTTTCAGGGACTGCACGACCTGACCGTCGGCGCTCCCCTGTGTGACGGTCGACGACATCTCATTCGCGTACAGTTGCTTCTCGGTGTAGTAGCCACTCTTCCACTTCGTCAGCTCCGCATCCGTTGGGAACGCCCTGACGTAGAAAAAGGCGCGATAGTTGTCCAGTTCGAGCGGGGTATCGAAGACCAATCGTAGCTTGGTGTACTCGCGTGCGGTGTCATTGATCGCGACGCGGTCGCCGTAGTCGAGGTCCTTTGCGATCTCCACCTCGGTGCCGTCCCGTTTGACGCCGTAGAGGTGGTTTCCGGTGGCATTGATCCGGGCTTTGATTTCATCCACGGTCAGCGCGGATCCCCTGCTAGCCAAGACGTACTCAGCCGCTTGACGCGTGCTAAAGAAATCGAACTGCTGGTAATACAGACGCGGGTCGAGGTCCGTGTCGACGACCTCGTGGACGAAGTGGTGCGTTCCTCCGGTCTTATCCGTGTAGCTGGAACCATTATTGTCTTGGCTGACTTCCAATGCCCAGCGAAAGCCCGGGAGATCCTCAGGATACTCATCGGAGGCCATGACTCCGGGCGCGACACCCGTCACCTTGGACATCCGCGTTAGCAACCTGCCGGCCCAAGTGTATTCGATAGTGTCGCCATCAATCGTCAGATGGCCGTCTGAGGCATTGTCGTAGTGCCAGTTGTCGTAGCTATGCCCAAAAAGCGCCTTACCTTGAACAACGCGGGATGTCCCGTTGAAGGGGACGACCTGTTCGACGAAGATGTGGCTCAGCTGCGCGGTACCGGCGTCCTGCTCCGTCGCCAGTCCCATGTCGGCCGTGGCATGAACGACAGGCGTGTAACGATGAGCACTGCCATCAGCGTCGACGGTGGGTGCGTTCCTATAGATCAGCTCGTAGTCGTAATGATCATTATTCTTCTCGCACACCGTCCAGTTATGCCAGTACGAGCGAATAATGCGCATGACCCGATGCGTGTCATCCACCCACGCCCAATCGCCGTTGAGCGTCGCCCCCACAGCTAGCGTTTTAACGGCGTCAGCCCCCTCGGGGAGGGTGACATCGTACGTCATCGTATGGTACTGGTAATTGCCATGATTTGCGTCCGTTGACGCGTCCTTTGATGAGTGCGTGCACACGCCGAAGTACGTGGTGAGACCCGCCGCTGGCGTGTGGTCGGTCCGAGTATCACTGTAAAACTTGGTGACCCCAATCTTCTGATTGTTCTCATCAAGGACATCCACCTTGTTGTCCTGAAGATATTCCCCCATGTTGCGGAAGATCTGGCGGACCTGATTGGCGTCACTCGACTTCGCGGTAAACGTGATCGACTTCGTATCCGTCGTGACCTCGCCGACCTTCAGCTCGATCGTCGGCGTTACAGTTGTCCCATTCGGCGTGATGCCATCAAGGAAGGAGAAATTGAAGGGCAACTGGCTGAACTGACCGCCCTTCATGCTCGGGAACGTATACGTCAGGATCCACGCATCCTCTGTTTCCGAGCGGGCCGTGCCGCCCCCGGCCTGTACAGCAAGCTCGGAATCCACGAACGCCGGGGTCGAAATCAGTAGCTCGCCCTCCGCGTCGCGCACCTTGGGAACCGTGAGGGTGAGTGCGACGTCTTGCGCGGTGGCGGAGTCCTCTCCCGATGCCGCGATCTGGGCGACCGCCGGGACTGACTCACCAGACCAGTAGTCCAACTTCTGCGTTGGATTCGGGTCACCGCTCGCATAGGCCTTGAGCCCATCGTAAGTTCCCAAGAATAGGTCGAGATTGAGTCCGCCTGCGGCGAAGGCTACAGGAGGGGGCAACACTCCTGGCAGAAGCAAACTCAGAGCGAGGAGAAGAACCATAAAGGGCGCCTTGAAACGGCGCTTCGCGGTGCTGAAGGATTTCACGGTAAGTATCATTTCATACTCCGTTCTCTTAGCGCAACTGCCCCCCGCACCTGCACGACTACCACCGCCCCGCTTTGGCTCTCCCTCGCCGCGTCGGTTGCCCCCGCACCTGCACGACTACCACACAAGGAAACCAGCCGCGGCCTCGGCAATTGCAATGAAAAAGAGCAGGCCCGCTCAAACGAGCGGACCTGCTCTGCTGAAGATTCAGCGATCGCTAGGCGATCAACAAAGTCACTTCAGGATCTTGGTGACACGACCGGAACCAACGGTGCGGCCACCCTCACGGATGGCAAAGCCGAGGCCGGGCTCCATAGCGATCGGCTGGATCAGCTCGACGGAGATCTCGGTGGTGTCGCCAGGCATGACCATGTCGGTGCCCTCGGGGAGGGTGATGACGCCGGTCACGTCCGTGGTACGGAAGTAGAACTGCGGACGGTAGTTCGAGAAGAAGGGGTTGTGACGGCCGCCCTCTTCCTTCTTGAGGATGTAGACCTGGCCCTCGAACTCGGTGTGGGGCGTGATGGAGCCGGGGACGGCCACAACCTGGCCACGCTCGACCTCGTCGCGCTTGGTGCCACGCAGCAGCAGACCACAGTTCTCGCCAGCCCAGGCCTCGTCCATGGACTTGTGGAACATCTCGATGCCGGTAACCGTGGTCTTCTGGGGCTCACGGATACCGAGGATCTCGACCTCGGAGTTGATGGGCAGCTTGCCACGCTCAACACGACCGGTGACAACCGTGCCACGGCCGGTGATCGTGAAGACGTCCTCGATGGGCATGAGGAACGGCTTGTCCATGTCACGCTCGGGGGTGGGGATGTACTCGTCCACCGCGTCCATGAGCTCCTCGACCTTGGCAACCCACTCGGGGTCGCCCTCGAGGGCCTTGAGAGCGGACACCTGGATGATCGGGGCGTCGCGGTCGAAGTCCTGGGACTCGAGCAGGTCGCGCACCTCTTCCTCAACCAGTTCCATCATCTCTTCGTCGTCGACCATGTCGGACTTGTTCAGTGCGACGAGGATCGTGGGGACGCCGACCTGACGGGCGAGCAGAACGTGCTCGCGGGTCTGGGCCATGGGGCCGTCGGTGGCGGCGACAACGAGGATCGCGCCGTCCATCTGGGCCGCACCGGTGATCATGTTCTTGACGTAGTCGGCGTGGCCGGGGGCGTCAACGTGCGCGTAGTGGCGCTTCTCGGTCTGGTACTCGACGTGGGAGACGTTGATCGTGATACCACGATCGCGCTCCTCGGGAGCGTTGTCGACCTGATCGAAGGGGGTGTACTCGTTCAGATCGGGGTACTTATCGTGCAGCACCTTGGTGATAGCTGCCGTCAGCGTCGTCTTGCCGTGGTCAACGTGACCAATCGTGCCGATGTTGACGTGCGGCTTGGTGCGCTCAAACTTGGCCTTCGCCACTTGTGTCCTCCTGGACTCGGGTAGATATTCTCAGCCTACGGCTAGGTGCCACTTTAACACCACTGGGGCTTGAGACCTACTGGGTTTACTTGTGTGTGAGGCGGCTCGCAGGGCAGGTGACCTGCCCCGCGAGCCCCCGGTGGGACTCAGTTGCCCCGAGACTTGCCGACGATCTCGTCCGCGACGGCGCGCGGAACCTCGGCGTAGCTGTCGAACTCCATGGAGTAGACAGCGCGGCCCTGCGTCTTGGAGCGCAGGTCGCCGACGTATCCGAACATCTCGGACAGCGGCACCTGAGCCTTGACGACGCGCACGCCGTGCTGCTCGTCCATCGACGAGATCTGGCCACGACGAGAGTTGAGGTCGCCGATGACGTCGCCCATGTACTCCTCGGGAGTACGAACCTCGACGGCCATGATCGGCTCGAGGAGGACGGGGTTAGCCTTCTTGGCGGCTTCCTTCAGCGCCATCGAGCCCGCGACCTTGAACGCCATTTCGGAGGAGTCAACCTCGTGGTAGGCGCCGTCGAGCAGCGTGGCCTTGATGTCAACCATCGGGTAGCCGGCGAGAACGCCGGACTGCATGGCGTCCTTGATGCCCGCATCGACCGACGGAATGTACTCGCGAGGAACGCGGCCACCGGTGACCTTGTCCTCGAACATGTACTCTTCCTCGGAGTCGGCCGGGAGGGGCTCCAGGGCGATGATGACACGCGCGAACTGGCCGGAACCACCGGTCTGCTTCTTGTGCGTGTACTCGTACTTCTCGACCTTCTTGCGGATGGTCTCGCGGTAGGCAACCATCGGGTTACCCACGTTGGCCTCGACCTTGAACTCGCGACGCATACGGTCGACGATGATGTCGAGGTGGAGCTCACCCATACCACCGATGATGGTCTGGCCGGTCTCGGCGTCGAGCTCGACGGTGAACGTCGGGTCCTCTTCCGCCAGCTTCTGGATGGCGACGCCCATCTTTTCCTGGTCGGCCTTCGACTTGGGCTCGACGGCGACCTGGATAACGGGGGCGGGGAAGGTCATCGACTCGAGGACGATCGGCTTGTCGATAGCGGCAAGCGTGTCACCCGTGGTCGTGTCCTTCAGGCCGATGACCGCGTAGATGTGACCAGCGTGTGCCACGTCGACGGGGTTCTCCTTGTTGGAGTGCATCTGGAAGATCTTGCCGATGCGCTCCTTCTTGCCCTTGGTCGAGTTGAGGACCTGGGAACCGGACTCGACCTTACCGGAGTACACGCGGATGAAGGTGAGCTTGCCGTAGAAGGGGTGAGCGGCGATCTTGAACGCCAGAGCCGAGAAGGGCTCGTTCTCGTCGGGCTTACGGACCTCGGTCTCTTCCTCGGTCTCAGAGCCGGGGAGGAAGCCGCGAACGTCGCCGATGTCGAGCGGGGAGGGCAGGAAGTCCACGACGGCGTCGAGGACGGGCTGCACGCCCATGTTGCGCAGAGCGGTACCGCAGTAGACGGGGAACGCGCGCGAGGAGATGGTCAGGAGGCGGATGCCTTCCTTGATCTGCTCGATCGTGAGCTCGCCGTTCTCCAGGTAGGCCTCGGTCAGCTCATCGGAGCCCTCGGCGGCGGCCTCAACGAGCGCCTCGCGGTACTCTTCAGCCTTTTCCTGGTATTCGGCGGGAATCGGGCCGCGCTCGACGATGGAGCCGAGCGTGTCGTTGCCCTTGTCGTCCTTGGCCGGGTAGGTCAGGGCCTCCATGGTCAGCAGGTCGATGTTGCCGACGAAGTCGTTCTCGGCACCCATCGGCAGCTGCATGACGATCGGGGTCGCGTGCAGGCGGTCGCGGATTGTACCAACCGAGAAGTAGAAGTCGGCGCCCATCTTGTCCATCTTGTTGATGAAGCAGATACGCGGGACGTCATACTTGTCGGCCTGACGCCACACGGTCTCGGACTGGGGCTCAACGCCCTCCTTGCCGTCGAACACGGCGACGGCACCGTCGAGGACGCGCAGCGAGCGCTCAACCTCAACGGTGAAGTCAACGTGACCGGGGGTGTCAATGATGTTGATCTGGTTACCGTTCCAGAAAGAGGTAACGGCGGCGGACGTAATCGTGATGCCGCGTTCCTTTTCCTGTTCCATCCAGTCGGTCGTCGAGGCGCCATCGTGCGTCTCGCCGATCTTGTAGTTGATGCCCGTGTAGAACAGGATTCGTTCCGTCACGGTCGTCTTGCCGGCATCGATGTGAGCCATGATGCCAATGTTGCGGACCTTGTTGAGATCCGTCAGCACCTCTAGTGCCACGAGTGTGGTTCCTTCGTTCGAAGTAATGGGTGTTCTTGCTGCGTGAGACGAGGCCCGGTTGCCCAGGCCTCGTCTTTAAATCACCAGCGGTAGTGCGCGAAGGCGCGGTTGGACTCAGCCATCTTGTGCATGTCCTCACGACGCTTCACGGCGGCACCGAGGCCGTTGGAGGCGTCGAGGATCTCGTTGGCGAGACGCTCGGTCATGGTCTTCTCGCGACGCTGACGCGAGAAGTCGACCAGCCAGCGCAGGGCCAGCGTCGTGGCGCGCGCGGGGCGAACCTCGACGGGGACCTGGTAGGTCGCACCACCGACGCGGCGGGAGCGGACCTCGAGGGCCGGACGAATGTTCTCGAGGGCGCGCTTGAGCACGGAGACGGGCTCCTGCTCGGTGCGCTCACGAACGGTTTCAAGTGCGCCGTAGACGATGCGCTCGGCGACGGTCTTCTTGCCGTCGAGGAGGACGCGGTTGACCAGCTGGGTCACGACCTTGGAGCCGTAAACCGGGTCATCGACGAGGGGGCGACGGGGAGCGGGGCCCTTACGAGGCATTACTTCTTCTCCTTCTTCGCGCCGTAACGGGAACGAGCCTGCTGACGGCCGCGGACACCCTGGGTGTCGAGCGAGCCGCGGACGATGCGGTAACGCACGCCGGGCAGGTCCTTCACACGACCACCGCGCACGAGCACGATCGAGTGCTCCTGCAGGTTGTGGCCTTCACCGGGAATGTACGCGGTGACTTCGATGCCGGACGAAAGGCGCACACGGGCGACCTTTCGCAGAGCCGAGTTCGGCTTCTTCGGCGTGGTGGTGTACACACGGGTGCACACGCCGCGACGCTGGGGGGAGCCCTTCAGCGCGGGGGTCTTCACCTTCGCGCGCTTCGAGACACGTCCCTTGCGGACGAGCTGCTGAATGGTAGGCACTGGGTCTCCAGTTTCTTTCCGTCGGCGGCCTCCCCTCACGTCGAGGGGCGGCCCTGATTGTCAGTCTTCCGCGACTGCGTCACCCCCGCGCGGGCACACGTGTCCGCTGGGGGCCGGTGCGCCATGATAACCACGAGGGTCAGAGAATGACGCCCGGAGCTCCGACGGACGGAGCCCGCTCCCGGTTTCCCGGGCACAGAGGTCCCACAGAGGCGGGAACCATCCTCAAGGATAGTGGGAAACGTCGCCATTCGTCAAAGGGGCTTCACTGTGGTTCCCCCCTCATCGACGAGGCCGGGGCCGAGATGCGCTCGTACTCTTCAGTACCGGGGCGATTCGCCTCCTACTCCGACGCTATGTCTCCTCCTCTTGGCTGCTCTCACAGCGTTCTTTTGTTTTCTTGAGCGCTCATTTCATCCGATTCGCAGCGCGGAGGGGCCCGCAGGCACGTGCCTGCGGGCCCCTCCCCCACGGGTCAGCGATACTCACCGCCACCCGAGGGCCGCGCCGTCCGGGCAGCCCCGGATCGGTCACTCTTCCGTATTCTCAGCCCCTGCCTCGTCGATCGACGCGTTGGGCTCGACGGTGATCACCGCCTGCGCCTTGCGGGTCCGGTAGCGGCGGATCGCCACCACCTCGAGGCCCAGCAGCGACAGGATCAGGATTCCTGCTACCACCCACGTGATGTACTCCCACGCGTTGCGGGTGACCTCGGGCTGACCATTCTCGTACATCCACGAGTTGGCGACCGTGTAGAGGATGTCGTGCGAGGCAGTGCGCAGAGCGGTCACGCCCGCCGCGTCCTGCACGTTCACCGTCGCGATCGGCATGTCGAGCGTCGCGAGCATCATGTCGCCGCCATTACGCGTGATCTGATCAGCGTTCTGGTAGCCGTAGCCCGCGAAGTAGTCGGTGAGGACCATGCCACGGAAGCCCCACTCGTCGCGCAGAACACTCTTCAGGAGCGCCGAGTTGGCACCCGCATACTCGGGGCCGATGTAGTTGAACGCGCTCATGATCGCGTGTGCGCCGCCGTCCTTGACGCCGATCTCGAAGGAACGCAGGTAGACCTCGCGCATCGCCTGCTCGTTCGTCCAGGTCGCGAGCATGTGCGTGCGATTCGTTTCCTGGTCATTGAGGGCGAAGTGCTTGAGGAATGCGTACACGCCCTTGGCCTGGGCGCCCTTGATCTCCTCGGCGACCTGCGAACCCGCCAGGACCGGGTCCTCCGAGAAGTACTCGAAGTTACGGCCCGCGTAGGCGTAGCGGTGCGTGTTCGTCGCCGGCGCGTACCAGCCCGAGACCTGCATGTCGTGCGCCATCGTGCCGATCGCGTCACCGAAGGAGTGCGCGAGCTCCTTATTGAAGGTGGCCGCCACGGAGACCGCGGAGGGCAGGCCGATCGAGCCAACGCCTGTGAAGTTGTTGTTCAGCGAGGCGGGACCGTCCACGTCGGAGACGCGCAGCTTGCCGATCGAGGAGATCGCCGGGGAGCCGTAGCCGCCCTTGGAGATGAGCGTGTTCATCTCCTTGACGGTCAGCTGGTCGAGGAGCTGATCCCACTTCGGGTCGTTGTAATCGAGGCCCGCGAGATCACCCAGGACGAGGCCGTTCTTGGCACCCGTGGTCGGCATCGTCGCGCTGCTGTCGGCGTCAGCGGCCGCCGCATCGTAGTTCGACGTCGCGAGGAACTTCGCCTTGTTGGCCTCGCTCATCTCGAAGTTCGTGGGGGCGGCAGTGGCCGCCGCGAGGTTGGCGAAGTGGCCCGCACGGGACAGGTAGGTGACGTCACCCTTCGCATCGTCGAACTGGTTGGTGGCCACAACCTTGTCACCATTGTGCGTGTTTTCAGCGGTGTTGAAGGTCTCGGTGGCCCCCACCGTGTACGTCTTCTCATCGATGACGTCGTGCGAGTTCGAGCGAGCGGAGATCTTGTAGTCGCCGGCCTCGAGCACGTAGGCCTTCGCGTTCGTCGCATCGTAGGACGCGAGATCGTCACGGTTCCAGGAAACCGTCAGCGTCTGGGACTCGCCGGGCTCCAGCAGCTTCGTCTTCTCGTAGGACAGCAGGTTAGCTGCAGCCTTCTCAATGCCACCGTCCGTGTAGGGCGGGTTGTCGTAGACCTGCACGACGTCCTTACCTGCGACCTGGCCCGTGTTCGTCACGGTCACGTTCGCGGACATGGCACCCGTGGCCTCGTCGACCGAGATATCGCCCATCGACTGGGAGAACGTCGTGTAGGACAGGCCGTAGCCGAAGGGGTAGACGACCGCGTGTGCGTAATCGATGACGCCCTCCGCAGCCGCCGTCTCGTACCAGCGGTAGCCGACGTAGATCGAGTCGGAGTAGTTGACGAAGGACGGCTGCGTCTGGGTCCCCTTGTTGAAGGGGTCATCCTGGGCGAACTCCGTCATATTCGTGTACTGGAAGTCGCCGAAGTTGTTCGCCGCGGGACCAGCCTTAATGTCGCGCGCGAAGGTGTCAGGGGTCTTCGCCGAGGGGTTCACCTCGCCGTCCAAGATGCGGCCCAGCGCGTTGAAGCCCACCTGGCCGCCGGGGATCGCCCAGACGATCGCGTCGATCTCCGGGTCATCCTGGAGGTCACCCAGCTGGAACGCGTTCGCAGCGTTGATAACAACAACCGTCTTCGTCGACGTCTTCTTCGCCAGCTCGATCATGTCCTTCTCGGGACGCGTCAGCTCGAGGTAGCCCTGGCCGTCCTCGAAGTCCGTGTACTCATCGGAGTTGTTCGTGTAGCTGAAGTACGGGTTGTCAGCCATCTCCTTATTGACATCGCGCGGCAGGTCGAAGCCCTCGCCGCCCGAGCGAGCGATCGTCACGACCGCCGTATCGCCGAAGGCAGTCGCGTTGGAGAGCAGGTCGTCGGAGTACTTGTCCTGCGTGGGTTCGGGCAGCGACCAATCGGCCTTGAACATGCCGACCTCCGGGCGCTCAGCGCGGTACGAGGTGTACAGGTTCGTCAGCTCATCGTTCGTGGTGAAGCCCGCGTTATGGAGACCGTCCAGGAGGGAGGTCGTCGGGTTGTCCTTCGACAGCGAGCCGGAGCCAGTGCCGCCGTAGATCGGGTTCGTTGAGCCCCAGCCCCACACGTTGATCGCGGAGCCCTTGGCCAGTGGGAGAGCGCCGTTGTTGTTCTTCAGGAGGACCATGCCCTCGTCCGAAATGTCGTTGCCCAGCTCTTCGACCTGCGCCTTCGACGCGTCCGTCAGCGCACCAGTGCCGGCCGCAAGGTCGAGCACCGTCTTGAAGCCGCCGTACATCATCGACACGACGGCGACGACAATCGCGACGAACGCTGCGACCCACGCGGTCGAGCGCGTGAGCTTACGGGCAGGCTTGCCCATCTTAAATACAGCGAGGGAGACGATGATGGCGAGCGCCAGCGCCACGCCGATGACGATCAAGGGGACCTTGATCGACTCAACCATCTTCCACACATCAGACCAGTTGATGGAAAGCATTGTTGATGTCCTCTTTCAGTTCCGAAACCCTGCATCCCAGAGCAGATCAGCTCCCTTGCCTCCCCTGTGAATGTCTCCATCGACGCAGGTCGCCGCAGACCAGAGGGCAGTGGGGAACCGCCACCACCTATTCAACCGCACGGTCGCCCGTGCGTCGTGGGGCCTCGTGCGTTCTGTCGGATTCACCGCACAATCTGTCAGGGTGAGAAAGCTGGAACCCCGCTGGCTTCGCCGCCTACGCGGAGAGTCTCTCTCCCCGAAAGCTTCGCTCCCGCACCGAGGTCGGGACCCGCGGAGCTTAATGCCGGGGCACCACGGCGGTATCAGCCCCGTCACCGACGACGGCGATCACAGGGGATACACGAGGGCCCGACCCCCTCGCGGGGACCGGGCCCTGTGACGTTGCCGACCGGATCTCCGATCAGCGAGCGCGGCGCCTCGCCACCACAAGGCCGACGCCGGCGACGGCGAGCAGGCCAACGAGCGCGATGGCAACGCCGGTGTTCGCGCCGGTGCTGGCCAGCTTGTTGCCGTCAGTGCTCTTGCCGCCCGCAGGCTGCGGCTGCTCAGGAGTCGGCTGGGACTGCTCGGCAGTGGGCTGCGGCTGCTCAGGAGTCGGCTGGGACTGCTCGGGAGTCGGCTGGGGCTGCTCGGGGGTCGGAAGCTCGGGGAAATCGCACGTCGAAGACTGCGAGGTATCGGACTCGACGATGGCTGCGCCACTCGTCGTCGTGCCCGAGATCTTCACGAGCGGAGTAACCTCAGCGCTGCCGGCGATAAGGAACGAGAACTTCACCGACCCGTTGGCGGGAAGCTCCAGATCCTTGAAGGTAAGCACCTTGCCTGCGACCGTCGGCTCGGGGGCACCGCTGACCGACTGGGGAACGTAGGTGGCGTCGTCCGACAGGGTCGCAATGACCGTCTGAACCGACTTGACATCACGGTTCGGGTTCGTGATCGTCACGCCGATGGTGCGCGTCGCGGTGGAGTCGGCACCCGGCTGTGCGACGGCGCACGTCGCGGAGGACAGCGCGACCTGGCCCTTCGGCGAGAAGGAGGTGACGAGAGAGTAGTCGACCGTCGCATTCGGCTCGAGCGTACGAGTCCAGCTCAGAGCCATGCCGTTGTCCCGGTTGGAATCTGCTCGCTCGAGCTTGTTGGGCAGAGGCGCGCGATCCTTAAGCTTATCCCAGACCTCGTTATAGGAACTGTAGTAGTAGTTCGAACCGGCGGTCGTCGGGACGAACTGCTCGACTCGGCCACGATCCGTATGCTGGCCGTTTTCCGGATCCTCCGCTCGGCAGATGATCGTCCCCGTGCTCTCGTCGTACTCGCCGAAGCCGTAATCGTTGTCCTGAAGGTAGCAATCCGCCGCGTGGTAGAGAGTAAAATCCTGAGCTGCATCCGAGATGTTCTTCACCGACGAGGTCGTCGCGTAGAAGTCATTGCCCGTTGAGTAGGTGTCCGTCTGCGTGATCTCGAATCCACCGCCGCGAACGACAGTCGTGAGGACCCACGGATCGGCTTGAGTACCCGTTCCTGACTTCGTTTGCGAGACCGGCGTCCAGGTGGTCGTCCCCATCGACGCCGCAGCTCGCGAATTCAGCTCTCCCGGACCGAACAGCTCAGATCCCACAGCGAGGAAGGTTCCACAGTCCGCTGGATCATGAGCGGATCGACTGTTGAAGAACTCGTTGTACCTATCGCCCTGATAGTTGATCGAGCAGTTGAGTGTGTCGGAGATGGCAATTCGAACGAGCGGTCCGTCCGCATCCTCAATCGTGGGACCCGCGGCGAAGGCTGCCAACGGGTTGAGAACGAGGGCCGCGGAGCCGAGCGCTGCAATGACCAGTTTCTTGGACAGGCGCATGAGGAGACATCCTTAAGCGTTGATGGATAGTGTGCGACCAATCTAGCATCCGCGCGTCAGCTTTCCAAATGGTTGAACTTGTCATCTTCGACCGTCGCAGCTGGCGCTCGAAATGCACCGCCGCGAGACGTCCCCGGCGCGCTCAGGGCAAGCAAGCAGACACGACAAGGGGCCCCGGCCTCGTCACGTTTTCACGGACGAGGCCGGGGCCCCAAGCGCTCACGAACCGGATTACTCGCGGAAGTTCATGCCAAAGTCGATGGCACCCAGTGCGTCGAGGAAGTCCTCGGACACAGAGCCGTCACCGAAGTCGGCCTCGGAGTAGTTCGAGTTCGCCATGGCCTCAGCCGTCGGCTCAACGATGACGTCGTTGTAGCGCGACAGGCCGGTGCCGGCCGGGATGAGCTTACCGAGGATGACGTTCTCCTTGAGGCCCACCAGGGAGTCCGACTTGCCGTTCATGGCGGCCTCGGTCAGGACCTTGGTGGTCTCCTGGAAGGACGCGGCGCTCAGCCACGAATCCGTGGCCAGCGACGCCTTCGTGATGCCCATCAGCATCTGGCGGCCGGAGGCGGGCTGGCCGCCCTCGGCTGCGACGCGACGGTTCTGCGTCAGGTACGCCATGCGGTCGACGAGCTCGCCGGGCATGAACGTCGTGTCGCCGGGCTCCAGGATGGTGACGCGGCGCAGCATCTGGCGGACGATGACCTCGATGTGCTTGGCGTGGATGCCCACACCCTGGTCGCGGTACACCTTCTGGACCTCGTCCACGAGCATCTTCTGAGCCACGTTGCGGCCCATGATGCGCAGGATCTCCTTGGGATCCAGCTGGCCTTCGGTCAGCGGGGTGCCGGCCTCGACGTGCTGGCCCTCGGACACGAGGAGCTTCTGGCGACGCGACACCTCGATGACCAGGTCTTCCTTGCCGTCGTCACGGGTGATGACGACCTTACGCGCGCTCGGGTCTTCGTCGTCGATGTGGACGCGGCCGGCGGCCTCGTTCATCTTCGCCTCGACCTTCGGGCTACGGGCCTCGAAGAGTTCCTGAACACGGGGCAGACCCTGCGTAATATCCGCAGCGGAAGCAGCGCCACCGGTGTGGAACGTACGCATCGTCAGCTGCGTGCCGGGCTCGCCAATCGACTGGGCGGCGATAATGCCGACGGCCTCGCCGATGTCGACCTGCTTGCCGGTGGCCAGCGAACGGCCGTAGCAGGCCGCACAGGTGCCAACCTGCGACTCACAGGTGAGGACGGAACGGCAGACGATCTGCTCGACGCCGGCGGCAACCAGCTCGGCGAGCTGGTCATCACCCAGGTCGGTGCCCGCGGGCATGACGACCTCTCCGGCCTCGTTCACCGCATCACGTGCGAGGTTACGGGCGTAGGCGGTCGTCTCGATGGTCTCGGATGCCTCCCACTCACCGAACTCGTTCTTGTGAGCGATGTCGATCTTCAGACCGGCGCGGGTGCCGCAGTCGGCCTCGCGGACGATGACGTCCTGCGAGACGTCGACCAGACGACGGGTCAGGTAGCCCGACTCGGCGGTACGCAGAGCCGTATCGACCAGGCCCTTACGGGCACCGTGCGTGGCGATGAAGTACTCGAGAACCGTCAGGCCCTCGCGGTAGTTCGCCTTAATGGGCTGCTCGATCAGCTTCTGCTTCGGGTCGGACACGAGGCCACGCATACCGGCGATCTGCTGAACCTGCGACCAGTTACCACGGGCACCCGAGTTCACCATGCGGTACACGGTGTTGCGCTCGGTGAAGTTCGCGCGCATGTCCTCAGCGACCTCTTCGGTGCACTGCAGCCACAGCTTGACGAGCTCCTCGTAGCGGGTCTCCTCGAGGATGATACCGGTCTCGAACTGCTCGACGATCTCGGCGGCCTTGGCCTCGTAGCGGGCCAGGATCTCGCGCTTACGCGGCGAGGCCTGAATGTCGGAGAACGCGATCGTGATACCCGACCAGGTCGACCAGTGGAAGCCGGCCGACTTCAGCGCGTCGAGGCAGTCCGCCACGAGCACGTTCGGGTAACGCTGGGTCAGCGTGTTCACGATGTTGCCGAGCTGCTTCTTGCCGACGACCTCGTTGACGAACGGGTAGTCGGTGGGCAGCTGCTCGTTGAAGATCGCGCGGCCGAGGCTGGTCTCGAGGATCAGGTCGTCGCCACTCTCCCAGCCCTCGGGGGCTTCCCAGCCCTCGGGCGGCACGGTGCCGTCGGCGAAGCGGATGCGCGCGGTCGCGTTCAGGTCCAGGTTGCCTGCATCGAACGCCATCTGGGCCTCCGCCTGGCTGGAGAAGTACGGAATCACGGAGTTTCCGTCTTCGTCCTTCTCGACCGGGACCGACGGGTCGGGGTTCGAGGTCAGGTGGAACAAACCGATGATCATGTCCTGCGACGGCATGGCCACGGGGCGGCCGTCGGAGGGCTTGAGGATGTTGTTCGTCGACAGCATGAGGATGCGGGCCTCGGCCTGCGCCTCAGCGCCCAGCGGCAGGTGGACAGCCATCTGGTCACCGTCGAAGTCGGCGTTGAAGGCACCACAGGCGAGGGGGTGCAGCTGGATGGCCTTACCCTCAATCAGCTGGGGCTCGAACGCCTGGATACCGAGGCGGTGCAGCGTAGGTGCACGGTTGAGCAGCACCGGGTGCTCGCGGATGACGTCGTCGAGGACGTCCCACACCTCGGGGCGCTGACGCTCCACCTTGCGCTTGGCGGCCTTGACGTTCTGCGCGTAGTTCTTCTCGACCAGGCGCTTCATGACGAAGGGCTTGAACAGCTCCAGGGCCATCTGCTTGGGCAGACCACACTGGTGCAGCTGCAGCTGCGGGCCGACGACGATAACGGAACGACCCGAGTAGTCGACGCGCTTACCGAGCAGGTTCTGACGGAAACGACCCTGCTTACCCTTGAGCATGTCCGAGATCGACTTCAGCGGACGGTTGCCCGGGCCCGCAACGGGGCGGCCGCGGCGGCCGTTGTCGAAGAGGGCGTCAACGGACTCCTGAAGCATGCGCTTCTCGTTGTTGACGATGATCTCGGGGGCACCCAGCTCGAGCAGGCGCTTGAGTCGGGTGTTGCGGTTGATGACGCGGCGGTACAGGTCGTTGAGGTCGGAGGTCGCGAAGCGGCCACCGTCCAGCTGAACCATGGGGCGCAGGTCCGGCGGGATCACGGGGATCTTGGTGAGGACCATCGAGGCCGGCGAGTTGCCGGTCGCAACGAAGGCATTGATGACCTTCAGGCGCTTGATGGCGCGGGCCTTGCGCGGGCCGGAGTCGGAGGCGATGGTCTGGCGCAGCGCGGCGACCTCGCCCTCCAGGTCGAAAGTCTCCAGGCGCTTCTGGATGGCGGCTGCGCCCATGTCACCCTTGAAGTAGGTGCCGTAGCGGGCCACCATCGCGCGGTAGAGACGCTCGTCGCCCTCGAGGTCGCCGACCTTGAGGTCTTTGAAGCGCTCCCACACGGCCTCGAGGCCTTCGATGTCACCGTCGAAGCGGCGGCGAATCTTGGCCATCTCACGCTCGCCCTGCTTGCGAGCGCGCTCGCGCTCGGCCTGCGAGGCGCCGTCCTTTTCCAGGGCGGCGATGTCGGACTCGAGCTGCTCCGCGAAGTCGTTGATCGTCGCGTCGCGGTTGTTCTCCATCTGCTTCTTCTGCACTTCGAGTTCGGCGCGCAGTTCGGCCAGATCCTCGTGGCGACCCTTTTCGTCGACCTCGGTGATCATGTAGGCAGCGAAGTAGATGACCTTCTCGAGGTCCTTGGGCGCGAGGTTGAGCACGTAGCCCAGGCGCGAGGGAACACCCTTGAAGTACCAGATGTGCGTGACGGGGGCGGCGAGGTCGATGTGACCCATGCGCTCACGGCGGACGCGGGAGCGAGTGACCTCAACTCCACACTTCTCGCACACGATGCCCTTGTAGCGCACGCGCTTGTACTTGCCACACGCGCACTCCCAGTCGCGCGTGGGGCCGAAGATCTGCTCACCGAACAGGCCGTCGCGCTCGGGCTTGAGCGTACGGTAGTTGATGGTCTCCGGCTTCTTCACCTCACCATGGCTCCAGACGGCGATGTCGTCGCCGGTGGCCAGGGTGATCTTCAGGCTGTCGAACGTTTTGGCGTCCAGCAAAGTTATCTCTCCCTATCAGATCGCATCGATGGTCGCCGCAGCGTTCGGACGAGCATCAAGAGTGATGCCCAGGTCCTCACGCGCATTGAAGTCTTCGTCCTGCTCACGCAGGTCAATGACGTTGCCGGCCGCGTCGAGGGCTTCGACGTTCAGGCACAGCGAGCGCATTTCCTGGATGAGGACTCGGAAGGACTCGGGGATGCCGGGCTCGGGGATGTCCTCGCCCTTGACGATGGCCTCGTACACCTTGACGCGGCCGGTGGTGTCGTCGGACTTGATGGTCAGCAGCTCCTGGAGGGCGTAGGCGGCGCCGTAAGCTTCCAGCGCCCACACCTCCATCTCGCCGAAGCGCTGGCCGCCGAACTGGGCCTTACCGCCCAGCGGCTGCTGCGTGATCATCGAGTACGGGCCCGTGGAGCGGGCGTGGATCTTGTCGTCGACCAGGTGGTGGAGCTTGAGCATGTAGGTGTAGCCCACCGAGATCGGGTACGGGAACGGCTCGCCGGAGCGGCCGTCGAACAGGCGCGCCTTGCCCTCGTAGTTGGTGAGGACGTCGCCGTCGCGGTTCGGGTTCACGTTGCGCAGCAGGCCCGCGAGCTCGTCGGCCTCGAGGCCGTCGAACACGGGGGTGGCGACGGGCGTGCCGGGCTCGGTCTTGATGCCGTCGGCGGGCAGGTGCGCTGCCCACTCTTCGCCGGCCTCGACAGCGGCCGAGGCATCCCAGCCCTGGTGGGCGAGCCAACCGAGGTGGTACTCGAGCACCTGGCCGACGTTCATTCGACCGGGGACGCCCAGCGGGTTGAGGATAATGTCGACGGGTGTGCCGTCGGCGAGGAAGGGCATGTCCTCGACCGGGAGGATCTTGGACACGACGCCCTTGTTGCCGTGGCGGCCGGCCATCTTGTCGCCGATCGTGATCTTGCGTCGCTGGGCGACGTAGACGCGCACGGTCTGGCGGACGCCGGGGTTGAGGTCGTCTTCGTCGTCGTTGAATTCGCGGACGCCGATGACGATGCCCTCTTCGCCGTGGGGGACACGCAAGGAGGTGTCGCGCACCTCGCGGGCCTTCTCACCGAAGATGGCGCGCAGCAGGCGCTCTTCGGAGGTCAGCTCGGTCTCTCCCTTCGGGGTGACCTTGCCGACGAGGATGTCGCCTGCGGTGACCTCGGCACCGATGCGGATGATGCCGCGCTCGTCCAGGTCAGCGAGGGATTCCTCGGAGACGTTGGGGATATCGCGGGTGATTTCTTCCTCACCGAGCTTGGTCTCGCGGGCGTCGACCTCGTACTCCTCGATGTGGATCGAGGTGAGGATGTCCTCTTCCACGACGCGACGGCTCAGGATGATGGCGTCCTCGTAGTTGAGGCCTTCCCACGACATGTAGGCGACGAGCAGGTTCTTGCCGAGCGCGACCTCACCGTTGGAGGTGGCGGGGCCGTCGGCCAGGACGTCGCCGGCCTCGACGCGGTCGCCCTCGTCCACGATAACGCGCTGGTTGGTGCAGTTACCGGGGTTGGAGCGCTCGAACTTTTCGAGGCGGTAGGAGTCGCGGCCGCCCTCATCCGTGGAGACGACGATCAGGTCCGCGGAGACCTCGGAGACGACGCCGGAGTGGGCGGCGAGGATCATTTCGCCGGAGTCGTGCGCGGCGCGCAGCTCCATGCCGGTGCCGACCAGCGGGGCTTCCGTGGTGAGCAGCGGCACGGCCTGACGCTGCATGTTCGCGCCCATGAGGGCTCGGTTCGCGTCGTCGTGCTCGAGGAAGGGAATGAACGCCGCGGCGACGGACACCATCTGACGTGCGGACACATCCATGTAGTCGACGCGATCGCGGGCGATCAGGGTCGGGTCTTCGCCGGCGACACGGCACAGGACGTCGTGCTCGGCGAAGGTGCCGTCTGCCGTCAGGGGCGACGAGGCCTGGGCGATGAAGTGGCCCTTCTCGTCGTCCGCGGTGAGGTAGCGGATTTCGTCGGTGACCTTGCAGTCCTTGACGACGCGGTAGGGCGTCTCAATGAAGCCGAAGGGGTTGATGCGCGCGAAGGTCGCGAGCGAGCCGATGAGGCCGATGTTCGGGCCTTCAGGGGACTCGATCGGGCACATACGACCGTAGTGCGAGGGGTGGACGTCTCGGACTTCCATGCCCGCGCGGTCACGGGACAGACCGCCGGGGCCCAGGGCCGACAGACGGCGCTTGTGGGTCAGGCCGGCCAGCGGGTTGTTCTGGTCCATGAACTGCGAGAGCTGGGAGGTTCCGAAGAACTCCTTGATCGCGGCCACGACGGGGCGGATGTTGATCAGCGTCTGGGGCGTGATCGAGTCCGTCTCCTGGGTGGTCATGCGCTCGCGCACGGTGCGCTCCATGCGGGCGAGGCCGGTGCGGACCTGGCCCTGGATGAGCTCGCCGACGGCGCGGATGCGGCGGTTGGCGAAGTTGTCGATGTCGTCGACCTCAACGCGGACCTCGACGGGCTCGCCGCCTCGGGTGCCCGCGAAGGTCTTGTCGCCCTGGTGCAGGGCGAGGAGGTACTTGACGGTCGCGACGATGTCCTCGAGGGACAGGGTCGAGGCCTTGGGGTCGGCTTCGATGGCCAGCTTCTTGTTGATCTTGTAGCGGCCGACCTTGGCCAGGTCGTAGCGACGAGAGTCGAAGTAGAAGTTGTTGAGCAGCGTCTGGGCGGCGTCGACGTTCGCGGGCTCGCCGGGGCGCAGCTTGCGGTAGATGTCGAGCAGGGCCTCTTCCTGCGTCGCGACGGTGTCCTTCTCGAGGGTTTCGAGGAGGACCGGGTAGTCGGCGAAGGTGTCGCGAATCTCAGATTCGGTCATGCCGATGGCCTTGAGGAAGTGGGTCACCGACTGCTTACGCTTGCGGTCGATGCGCACGCCAACGGTGTCGCGCTTGTCGATCTCGAACTCGAGCCATGCGCCACGCGAGGGGATGACCTTCGCGCCGAAGGTTTCCTTGTCCGACGAACGGTCCGAGAGCTTCTCGAAGTACACGCCGGGGGAGCGCACAAGCTGGGAGACAACGACACGCTCGGTGCCGTTGATGATGAAGGTACCGCGGGGGGTCATGAGCGGGAAGTCGCCCATGAACACGGTCTGGGACTTAATTTCCCCGGTCTCGTAGTTCATGAACTCGGCGGTCACGTACATGGGTGCGGAGTACGTGTAGTCCTTCGCCTTGGCTTCCTCCATGGAGTACTTGGGGGATTCGAGGCGGTGGTCGTGGAACGACAGGCTCATGGTGCCTGCAACGTCCTCAATGGGGGAAATCTCGTGGAAGATTTCTTCGAGGCCGGAGACGTCGGGGACATCGTTACGGCCGGATGCCTGAGCGGCTTCGACGCGGGCCTTCCACGCGTCGTTACCCAGCAGCCAATCGAAGCTTTCGACCTGCAGGCCCAGCAGATTGGGGGCCTGGAGAGGTTCACGAAGCTTAGCGAATGAGATGCGGTGCTTGGGCTGTTTGGCGGTGCTGTTGGCAGCCAAAGGGGATCCTTCCCTGCATGAACGGTGCGCACGCTGCCTTATCACCCATTATCTGACGCGTCCTGGTCCGTCAAGCGCCTGTTACGACGGCTGGATACGGGTCACCTCGGGCATGATAAGGCGCAAATACTCAGGCTACCGTGAGTCGCATCGCGAGTCAAGGCAGGATGTGATATGTGCAGGGTTTCACGGGAACGAGGCCGTGGCCAGCTGGTTCGTCGGGGGCGGTGCTGGGGACCCTGGTGTGGGTGGTGCCGATACGAGTTGGTTCTGCCGAATCATACAGGAATTCATGCCCATGACTCATGAGTCATTGCCATATGAATATGCACCACAGCGTTTCGCGCTCGCCCCTCAGGTCCCGAGTGCGGGCACTTCCGGATAGGTAACGCACATCCGGATAGCTTATTAACCTATCCGGATGCTCATAACCTATCCAGGAAGGAACAACCTATCCGCGCCGACGCCACACGTCACCCGATCTCGAGCATCGCTGGAACCTCACGGCACCGCCGCAGCCCATCTGGGTGATGACACCCGTATCGAGTGCTCTTACGCCACAGTAATACGAGCCCGGAAACCCGAAACTCGGACAGTACGAAAGTCCAGCAGATGACGTTGCCAACCCCGTTGAGGATGCGTCAGTCGCACAGGCATGCGGAATGGAACATTGTGAGGCTCCACAGTGACTGGCTATGACAGCGTGACCGATTCGCACGCCTGAGCGAGATGGACGCAGATGTATACGCAACGGGGCACTATTGAGGTATGAGCATCGACGACGAATCTCACCGCGAACCAAGCCCGCCCACTCCCTCACGGGTTGGCGGTGACCCAGCGGCACCTCGCGCCTTGTCAATTGACGAGGAGTGGGCTGTGATCATGGCTCTCGAGGAGGAACGGGGCCGCGCACACGCAGCTGAGCCAACACCCGTCGCATCAGCAGCACCTACACACGAGGATCTGAGCTACCTCGAACCGATCGTTTACCCGGGCGCGAACGACCCAGTGAACCCATGGCGCACCCATCGCACCATAGCCATGCCGGAGGACAACGGGTGGCGTTGGAGGTGGTGGCGCTTGTGGGCGCTGCCGAGTCTGGCGTTTCTTGGGGTCGTTACTGTCGCCGTTGTGCGGCTCTATGGACAGGCAGTCGACCATGGCGACCCCAAGTCTTACATCATGCCGTTCCTGTTTCTGGGGACTCTGTGGTGGAATTGCTTGATCCATGCCCTCTACGTCGTGTGCGTCAGACGCATGAATCCGTCCGTCGGCTTCCATATTGGTGCAGCGATCGCAGCTTTCGTGGCGTCCTCGGTAGTGGCGTTCGTCTGCGTGTGGATGTTCGTGACAGCCGTGAATGTCGGCGCGCTGCCAGGTTCGTAACGTCAGACATACTCACCGACGGACTAACGCCCCCTTCATCGCGCGCAGGGCGACCATGGGCCCTATGCAGCCTTGTACAGAACTCGTCCGACACGGTTGCCTGATGAGGTGACGAGGTGGTGGTGCCCCAAGTCGGGCTTGAACCGACGACCCACGGATTATGAGTCCGCTGCTCTGACCGACTGAGCTATTGGGGCGGTGCCATCCTATCGGAGGAACGCGGGCCTCTTCCACCGACACCTCATCTTGATCCGTCAATCACGCTGAAGCGACATAGGACCTTAGTCATGCCTATGGTGGTTTCACCAGGTCACAGCCAGCAATTTTAAGGAGATGGCATGAACGTCGCGGAACAGATCGTGGCTCAGCTCGTCGACGCGGGCGTCCACCACATCTACGGAATCGTCGGTGATTCCCTCAACCCCATCGTTGACGCCGTGCGCAAGACCGGTGGCTCGAAGAAGGGCGGCATCGACTGGATCCACGTGCGCCACGAGGAGGCGGCGGCGTTCGCAGCATCGGCCGAAGCTCAGCTCACCGGCAAGCTCGCCGTGTGTGCAGGTTCCTGCGGCCCGGGCAACCTGCACCTCATCAACGGCCTGTACGACGCGAACCGCACGGGTGCACCCGTCCTGGCCATCGCCTCGCACATCCCGAGCGTGCAGATCGGCACGATGTACTTCCAGGAGACCCACCCGGACCGCATTTTCGAGGAGTGCTCGGTCTACAACGAGCTCATCTCCTCCGCGGCGCAGTCGCCGCGCACCGTGAACTCGGCGATCCGCCACGCGGTCGGCCTGGGCGGCGTCTCGGTCATCACCCTGCCCGGCGACGTCTCGGACCTCAAGGCCGTCGAGCACATCCCCACCTACGCGCCCGCACGTCCCGCGACGCTGACTCCCAACGCCGCTGACGTTGAAGAGGCCGCAGCCCTTCTGAACAAGGCGGATAAGGTCGCAATCTTCGCCGGCGCGGGCGTCGAGGGCGCCCACGACGAGGTCATCGCCCTGGCGGACGCACTGAAGGCCCCGATCGGGCACTCGCTGCGCGGCAAGCACTTCATCCAGTACGACAACCCCTTCGACGTGGGCATGACGGGCCTGCTGGGCTACGGCGCGGCCGCCGAGGGCATGAGCGACGCCGACGTGCTGATCCTGCTGGGCACCGACTTCCCCTACGACCAGTTCCTGCCGGACACCCCGACCATTCAGGTGGACACGCACGCTGAGAAGCTGGGCCGCCGCACGGACGTCGGCCTCGCGATCCACGCGCAGGTCAAGCCCTTCATCGAGGCACTCCTCCCCCACCTGCACGCGAACCGTTCCGATTCCTTCCTGAAGTCGAAGATCAAGAAGCACTCGGAGATCATGCACGCTCCCGTGGGTGCCTACACGCGCAACGTGGAGAAGATGCGACCGATCCACCCCGAGTACGCCGCCCACCTCCTCAACGAGACGGCCGCGAAGGATGCGATTTTCACCGCGGATACGGGCATGTGCAACGTGTGGACCGCCCGCTACATCGATCCGCTCGGCACGCGCCGCCTCATCGGTTCGCTGCTGCACGGCTCGATGGCGAACGCCCTGCCGATGGCACTGGGCGCTCAGGTCGCCTACCCGGATCGCCAAGTCGTGTCTGTGTCGGGCGACGGCGGCATCTCGATGCTGCTGGGCGAGCTCATCACCGCGAAGATGTACGACCTGCCGGTCAAGGTGGTCGTCTTCAACAATTCGACGCTGGGCATGGTGAAGCTGGAGATGCTGGTCAACGGCATCCCGGACTTCCAGACGGATGTCCCCGACACGAATTACGCGGAGATCGCCCGTGCAATTGGGTTCCACGCGGAGCGCGTCGAGGACGCGTCTCGCCTGGAGGACGCGTACCGCGAGGCATTCGCAGCGCCCGGCCCCGCTCTCATCGAGGTCATCACGGATCCGAACGCACTCTCGCTCCCGCCGGCCATCACGGGCGGCCAGGTCGTCGGTTTCGCGACCGCGATGAGCAAGATCGTCCTCAACCGCGGCATCGCCGAGGCCTTCTCCATGGCCACCTCGAACATGCGCAACATCCCGCGTCTGTAGGTCATTCACCTCTCCGGGGACGAGGCCGGGGCTGGGTTGCATCGCACGACCTGGCCCCGGCCTCGTTCTGCCGTAATCCGACCCCGGATTTAATAAACATTCCCTTTTCCAAAAGAATGGCTTTTGCCCTCTCAAATAACGCTTGACAAGCTAGCACTTTGTAACACATTACACAACAAGACCATTTGACACCTAATTTTGCGCGCATTTTCCCTCTAATCTACGAAGCGTTCTATCATTCACGCCTCACAGGAGGAACCGCCATGCACGCGCTCGCAGCAATGGCTAGCGCAGCCGGTGCCGTCAACGTCGACACTTTCCCCGCTTGGCTGAGGATCACCCACTTCATCAACTTCATCATGATGGGTTTCCTCATCCGCTCCGGCTGGGAGGTCCTCGCATCACACCCACGTCTGTACTGGAACAATCACTGCACGCCAGGATCCGAGTGGCTCAAGTTCACGAAGGACAAGGTGTCGACCGTTCCCGGCGAGTTTACGGCGCGCGACGACCAGCGCAACCTCCACCCGCTGATCTCCCTGCCCGGACGCGGACAGATCGGCCTGGGCCGCGCGTGGCACGCGCTCGTCACGTCCATCTGGCTCATCAACGGCTTCGTGTACGTCGCCCTCCTCTTCGGGACGGGCCAGTGGCGTCGCATCGTCCCCACCTCGTGGTCTATCTTCCCCGAGGCCTGGGAAAGCGCCAAGATCTACATGGGCCTGCAGATTCCCTCTATCGAGCACTTCCAGCCCTATGACGCCCTCCAGAAGCTCATGTACTTCACGGTCGTCTTCATCGTTGCACCCCTCATGATCGCGACCGGCCCCATCATGTCCCCCACGTTCGCGGGACGCTTCCCCAGGTACGTCAAGCTTTTCCACAACCGCCAGACGGCTCGCTCCATCCACTTCCTGGGCATGGCGTTCTACTGCTTCTTCGTGGTCATGCACGTCGCACTGGTGTTCATCGTCCACCCGAAGTACAACATCGCGCACATGATGCTCGGCGAAAACTACAACGACATCTCGGCGGCGCGCTTCGCTCAGGCTGTCACCATGCTGATCATCGGCATCGTCGTCGCCATCGCCCTGTGGATCGGTGCCTCCTACTGGTCCCTGTTAAACATGCGTCGCGCACAGCGCTGGGTGTGGGGTGCCACGCAGCCCATCCGTGCGCTCACGATCGACCGCCTGCATTCGCGTCAGGTCGCGAAGAAGACCTTCACCGAGGACGACATTTCCCCGTTCCACTGGGTCAACACGCGCCCGCCGACAAAGGAGCAGTCCGAGGAGTACATCGCCCTGCGCGAGGACGACTTCAAGGACTTCCGTCTCGAGATCGGCGGCCTGGTCGAGGAGGAGAAGTCTTTCTCCATCGATGAGCTGAAGGCCCTGGGCAAGGTCACGAACATTACGATGCACACCTGCATGCAGGGGTGGACGGGCATCGCGAAGTGGGAGGGCATCCGCCTCAAGGACCTCCTCGAGCAGGTGACGCCCACGGAGGGTGCGCACTACCTGATGGCGACCTCCTTCGGGCACGTCGGACACACCTACGATGGGCGTCCGACCGAGCCCTACTACGAGTGCATCGACCCGTCGATGATCGACGACGACGAGTGCATCCTCGCCTGGGGCATGAACGACGAGCCTCTGCCCGAGGTCTACGGCGGCCCGCTGCGCCTGCGCGCCGATTCCCAGCACGGCTACAAGATGGTCAAGTGGGTGCGCCGCCTGGAGTGGATCCACGACTACCACTACGTGGGCGACGGCCAGGGCGGCTCGCGAGAGGATTCGGGTCTGCAGCACTACGACGCTCGCGCCTGAGAATCTCTGCCTTCGAACGTTGCCGCGCCTCCCTCCTCGTCCCCACGCATGCGCGTGCGGGTCCGCGGTGGGAGGCGTGGTCTTTGTCTGCGGTCTCTGTGCTCGGGCGCGCGGAGGGAGGCGCGGTCTATGCGTACCTGCGGGCGATGGCGATGGCCTCGGGCGCGTAGGAGCGGCCGAAGACCGCGCAGTGGATCATGATGATGTGCATCTGGTGCAGGGCGATGCGCTCGCGCCAGCCGTCCCCCAGGGGCGAGGCCTCGTTGTAGGCGGCGAGGATCCGCTCGTAGTGCGGGCAGCCGAAGACCGCGAGCGCGGCGAGGTCCTCCTCGGCGTGGCCGCCCTGCGCGGCGGGGTCGATGAGGACGGCGCCGCCCGGGGTCCACATGACGTTGCCGCTCCACAGGTCGCCGTGGGTACGGGCGGCGCCGATGTTGTTGTGGCGTGTTTTATTGTCTTCGACGAGGCGCGGCTGGCCGTGGTCGAGCGCGCCCGATTCGAGGCGCTCGCACAGCTTGTCGATGAGCGCGCATTCTGCGGCCGTGAAGGTGCGGTCGCCGGCGTAGGGGGCGATGCGCTCGCGCGCGTAGAAGGCACCCCAGGATTCTTCCGACGACGAGGCCGGGGCCGGGTCCGGCGTCGCATCTCGACTCGCGTGCGGGCCGGGATCGGTTGCGTCACTAGACTGGCAGCGCCCCACACGATGCGCGTTGGCGTTGGCGGCACCCATCGCCTCGTGAAGAAGCGACAGGCGCGCCTCCCCCATCCAGCCGTCCCCCTCGAAGCCGGGCGGCGGCGCACCCAGGTGGCTGGCCCCGGCGGCGTGCGTGTGGGCAAGGGCGCGGCCAAAGTCTTCGGCGGCTCGCAGGGTTGGCGCGACAGAGACCAGGCGGGGCTCCTCGAGCCACGTCGCGCCATGATCGAGCACAGGCACGACAGGGACGCCGGGGCCCGAGGCCTCGGCGAGCCACGCGAGGCCCGAAACCTCGTAGGCGATCCGCCCGCGGCGACTATCCGCTTTCCTGATGGTGTCCACCGGCACCCTTCCTCTCGATCACCCAATCAACCGTGACAACTCGCGGCCACACCCCCATGCTAGTCGCGCTCCCATTCCACACAGCCACGCGAAACAGCGGATGACCCCCGGCCTCGTGACTGTGGACACATACTGAGCAAACATCGATATACTGCCAGTAGAAGACAGTCCACCACAACGAGGATGTAGGCCTCCATGACCCTCACGACGACACAGAAGTCCATTCAAGAGCTGCTACACGGCGACCGCCAGTACCAGATTCCTGACTTCCAGCGCCCCTACGTGTGGGAAGAGCAGCAGGCGGAAACCCTCGTGAATGATCTGCTGGGCGCGTGGCGCACGGACGACGGTGACTACTTCCTCGGGTCAATCGTCCTCGTGCAGCACCCCAGCGGCGACGACGTCGACATCATCGACGGGCAGCAACGCCTCACCACCCTGTGTATCCTCGTGTCTCTACTGCGTCACCTGGAAGAGGATCCCGCTCTGCGCGGCGAGCTCGGCGATCTCCTGCTCATTCCCCAGTCGCGCATTAAGGGCTTGGATGAGCGGCCACGCCTGAGCGTTCGTGAGTGCGACCGCGAGTTTTTTGACACGTTCATTATCGGCGACAACATCGACTCACTGCTTGACGTCGACGGCGAGAGCCTGACGCGCCCGTCCGTGCAGCGCATCGTCGCCAACGCGCGCGCCATGCTCGACGTGCTGGGCAATCCCGACACGCTCGCGCCCAGCGAGATCAGCGACTTTATCCGTTACCTGACCCTGCACGTGTCCCTCATTGAGGTGTCGACCGATTCCTACCAGGCGGCGCACCGCATCTTTTCCGTCCTCAACACGCGTGGCGTTCCCCTGTCGGCCGCCGATATTTTCAAGGCGCGCGTCTTGTCCCGCGTGGAGCCCGACGCCCGGGCTCGTTACGCCGCCCTGTGGGAGCAATCCATCGACACGCTGGGTACGGAAAGCCCGGACGCATTTTTTGGGCATCTGCTCACGCTCACGCTGCGCGCGCCCGCCAGGAGGGCCCTCATCGACGCGTTCGACGAGCAGGTCCTCACGCCGTTCCTCGCCGCCAGGAGCGGCGAGGAGTTTATTGACGAGGTCTTGGTTCCTTCCGCTCGCGCGTACACGTTGGCGACGCTGGAGCCTCTGGTGGGCCACCCCGCGGCCACGCCGCTCGAGCTTTTGCGCCTGTATGACTCCTCGGATTGGAAGCCAGCGGCGATGAGCGTGTTGCGCGCGGGGCACGGCGACGAGGAAACCACGTCGCTGTTGCTCCTCCTCGAGCGTGTCTACGGCACTGCTGTCGCCGCGCGTCTCACCCCGTCGGCTCGCGCCGCAATCATCACACAGTTCATCGCTGCCTTCGAGGACGGCGAGTCTCTCAACGCTGCTTGTTCCGTGCCGGATAGCGTCCGCCACCGGGCCGCTGAGACGATCTCGCGGCCCCTGCCTCAGTCCTCCATCCGCAAGGTCCTGCTGTACCACGCGATGGTCCACGAACACGGTTCTTTCCCGACGCGTCTGCCGCGCTCCATGGGCGTTGTGTGCGGGCTTCCAGCCAGCCACATTCGCGGCGTTGGCGAGGACATCGACCTGCGCGCGTGGAACAAGCGCCTGGGGAGCTTCATCTTGTCCACGATTAAGTCACGTACCGTCAACCAGGCACCCGACTGGGATACGGTGGTGCGCGCCACCCACCGCGTGATGACGCTCGGCGAGTTCGCGGTCGGATCCCTGCCTTCAACCGGGGGCGAGATTCACGCTACCGACCTTGAGGAACGCCAGAGGCACCTGACTCAACTGATCTTGGACTACTGGGATATTCGGCGAGATTCCGATGGCGTGGACCTATCTCTCCTGTCCAGCGCCGACCTTGAGGCCGCCGTCGACAAGCGCTCGGCTGCCCGCGGCCGCCAGGTGCGCCTGGCCGACGTCGTCGCGACCGGCATCATCTCCCCCGGTGACACCTTCATATGGCGGCGCCGCAACCTCGGCAACGTCTACGTCGTGGCCATTTCCCCCGAGGGCACGATCATCCTGCCCGACGGCCAGGAAGTGTCCTCCCCGTCGGCCGCAGTCACCGCCCTGACAGGAACCAGCAGCGCCGCAGCCCTCGACGTCTTCGTGCGCGAATCCGACGGCAAGAAGCTGCGCGACCTGTGGGACAGCTACCGGAGCCGTTTCGCCTCGTAGAGCCGTCTCACGCGAACGCGGGCCCGATGGGTGGTGGCCTGGGCCTTTGGGCCCTTGATGCGCACGTTAACCCTCTCATGCGCACGTGGGCGCTACGATCTGCACGTGGGCCCGACACCTCGCACGTGGGCAACGCCGCCCACGCGCATATCTAAGGGTTGACATACGCATCAAAGGGCTTACGTGCGTATCAAGGGGTTAACGCGTATCTTCAGCGGTTCACGTGCAACCAACACACCACGACAGCGATCGATTCCGCCAAAATGCAGACCCATTCAGCCACAACCGTCGGTTTTGGTCTCTTTTTGCCCAATGGGTCTGCACTTTGGCGGCCACACCCCCTCAACTCGCGGCCTCGCCGTCACCCATCGGGGGAATTGCACTACACGGGGGTCCGACACGCCGGCGACACGCCGTAAGAAGGCTTCGTGTAGTGCAAAACCCCCATCACCACCGGCATGGAGAACGCCAGGGGCACGGAGGACCCGGCCGCAGTGCCTGTGAGCGGCAAAAGCCCGGCAACAGGACCCAAGGGCGGCCCCACTTTCGGTACAAAACTCTCCCCGCACACCCACCCTCACCGCATATCCGGTATAAAACTCTCCCTGCTCACCCGAAATGGCTCAATTTGGCGCTTTTTCTGCATGCAGGGAGAGTTTTGTACCGTTCTCACCACCAAGAAGCCAAGCAGGGAGAGTTATGCACCGTTCTCACCACCATGAGGCCGAGCAGGGCAAACTGTGTACCGAACGCAAGGCAGAGATCAAGCGAGCCAACACAACAACACTCCTGGCCCCAAAGGTGTGAAGCGCGCCGAAGGGGCCGGAGCACCTCGCCGCGGTGCCGGTGGGCGGCAGCAAGACCACAGCCAAACAAATTTCGCACATAATTGCCCACGGTCACTTTTCGAGACCACCCGAAAACGTTGCAATCCCAACGAGGCGAATTCAAGGTTTGAACAAGTTGCGAGGGAATTACGTGCGAAATTGCTGAATATACCAGGCACCACCACGATGAAGAGCGCCGCAGGGGCCGGAGGGTCTGGCTGCGGTGCCCGTGGGCGATGGCATAGCCTGGACGCGGTGCCGGTGCGTGCCGGCGGGGCCAGGCTGCGGTGCCCGTGGGCGGCGGCGGGGCCTGGCCGGGCTTCGAGACGACGCGCCGAGCCGAAGGCTCGCAGCGCGGACGGCGAGCGGGCGGGCCGCCGCCCACGGGCACACTGAGCAGCCCGGCCCCACAGCAGGCCCTCCGGCGCCCGGAACACCAGCGGAGCCAGCAGCAACAACACACCCGTGCATGCAAAAAACCGACATCCGGATCGGATGTCGGCCTGTGGTGGAGCTAGGGGGATTCGAACCCCCGACCTTCTCATTGCGAACGAGACGCGCTACCAACTGCGCCATAGCCCCGAGGTCGTCGCCCAGTGCGACGCGATCGTCCGGTCGGCGCGGTGGGACGCCCCCGGGGCGGGCCCCCTTGACGGGAGCGGGTCCAGGGGGGCCTCGGCGCGCCCCGCCCCGTAGACTGTGCCCATGAGCGAGAACCTGAGTTTCCCCGGGCGCGTCCGTGCCGACGCCGTCATCCAGTGCGCCATGGACATGGAGGCCGCGCCGCTGCTCCACCTCCTCGAACCCATGGGCGACGAGGAGACGCCCCGCGCGGTCCACGCGGGAGCCCCCGGGCGCCACGCGCAGCGCTTCGCCCTCGGCCTCATCGACGGGCGCACGGTCCTGGTCGTCACCTCCGGGATCGGCGAGGCGAACGCCGCGGCGGCCACCGCCCGGGCCCTGGTGCTCGTCGACGCCCCGATCGTGATCGCCGCGGGGACCACGGGCGGCCTCGCGCGCGACATCAACGTCGGCGACATCGCAGTCGGCGTGAGCGCCGTCTACGGGCAGGCCGACGCCACGGCCTTCGGCTACGCGCTGGGGCAGATCCCCCGGATGCCCGTCGACTACTCCTCCTCCGAGCGCGCCGCCGCCAGGTGCGACGCCCTGGCAGGCCTCGTCAACCACCCGGTGCGGGTCGGGCGGATCGTCTCGTCGGACTCCTTCTGCACCGAGCAGGTGGCCGAGCCGATGCGCCAGCGCTTCCCCGACGCCATGGGCGCGGACATGGAGACGTGCGCGATCGCCCAGGTCGCGTGGAGCTGCGGCGTCGATTGGATCTCGCTGCGCGCCGTGTCCGACCTGTGCGGCCCGGGCGCCGACCAGGCCTTCCACATGGACGGCGAACGCGCGGCCGCCCACAGCGCCGAGGCCGTCCGCGCCTACCTGGCCCTGCTGTGAGGGGGGTTCGATGCGCGTCCTCATGGTGTGCACCGGCAACATCTGCCGGTCGACGATGGCCCACCAGGTGCTCGACGAGGCCGTGGCGGCCGGTGGGCTCTCCGGCGCCGTCCGCGTGGACTCCGCGGGCGTGTCCGACGAGGAGCACGGCAACCCCATCGACCCCCGTGCCGCCCGAGTGCTGCGCGCCCACGGGCACGGCGTCCCCGACCACCGCGCCAGGCAGGTGCGCGCCGACGAGCTGGCCGACTGAGACCTGGTCCTGGCGATGACGTCGTCGCACTACGCGGCGCTGTCGCGGCTGCGCGACCGCGCCCGCCCCGGCGGGAGGGCGCCGGAGATCCGCATGTTCCGCGACTTCGACCCCCAGTGCGCGCACCTGCCCGAGGGGCCCGGCCGGGACAAGGACCTGCCCGACCCCTGGTACGGGGACTACGGGGACTTCGTGGACACCCTGGCCGTTATCGAGCGCTCCACACCTGCGCTGGTCGACTACGTGCGCCCCTAGGGCGTATCGCGTGTGCGGGTGCGGTGGGATCTTTCGGGTATTGTGCCCCCGGCAAGGCCCACTTCCGGCGGGGGTGCCCGCGCCAGGCCTCGCGCCCGCCATGCCGCGGCCTCGGCTCCCGACGACCCGACCAGGTGGCCGGTCGGCGAGGTGACCCGACCCGGCGGGCTGTTTTGCAAGCGTTGTTCCGCATTGGGGTAGGAAACAGGTCATTCGGGCAGGTTAGTAACCTGCCCCAATGAGGGCTAACCTGCCCCAATGCTTGGTTTCCTGCCCCAGTGTCGTCCGCTGGGCACTGGAGGGCGCGGCTGTGGTGCGGCGGCACGGCTGCGCCTGGCCCAAGGGCGCCTGGGTCCGGGTGCGCGCCCGCGTCTGCGCCACTTGGGCATTGCCCGCACCACTTAGGCCCCCGACACGCCGGGAGAACCAGGGCCCATTTGGGCCTAAGTGGCGCAGTGGAGCCCTAAGTGGTGTAGCGGTGCGCTAAGTGGTGCAACGGCGGGCTAAGTGGTGAAGCGGCGCACGAAGCCGCGCAACCGCGAGCGAATCCCGCAGCACAGCGTACGAAGCCGCCCAAAGCATCGACAACGAGCCGCACACGCAGCCCCTCCCCACAACCACGCACACAAAAGGACCGGAATCAGACAACACGGCCTAGTCGGGCACGCACGTAAGGGGACTGATTTCCGAAACACACTGCGCATACAACGGCTTGATTCCGCCCTTGTACGCGGTCGCATGTTGCGTAATTCCGATCCTTGTGTGCGTAAAACGGGGCTGCGCGGCGCCGTCTACACTGCGCCCGATTGCCCGTCAGATGATCGTCCCGTCCCAGGTGGGCGCGGTTGAGGGGGAGGGTGCCCCTCCCGGGGCCGGTCCGCTGTCCGGTGTGGGCGCCCCTCCCGGGGTGGGGGCCGGGTCCGGGGCCCCGACGCGCAGGACCACCAGGGGCTCGCCCGTCGGCTGGGCGGACCCGCCCCGGGGCTCGAAGGTCAAGAAGATCTCACTGCCCGGCTGGGGCATGATGTCCACGAAGGAGTAGTCCCCGCCCCGCCGCTCGTAAACGCCCAAGGATTCGACGGTGTTTCCGTGGCGCGCCCACACCTGCATCACCTGTCCCTCGGGTGCCCGCAGCGCCGAGGGCGTGGTGATCGCGGTCATCCCCATTTCCGGCGACCAGGTGAGGGTGACAACGTGCCCGTCGGGCATGGTGTCGGTGGAGCGCCGTACGTCTTGCGCCTGGTTGAGGGCGGCGTAGTGACTGGTGGACTCCATTGAGGTCATCGTGGTCCACCGGCCCACGCCGATCCCCGTTGCGAAGAGCGCGACCGCCGCGGCCGCCGCGGCGAGGACGCGCGCGAACATGGGGATGGCCCTGCGGTCGCGCGCGGGGGCCTTCCCGTGGGCACCTCCGCGGCTTCCGGATCCGGAGTCCGCCCCGGTCTCGGCCGCCACCCCGGAGCCGGAGCCCGCCTCTGATCCTGCCCCCGCCGCAGTGGGCGCCGCCATGCGGACGAGGCGCGGGCCGGCGCCGGGGCCGTCCTCCGCTGCGGCCTCCTCAGGGGCCCCCGTCCGCCGCTCCTGCTCGACCTCCTCGATCGCGGCCAGGAGGGCGTCGCGCACGCGCGCCGACGGCTCGACGGGGGCGAGGGAGGCGCCGAGGCGGGCAGCGGTCTCGTCGTCGTCGAAGATGTGGTCGCTCATCGTTCCTCCAAGATGGTGCGCAGGCGGGCGAGGGCCTGGCGGATCGTGCTTTTCACGGTGCCGAGCGGCAGTCCCGTCGCGTCGGCGATCCTCGAATGGCTCAGTCCCCCGAAGTACGACAGGAGGATGACGGTCTTGTGCGGCTCCCCCAGGGAGCCGAGCGCGCGGCGGACGTCTCCGCCCGCGATGCGGGACTCCGCCTCCTCCGCCGTCTGGTCCCAGTCCACGTCCGGGGGCGAGGCGAGTTCGCGGTCGCGCGCCGCCTGGGCCGAGCGCACCCGGTCGATGGCCCGCCTGCGGGCGATGGTGGTGAGCCAGGCGCGGACGCTGCCGCGGCCGGGGTCGTAGGAGGGGGCGCGCCTCCACACGTGGAGGAACGTGTCCTGCAGGACCTCTTCTGCTTGGGCGCGGTCCTTGAGGACGCAGCTGATGAGCGCGAAGAGCGTGGGCGCCCAGGCATCGTAGAGCCTCGCGAACGCCCGTTTGTCCCCTTCGGCGACCAACTGCAGGTCTTCGCGGCCCAGGTCGCGTGCGGCGGTGTCATTCACGGTGCTCATGATAGAACGCCGTGGCGCCCGGTGCCGGGGGACGCCCGGCGCCGGGCGGGGTCTCCGCCGGGGCGGCGCCGCGAAGGCCACCTGTTCCTCCGCGGCCAAGCCGTCACCCGAAGGTGAAGGAGTAGAGCGCCAAACCCTTGCTGGCCGTGACGGTGAGCAGCCCTGAGGAATCGGTGTCCCCGCTCACCAGCGTCATCGAGTTCGGGGTGCCGCTCACATGCTGGGTGTGGGACTGGCCGTCCATCTCCCAGGTGAGGTCGCCCTCGCCCGAGACCACCAGGTCCACGCGGCGTCCGCGCCACATGAGGCGCAGTTCCGCCTCGTCGTCGGCGGGGCTGATCGACTGGGCGCCGATGGTCCACCGTCCCTGCAGGGCGAAGCGGTCCGCACCTAACGAGGCCGGGGCCGCGTAGTCGCGCGTCCCGGCGGAGTAGGCCTCCGTCCCCGCGAAGCTTGCTGCACGTTCGTGGCCCAAGTAGGTCTCGGGCGTGCGGTGAATGGCCACTCCTTCGACGCCGTCGTCGGTGAAGAGCGGGTCGGGCAGCGCGTTGCCCTGGTCGGCCAGGAGCCGGCGGATCAGTGACTCCAGGGTCGCCTCGCCGCCCTCTCCGAAGTGCGTGTAGCGCAGTTGCCCGTGCGCGTCCGCCAGGTACTGGGCGGGCCAGTAGTGGTTATCGAAATCCGTCCAGGTCTCCAGGTCGGAGTCGACGGCGATCGGGTAGGTGATGCCCAGCTTGTCGCCCCCGGATTGGACGTTCGCGGTCTCCTTCTCGAAGGCGTACTCGGGGGAGTGGACGCCGATGACTTGGAGCCCGTAGGGGTGGTACGCCTCGTAAAGCCTTTCGATCCCGGGAATGGAGCGCTGGCAGTTGATGCACGAGTACGCCCAGAAGTCGACCAGGGTCGCTCCACTGCCCTGGGGGGCCGCCCCGCCGTCCGTGTTGAGCCACGCGGTGGGTTTCAAGGAGGGGAGCGCGCCGCAGTCCGCCAGGGTCGTCGCGCCGTCGACGCAGGCTGAGCGCTGGCCTTCTCCCCTGCTCAGACCCGGATCGGCGCTACGCTGCAGCGCTGACGTGTAGTCGGGCAGCGCCCTTTGGAGAACGGCGGGCAAGTCGGTGACGATCCCGGCGGCCAACGCCAGGACGGTGGCGCCCGCGGCGATGCGCACGCGCCGCTGGTGGCGGCTGAACGCGGAGACGCGCTCGGTGAGGCGGCGCCCCGCTAGGGCGAAGGCCAGGAGGGGGATCGCTGTGCCCGCGGCGAAGGAGAGCGCCAGGGCCACGGTGTCGGCCCCGATGCGGCCGGTGGAGCCGGCGACGATCACCGCCGCCAGTACGGGTCCCGCGCAGGGCACGTAGGCGGCGCCGAGGACGATGCCCAGGCCGAAGCCGTTGGTCCCCGTGCGCCTACCGGCCTTGGAGAACACGGCGAAGGGCTTCTCCAGGACGTGCATGAACCGTGGGACGATCATGCCCACACCGATGAGGACCAGCAGGACCACCCCGGCCCACCGGATGAAGTTCTGGGGCAGGTGGAGCGCCGTGAGCAGTGTCGAGCCAAGCAGCGTGAATGCTGTGAAGCTGAGGACCAGTCCCGCGACGACCTGGTAGGGCCGCCATTTCGAGGGGGCGCGGGGCACTGGCCGTGTCGCGCGGTGATCTTCCTGTGCGCCGGAAGTCCCCCCGAGGGAGATGCCGGTGCCCGGAGCAACAGCGAAGGAAAGGGAGGGGCGCGCCGAAGCGGCGCCACCCGCCATGAAGATGACGGGGAGGACGGGGAGGATGCACGGGGAGATGCCCGTGATGAGGCCACCGAGGAATCCGATGAGGACCAGGGTTGTCATGATGCTCCTTTCGTGTGGTGCTACTCCTGATTCGTCGCAGTCGCAGTCGTGGATCAGCGGATGTCATGTGTTGTATGTCACTGATGGCTGGGTGATCCGTGGCGCTGTTCGCGCCGAATAGGAGGGTGAAGGCGCTAACGGAGCGCCCCTCAACAGAAGGAATCACGCAATGAGTATTCGCCGCGCGGCTCTGGCAGCCGCCCTGTCCGTCGTCTTCGCCGCTGGTTTGGCGGCCTGTGGGAACTCCACCAACGAGAAGATGGAGAACCCGTCGTCGCCGTCGATGACGCAGGACACGAAGATGGAGAACTCGATGTCGGGCGATGGCATGAAGGGGGGGATGGACGACGGCAAGATGGACGACGGCAAGATGGACGACGGGAAGATGGACGACGGCAAGATGGACGACAGCAAGATGGACGACAGCAAGATGGACGACAGCAAGATGGACGACAGCAAGATGGACGACGGCAAGATGGACGACGGCAAGATGGACGACGGCAAGATGGACGACGGGAAGGAGGGGTAGCAGTAGGCCGCGGCTCGGGGCGTCCCAGAATCCCAAGGGCGGCGGGCTGATCCATGTGATGTCCCGCCGCCCAGGGCCTATCGATGGGCGCTGGCGGCGCAGTGGGGCGAGCGGGTGCTGTTGCGTGAGTCAGCGCTGTGGGCACCGGGTGCGAAACTGCCTCACGCCGCCACTTACTCTGGCCGCACTGTGGTGCCTGCTCACACGTGCCCCTGGATCTGCGCGAAGACGCGGCCGATGGGCTCGCGGATGATCAGGTCGGCGCGCCCGTCGTAGGGGGTGGGCGTCGCGTTCATGAGGACGAGGCGCCCGCCCTGGTAGTAGTCGATGAGCCCGGCCGCCGGGTAGACCGCCAACGACGTGCCGCCCACGATCAGCATGTCCGCCCCCGCTATGGCCAGGACGGCCCCCTCCAGCGTCGCCGGGTCCAGAGCCTCGCCGTAGAACACGATGTCCGGGCGCACCACGGCGGAGCACGACGGGCAGTGGGGCACGCGCCCGGCCCGGGCCTCGTCGAAGTCGTCGATGGTGGAGCGCGCGCCGCACCCCGTGCACTCCAGCCTCGTCCAGTTCCCGTGGAGCTCAAGCACGCGCTTGGAGCCCGCGGCCTGGTGGAGGCCGTCGATGTTTTGGGTGACCACCGCCTTCAGTTTCGGTTTATAGGACAAAACGTGTTGGTTG
>NZ_JAPWAH010000020.1:0-34378 GCF_041432835.1 Pauljensenia sp. 20925_1_27
CAACAATCTCAGGAAAGTCGAAGATATCCTCTTTCGGAGGGACATCCGTCATGAAAGTGACGGGTTCGCCGACGTTGATGTACTTCAAGCCAAGCGTGAACGTCACAGTGTCGCCCGGCCTGACCATGTCATCATTCATCTCCACAATGACGTCAGGGTATTCGTCGGGATCAAGGGCGGCGAAACCGAGGACGATCCCCTTCTGTTTCAAGGTTGGCGTGTGCAACATGATGAATTCAGCGTCATCGGTGTTGTTGGTCATCGTCAAGGTGACGAACACGGTGTCCGCGCCGTCTTGGTCGACGGGGCCTCGTGTCACCGAGGTACTCTCGATATGGAACTTTCCATTCATGATGTCCGCGGAATAATGGTCTGCTGTCACCGTTTTTATCTCCGTCGGGTCGCTTGACAGCGACGCGCCGTGGAATAGCATGAACGCTATCCCTCCGATGCCGACGAGGAGGATGCAGAGCGGAATAACAAGGGCGACCAGGATCACGGACTGCATGCCCCTGGACGCACCGGTGGCCTGCTGAGGAGCGCCGGAGCCCGCGGGGCTCTGAGCGGGTACGGGCTGTCCCTGGTTGTGGGGGCCGGCACCGGGCATTGACGTCCCCATGGGGACCGCCTGTCGGGCGTCCCAAGGGGGCCCACCCGCGTTGTTATATGGATAGCTCACGATGTTTCCTCAATCCTCCCGAGGCTCGCCGCCTCAGTACGGGTGCCAAACCCACTCTTCGTCATCGGCTGTCTCGTCCGATTGTTGATCCTGAGGCGCGAACGACCACAGTGGCGCGTTCGGGTCTTCGTCTATGGTGTTCCACCGCCGGAAGGTGACGGTCTCGCCCGGGTAGGCGTACCGGTACGCATACGTGACAGTCATCGCCTCGCCTGACGCGATGTCATAGTTCCATTTGGTGAGTCCCTCGGGTTCCTGACCCGGTTCGAACTTCGCTTTTGGCAGCTCCGTTCCCTTTTGTATCAATTTGGGAAGAGTGAGTCCAACGCTCTGTTTGATTGCGGTGTTGTTGACGAGCGTGTACGTCACGAGGAGGGTATCCGCTCCCTCCTTATCGACGGGCCCCTGTTCGATTCTCGTCGTATTGACGGTGAACTTTCCGTCGAGGTACTGCGTCGAATACTGTTCTCCGTTGCCGGTCGCACGTGCGGTCGGCGTGGGAGAGTTCGATCCGCCCAGCCCAATTCCTCCCTCGTGGAACACGACGAAGGACCCGATTCCGAGGAGAGCCACGACCAGCACGCCGATGATGCTTCCGACGATGAGGCGAGATGACCGAGGCCTCGGTGACTCATTCCGGGGCCGCTCGACGCGCCCGCGCTCACCGCCAGAAACCGGTCCTCCCCCCGGCATCGATGTGCCGACGGGGCGCGACTGACCAGAGCTGCATCCTGGATTCGAGTGGTTCGGAGGGCCGGAAGGACCGTAGGGGTTCGTCATTATCACTCCTCGTTGCGACCCTGCACACGGGCAGGACACACGCCACAGACTAACAAAATCTGACCGATGAAGCGATGGGCGTCAGCGTCTCGAAACGCGCCTAAATCTGATTATCCGTAGTCGGCGCGCGGACCACGCCCCCGCACCACGTAGGGGCCTTTCTTCCACGACGGGGCGACGGGCCCGAGGATGATGACCTGTTCGACGACGCCCGAGCCGACCTCCTCGGCGATGCGGCGCTCGATCGTGGGCAGGAGGAGCTGGAGCTGTTTGGCCCAGGCGGTGGAGTCGGCGCGCACGACGAGCTTGTGTCCCTCGAAGGTCTCGATGCGCGTGTGGTCGGCGTTGCTGGGTCCCACGATGTCCCGCCATTTCGCCATAACGGACCCCATTTTGGTGGGGGTGTCCCATTCGCGGATTTTGATCGTGCGCGCCAGGATCGCGCCCAGGGAGTTGGCCCGGCGGTAGCGCGGACGCATGGCGGCCATGCCGGGGGCGCGGCTCCACGAGGTGCCGGTTCCCTCCAGGGCTTGGCGCAGTGCGGCCAGGTCGCCCTCGGGATCCTCGTCGGTGGACGAGGCCGGGGCACTCACCCCGTTTGCGCGTCCGTAGGCGGCGGCCCGGGCTGCGGCTCGCGCCTGGGCGTCGTCCTCACTGCCGGCGAGGCGTCCGAAGCCGTCGGTTTCGATGGCCGCGTATTCGCTGGTTCCGTCGAGGCTGCGCCGGGGCCGTGTTTCGTCGAGGCCCCACGAGGGCATGGTGGAGCGGGTGTAGCCGTGCGTGCGGGCAACGCTCTGGGCTCGTTCTAGAGCGCGGACGACGAACTCGTCGGTTTCCTCGCTGGGCGCGTCGCCGAAGGACGCGAGCCGGTAATCGTCCTGGTCCGCGCCGGGGAGGTCCGCCTCGGGGGAGTCCGCGTCGGATAGGCCGCCGCGCTCACTCATCGTCGACTCCGTCGATAACGGTGCCGCGCTGCGGATCGAGGCGCACGTGCAGCGCGTGGTGGTCAAGGGAGGCGGGCAGGTCGCCGGCGACCGCGCAGGTGACGATGATCTGCTCGGCCTTGGAGGCCAGGGCGGCCAGGCCCTCCCGGCGCGAGGAGTCGAGCTCGGCGAAGACGTCGTCGAGGATGAGGATCGGGGTGTCGCCGTCGTCGCTGAGCAGCTCGAAGGTGCCGAGCCGAAGGGCCAGGGCGACCGACCAGGATTCGCCGTGGGAGGCGTAACCCTTGACGGGCATCGCGCCGAGGCCGAGCGTCAGGTCGTCGCGGTGCGCGCCCACGAGGTTGACGCCGCGCTCGGTTTCCTTCTCGCGCACGGACGTCAGGGCTGCGAGCATGCGCTGCGTCTGGGCTTCCACGTCGGTGAGGTCGGCGCTGGCCGGGTTGTCGGGGTCGGTGCCGATGACGCGGTCGACCGAGGCGTCGAAGGCGAGGTGCAGGTGGCGCGGGGAATCGGCCACGTCGTCGTAGGAGCGCGCGGCCGGCTCTTCCAGGCGCGAGGCGATGGAGGCGCGCGTGGCCGTGATGCGCGCGGACAGCGCGGCGAATTGCTGGTCCCAGATCTCGAGGGTCGACAGGTCGGGGGACTGGCCGCGGCGGATCGAGGCCTGGGCGGCCTTCATGAGCGCCGCGCGCTGGCGCGCGACCCGGTCGAAGTCGGAGCGCACGGAGGCGTGAATGGGGGAGAGCTGCGTGGCCAGGTCGTCCAAGAAAGATCGGCGCACCGACGGGTCGCCTCGCACGAGGGAGAGATCCTCGGGCGCGAACACGACCGTGCGCACGATGCCCAGAATCTCGCGGGGCCTCACCTGCGCGCGGTTGATGCGCGCCCGGTTTGCTTTGCCGCGCACGATCTCCAGCTCGATGACCTGCTCGCGACCCGAGGCCACGACCCGCGCGCGGATGACGGCGCCACCCGGGGCGGCCTCGGCCTCGTCGATGGGGATGCGCACGAGCGCGCCCTCCGCGCCGACCCTGTGCGACGAGAACGTGGACAGGTAGGCGAGCGCCTCGACGAGGTTCGTCTTTCCCTGGCCGTTTGCGCCCACCAGGACCGTGGGGCCATCGGGCAGCTCGACGACCCCGTGCTTCCAGGAGCGGAAGTCGTCGAGGGCCAGGTGGGAGACGCGCACGTCAGATGCCGAAGCGGATGGGCATCAGCAGGTAGCGGAACTGCGTGACCTCGCCCTCGTCGGCCTTCTTCTGGCCGGTGATGACGGCCGGCTTCGTGGGGTGGGTGAAGCCGAAGCGCACGTAGTCGGTGTCCAGGACCTGCAGGCCGTCGATGAGGAACTGCGGGTTGAATGCGGTCGAAATGTCGTCGCCGTGCAGGGTCGCCTCAAGGGCCTCGGAGGCCTGGGCGTTGTCGCCCTGGCCGGCCTCGAGGACCAGCTGCCCCTCGGTGAAGGCCAGGCGCACGGAGGTCTTACGCTCGGCGACCAGCGACATGCGCTTGACGGCCTCGAGCAGGGCGTGGCGGTCGACGACGGCCTGGATCGGCGTGGATTCGGGGAAGAGGCGACGCACGGCGGGGTAGTCGCCGTCCATGAGGGTCGAGGTGGTGCGCCGACCCTGGGCGGTGAAGCCGATGAGGGACGAGGCGCCGGGCTGGGACTCGCCGGACAGGCCGACCTCGACCTTGGCACCCGAGGTCATGGACTTGGCGACGTCCTGGAGGATGCGGGCCTTGACCAGGGCGACCTCTTCAATGGAGGTGTCGGTGGGCTCCCAATCCAGCTCGCGCATGGCGAGGCGGTAGCGGTCGGTGGCCAGCAGCGTGATCGCCGGGCCGTTGATCTCGATGCGCACGCCCGTCAGCAGGGGCAGAGTGTCGTCGCGCGACGCGGCGATCGACACCTGGGACACGGCCTGCGACAGCGTCGACGAATCGATCGCGCCAACAGTGGTGGGCTGCGCGGGCAGCAGCGGGTACTCGTCCAGCGGCATGACCGCGAGCGTGAAGTGCGAGGAGCCGCAGACCAGGTTCACCTTCTGGCCATCGAGCTCAACGGAGACGGGCTTGGAGGGCAGCGACTTGGAGATGTCGGCGAGCAGACGGCCGGAGACCAGGACCTCGCCGGCCTCGTCGACGGTCGCGGGGATGTGCGAATTGGCGGAGACCTCGTAGTCAAACGAGGACAGGGTCAGCTCGTCGCCCTCAGCCTTGATGCGCACGCCGGCCAGGATCGGCGAGGCCGGACGCACGGGGAGCGCGCGGGCGGTCCACGACACGGCTTCGGCCAGAACATCGCGGGCGACGGTGAACTTCATAGCTGCCTCCAAAACACAAAACGGATCGGACACTACTTTACCCACAAGTGTGCCCACGTGGGGCAGGAAATTCGCCTCGGGGCCGCCATCGCGCAGCGTCGTCGGCGGCGTTGTTGTGCGGAGGCCTGTGAAAAAATTTTTGTCATTTGATTCTCCCTCCATCATAAGGGTTGTGAGTTCTGTGGAAAACTCCCTTATGCGGCGGAATTTCAATCAAATCACTGTGCTGTCATTCTGGGACGAGGCTGTGGATTCGTCACGTGGTCCTGTGGACGAAGCAAATGACAACATTTCGAGATCCACAGGAGAGCTCTTTTTCTCCACAGCTCGAGCTCGTTCGTCCACCGGCTGTGCACAACTCCTGTGAATTGAGCGCGGGCGCCGACTTATCTCAGCGCCCGCGCGGCTTTCACGACTCCCTGGCCTTCTGCTTAATGCGGTTTGTAAGCTCCGACACGTGGTTGAAGGTCTCGCGCTTTTCCTTCATGAGCTTGGAGATCTTCTTGTTCGCGTGCATGACGGTCGTGTGGTCGCGTCCGAAGGCCTGTCCGATCTTGGGCAGCGACAGGTCGGTGAGCTCACGGCACAGATACATGGCGATCTGGCGGGCCTCGACGACGTTGTGACTGCGTTCCGAGGAGCCCATCTGCTCGATCGTCACGCCGAAGTAGACCGCGCACTGGCTCATGATGAGGCTGACGGTGATCTCGTTGTCGTCCGGGTTAGACACGAAGTCCTTGAGCATCATCTGCGCGAGGTTTAAGTCGATGCGCTCCTGGTACAGCGACGCCCACGCGCCGATGCGCACGAGCGCGCCCTCCAGCTCACGGATGTTCGAGGAGATGCGCGAGGCCACGTATTCGAAGACCTCAGGGGTGACCTCGAGGCCCTCGGCGTCCGCCTTCTTATGCAGGATCGCGATGCGGGTCTCCAGGTCCGGCGGCTGAACGTCCACGAGCAGGCCCGAGGAGAAGCGCGACCGCATGCGGTCCTCAAACCCCTTGAGCTGTGCCGGGGGCAGGTCCGAGGTCAGCACGATCTGCTTGTTGGCGCTGTGCAGAGCATTAAAGGTATGGAAGAAGCCTTCGACCGTCTGTTCCTTGTCGCCGATGAACTGAATGTCGTCGATGAGCAGGATGTCGAGCTCACGGTAGCGGCGGTGGAACGCCTCGACCTGGGAGTTGTCCGTCTTATTGAGGCGAATCGCGTTGATGAACTCGTTCGTGAACTCTTCGGAGTTGACGTAGCGGACTTTCAGGTGGGGCATCATCGACAGCGCGTTGTGGCCGATGGCTTGGAGCAGGTGGGTCTTGCCCAGCCCGGAATCGCCGTAGATAAAGAGGGGATTGAACGCCGTTCCCGGGCTCTCGGAGGCTGCCAGCGCCGCGGCGTGCGCGAAACGGTTCGAGGGGCCGATCACAAAGGTATCGAAGGTGAACTTTGGGTTCAGGTGCGTCGGGCCCGAGTCGGCGTTCGACGAGGCTAGGGCGGGGGAGTGGTGCTCCTCGTGCTGTACGTGCTCTTCGTTCGACGAGGCCTGGGCGGGCGCGGGCGCAGCAGGCGCGGGCTCGGGAGTAACCGGGGTGGGCTCTTCCTTTTCTTCCTCTTCGGTGACGACCTCGATGGAGGGATCGACGGTGATCGCGATGCGTACGGTGCGGCCCAGGTGCACGGACAGGGCGGTCGTCAGCTTTGACTGTGCCTTATCTTCAATCCACTGCTTGGTGAAGTCGTTGGGGACGGCGAGCAGGATTGTGCCTTCGATGTCGCCGAGGGGACGTGCGGAGCGCAGCATCGACGTGGCGACGGGCCCCAATTCGTTGGTGGGGACCGCGTCGAGGGCCGCAGCCCACGCGCGTGTGAGGGAATCCGACTCCACGGCAACCTCCGGTCACAAAAACAGGTGAGTTCCGTCACGACTTATCGGTGATATGCGTGACGCTTGTACATGCATGCAGTGTAGTCCGCGCACATGTTATGCACAGACTGGGGATGAAGCTGTGGAGAACTATCACAGAATCACAGGCCTGTAGTTACAACTTTGGGTCCGCATCAGCGTGCGGAAAGCAAAAATACACACAGCCTGTGGATAACTTTCGTCATCCACGTTCTGTGGACGGGTCCAATCCACAGCGATTTGCACAGCTGTGGATACTGTGTGTGACGCGGTGGGTAACGCTGCCGCATTGACGTTCGCTCCCAATCCGCTTAGTCTTGGTCTTTGTTTGCGCCCATTTCGGGCGTGCGTCCCCGCTATCGCGCGCGCCGCGTGTCGATAGCCCAACCAATACGAGTGGGAAACCACTCCCCGCCGAGGAGAATTGCCGTGACCACCAAGCGGACCTACCAGCCCAACAACCGTCGTCGTTCGAAGACGCACGGCTTCCGTCTGCGCATGTCGACCCGCGCCGGCCGCGCCATTCTGGCTGCCCGCCGCCGCAAGGGCCGCGCCAAGCTGTCCGCCTGAGACACACCGGTGCTGCCGCGCGCGCACCGCATGGTTGACCCAGCGGATTTCACCGCCGCGATCCGACAAGGAACGCGAGCAGGAGATCCACTGGTTGTCGTCCACGTCCGAGCCGACGAGGAACGTGATAGTTGCCTCGTCGGTTTCGTCGTACCCAAGCGGGAAATCAAGCGCGCCAACGGACGCAACCGCGTCAAGCGGCAGCTGCGCCACCTCATGCGGGATCGGGTCGCCGATCTTCCAGAAGGAGCACGTGTCGTCGTGAGGGCCTCACGCAAGGCCCTCGGCGTCCCCTCCAAGGAACTCGGCGAGCACCTCGACCGCGTCATGGCGCGAGCCTGGCGCAAGTGGGACGCACGATGAGCGTCGCGGGCCGTGCCCTCGGTGCGCTCGTGTCCGCCCCCATCGTTGCCTACCAGCGCTACATCTCCCCGGCCCTCGGCCCCCGGTGTCGATACGCCCCCAGCTGCTCCACCTACGCGCTCCAAGCGGTCCGTGTCCACGGGCCCATCAAAGGGATCATCCTCGCCTCCTGGCGGCTCCTGCGATGCAACCCCTGGAGCCACGGGGGAGTGGACCACGTCCCAGAGCGTGGACGCTGGAAGCCCGACCCCTGGATCCCACCCGAGGATTGGGCTGGGCACGACAACTGGGAACGCCCCGCCCCCATGGGACTGGACCCGGAACACGACTTGACCGAGTAACCGGCCACGGCCTCGGGAATATTAGGAACAACGACACAGCGGCGCACCCGCGCCACGGCGAAAGCGAAAACTATGTTCGACGCAATCCTCCACCCCTTCGCGTGGGCGATCTCCTACGTGTGGGTTTGGATCCACGACCTCCTCGTGCTGCTCGGAATGTCCTCCGGCTCCGGCATGGCGTGGGTCCTGTCCATCGTGCTGCTCACCATCCTGGTGCGCATCGCCATCATCCCGCTGTTCCTCAAGCAGATCCGCTCCTCGCGCGCCATGCAGGCCATCCAGCCCGAAATGCGCAAGATCCAGGAGAAGTACAAGGGCAAGAAGGACCAGGTCAGCCGTCAGAAGATGATGGAAGAAACCCAGGCCCTCCAGCGCAAGCACAAGGTCTCGCCCTTCGCCTCCTGCCTGCCGATGCTCGTGCAGATGCCCGTCCTCTTCGGCATGTACCGCGCCATCATTGCGGTCTCCTCCATCTCCGCCGGCACCTACACCTACCGCGGCGACTCGACCGACCACCTCGGCCCGCTCACCGAATCCGTGTCCACCGAGATCGTCAACTCGACCGTCTTCGGCGTCCAGCTCTCACACACGCTGCGCGACTCGTGGGGCCAGCCCGCGATCGTGGCGGTCTTCGTCGCCGCCATCGTCCTGATGGTCGTCCTGCAGTTCGCCTCCATGCGCCTGTCCTTCTCGCGCAACATGCCCGACATGGGCGACAACCCGATGGCCCAGTCGCAGCGCTCCATGATGTACGTGATGCCGCTGATGTTCATCTTCTCCGGCGCGTTCTTCCAGATGGGCGTCGTCATCTACACCGTGACCGCCTCCTTCTGGGCCCTCGCCCAGTCCTTCTGGACCATCAAGGTCATGCCCACCCCCGGCTCCCCCGCCTACGTCGACCTCCTCGCCTCGCGCGAGGCCGCCTACCAGGAATGGGCCAAGCCCTACTTCCAGAACTACGACCGTGAGCGCGCCGCCCTCGGCAACAGCGCCACCGACCCGCGCGTCGACGAACTCAACGAGCGCACCCTCGCCGAGGTCCGCTCCAAGGCCAAGAAGCAGCGCGTCGCCTCCGACTTCCCCGCCTCCATGTCCACCGGCGAAATCGTCACCGTCTACCGCAACCTGGCCACCCAGAAGTGGACCACCCTGCCCGACGAGCAGTGGATGCACGGCCTCGCCCTCGCCGTCGAAAAGCGCATCGCCAAGCAGGAAGCCTCCGCCCAGCGCGCCGAACTCCAGAAGCAGGTCCGTGAACGCCGCACCCTCGAGCGTGAGGGCGCCAAGTCCTCGTCGAAGGACGCATCCGAGAGCGCCGAGGCCCAGGTCGGCCACGGCTCGCTCAGCGCCGAGGAGATCGAGCGCCGCCGCATCGAGCGCCGCAAGGCCCGCCGCCGCTCCGGAAACAAGCGCTGAGCACCACAGATTCACGGTTCTAGGCCCCAGCCGGTAACCTGGACACCAGCAAGACCCCATTCCCCACTACGGAGGACACGTCATGAGTGACGACAACGCAGACAAGCTGACACGCCTCGAAGAAGAAGGCGAAATCGCCGCCGACTACCTCGAAGAACTGCTCGACATCGCCGACCTCGACGGCGACATCGAAATCGACGTCGAAAACGGCCGCGCCTCGGTCGAGATCGTCGCCGACGACCCCGAAGCCCTCGATCGCCTCGTGGGCGAGGACGGCGAGGTCCTGGACGCCCTCCAGGAGCTCACCCGCCTCGCGGTCCAGACCGAGACCGGCGAGCGCTCGCGCCTCATGCTCGACATCGCCGGCTTCCGCGCAGAGCGCAAGGAAGAGCTTCAGGACATCACCCGCGAGGCCATCGCGCGCGTGCGCGCCACCGGCGAGGCCGTCAAGCTCGACGCTATGAACCCCTTCGAGCGCAAGGTGTGCCACGACGTGGTCGCCGACGAGGGCCTGACCTCCGAGTCCGAGGGCACCGAGCCCCACCGCCGCGTCGTCATCCTCCCCGAGGAATCCGACGGTGAGTGAGAACCCGAACGGGACGGGAAGGGGTCGCCAGGTTGGCGACCCCTTCGTCCCAGAAGAGCCCACGCCCGTCGTTCGCGAGTTCTTCGGACCGGCCTTCGCCGAGGTCGCCGAGTACGCGCGCATGCTCGAGGAGGAGGGCGAGATCCGCGGCCTCCTCGGCCCGCGCGACATGGAGCGCATCTGGTCGCGCCATATCGTCAACTCCGCCGCCGTGCTGGACTTCATGCCGCGCAAGGACGGCCGCCAGGTCCTCGACGTCGGCTCCGGCTCCGGCCTGCCCGGCATCGTGATCGCCGCCTGCCGCCCCGAGCTCGACGTGCACCTGGCCGAGCCCATGGCGCGCCGGGTCGAGTGGCTCATGGACGTCGTGGAGGACCTGGGCCTCGACAACGTCACCATTCACCAGGCGCGCGCCGAGGAGCTGCGCGGCAAGGGCAAGGCCGACGTGGTGACCGCCCGCGCCGTGGCGAACATGAGCAAGCTCGTGCGCATGACGTCCAAGCTCATTGCGCCCGGCGGATCGCTCGTGGCCCTCAAGGGCCGTCGCGCTCCGATCGAGGTGGACGAGGCCTCGGCGGAGCTGCGTCGTCATCACCTGCGCGCCGAGATCCACGAGGTGCCTTCCATCATGGAGGATGAGTCCACGTACGTGGTGGTCTGCACGCGCATTAAGTAGCGCGTCCCCACGTGGGGGAGGGGAGCGTCGCGGTGGTTGCTGCGGCGCTTTCCTTATATAGTGACGTGGCGCACAAAAACGTGTCGTTCTGTCAGATCGATTCTTTCGATTGGTAGTTTGTCATGTGGCTGCGCCGCGCTGGGAGAATCGATCCTACAGAAGAGTTTTTGCGCTGCTGTCCCGCGTGTCAGTGGGATTGTGTGCACCTGGATGCATCACGGGCTTTTCGTGCTGGAAGTGTGTGCGTCTCCCCGTAAACTAGGGGCAGTATCTAGGAAGGTGTCACGTGAGTACCAACAACACCCCTCTGTCGACTCAGATCGAGCGCAACCTACGCGATCTCGCCATGCTCGAGCGCGCGGCATTCCCGCGTCCCGATCACACTCGCATCATCGCCGTTGCGAACCAGAAGGGCGGCGTGGGTAAGACGACGTCCGCTGTGAACATCGCGGCGGGCCTCGCGATTGGCGGGCTATCGGTGCTCGTCGTCGACGCCGACGCGCAGGGTAACGCGTCCAGCGCGCTCGGCGTTGCGCACCCGGCCGGTACGCCCTCCACGTACGACGTCATCATCGGGGGTGCCAGCGTCGCGGACGTCGTACAGCCGTGCCCCGATGTCGACGGGATCCTCGTCTGCCCGGCAACGATTGACCTGTCCGGAGCCGAGATCGAGCTCGTCGACGTTGATCGGCGCGAGTATCGCTTGCGCGACGCCCTGCGCGAGTACGTCGTCGAACACCCGGAGATCGATATCGTCCTGATTGACTGCCCACCGTCCCTCGGCCTCGTGACCCTGAACGTCATGGTGGCCGCGGACGAGGTCATGATCCCGATCCAGGCGGAGTACTACGCGCTTGAGGGTCTGAGCCAGCTGTGGAACACCGTTGAACGCATCGGCGTCGACCTCAATCCGGGACTGCGCGTCTCGGGCATGCTGCTCACGATGGCAGACAAGCGCACCCGGCTCTCCGAGGAGGTGGAGGGCGAGGTGCGCTCGCACTTCCCCGAGCAGACATTCGAGACTGTCATTCCGCGTTCCGTACGCATTTCAGAGGCTCCGAGCTACGGCCAGACGGTTATCACCTACGACCCGCGCAACGTTGGCGCGATCGCGTATCGCAAGGCCGCGCTCGAGCTGTGTCAGCGCCTTTCTGCAGCTGAATAGCGATTGTTTCACGTGAAACATGCGGAGTTTTCCGCATGTTTCCGCAGCTCGGCACGTATTTGTCACGATGGGTGATCATTGGTGCAACAAAGTGACGAACGACGCTTAGTTGCTGCTCTCATGGCATTGTTTCACGTGAAACAATGAACCGACGCAATTGAAGGAGTATTGCAATGGCGGATGCATCATCGAAGTCTGAGGGCCGTAAGGGCACTCGAAAGCATTCCGGTCTCGGCCGGGGTCTTGGAGCCCTGATTCCTCAGGCTAGTGAGCAGACGCCACATACCGCACCCTCCGCGTCGTCCCGTCCCCTGGACGTCTTCTTCCCCGAAGGTAGCTCCGCCGGCAGGAGGGGAGGATCCGCGAAGGATCTTCTCCAGCCGAAGCGGGCCACTGCCTCGTCGAAGAAGAAGCGCCCCGCGATGCCGTCTGTCGAGGCGGCGGGTGGACGACGCGCTGGTGGCTCTCGCAGCGGGCTCGGTGGTGGAATCAACGGCTCAGATTCCCATCAGGATCCGCAGGGTAAGGCGGCTGATGCGGTTCCGGTTGGTGCCAGCAATGCACATGCTGATCACAATGTTTCACGTGAAACATCCGTCGATCATGAGCTCCTTCCGGTTCCCGGTGCTTCCTTCGCTGAAATTGCGATCGATCAGATCGTTCCCAATACGAAGCAGCCTCGCGAGGTCTTCGATGAGGACGATCTGAAGGAACTGTCAGCCTCCATCAAGGAGGTTGGCGTCCTCCAGCCCGTCGTCGTTCGTAGTATCCCCGCAACGGGCCGCTCCGAGAAACTCCAGGAGTTCCTCGCCGAGAAACCCGATGCACGCTACGAGCTGATCATGGGTGAGCGCCGCCTGCGTGCCTCCGAGCTCGCGGGCAAAACCACGATTCCGGCAATCATCCGAGAGACCGACGACGGAGACCTGCTCCGCGATGCGCTCTTGGAAAACCTCCATCGGGCCCAGCTCAACCCGTTGGAAGAAGCGAGCGCATATCAGCAGCTCATGGCGGATTTCGGGGCGACTCAGGAAGAGCTCGCCAAGCGAATCGCACGCTCGCGCCCGCAGATTGCCAACACCCTGCGCCTGCTCAAGCTACCCCCGTCAGTCCAAAAGAAGGTGGCCGCACAGGTCATCACAGCGGGCCACGCCCGCGCTCTGCTGTCCCTGTCGACGGCAGAGGAGATGGAACGACTGGCTGAGCGAATCGTCGCCGAGGGTCTCTCCGTGCGTACCACCGAAGAGATTGTCCGCCTCGGAAAGGCGAAGGCTACGCCCCGTCCGCGTGCCCGCCAGCAGCGTCCTCTGTCGCCGCTGGGTGAGAGCGTCGTGTCGGCCCTGTCCGACGCGTACGATACGCGCGTGACTATCACCGAGGGGCGTAAAAAGGGTCGGATCGTCATCGAATTCGCGGGATCCGAAGATCTTCAGCGAATTGCAGACCTTATCCTCCACTGATCAAACTTCATATTTCTTTCCGCAGATCAGGCGCAGTATGTTCCCTATACGACATTTCTTGCCCTAATCTTTGGCTGAATTTACGCTTAAACTACTTTTAAGGGTCCGTCGTCGGGCCCTCGCAGTACCAGAAGGAGCGAAAGGCATGAACGCCCAAGGCAGCTCGCGCACCGTGCTTTTCGATGTCGGTGGAGTCCTCGTCGACGCCCATCCGGACCCGCACGCAATCGCTGAGTTGTTCGGCGACGACTCACGAGGCCTCACGACGCTCGTCGATCAGGCGATGTGGGCCCATCGCGGAGAGTATGACGCGGGTTTGTCCGATCGTGAATTCTGGGATCGTATTGCGGGAGATTGCGGGCAGCCGGAGCCGTCCGGTGCTCTTTTGAAACAGCTCGTGGCCTTGGACGCGTCGCGCATGGCCAAAGCGAACGAGGCCGCGCTTGGCTTGGTGCGTCAGCTGCGCCGCCAGGCAGTGCGTGTTGGCATCCTGTCGAACGCGCCGTATCCGATCGCGAAGGCGATCCGCCGCTCCGAGTGGGGGAGCCTCTTCGACTTCTTCGCCTTCTCGTGTGACCACGGCATCTGCAAGCCGTCTCGAGGCATCTACCGCGATGTGCTCGTGCGCCTTGGCGTGCCCTACGAAGACATCGCGTTCATCGATGACCGTCGAGAGAATGTTCGTGCTGCCGAGTTACTTGGTGTCCGAGGCATCACCTGGAAGGGTGCAGAGGACGCCGAGAAGCGTCTCAAGGAGCTTGGATTCCTTTTCTGAGTGCCGCTGGGTTCGCGAGGTGCACTTTTAGTTGGATCGCTCAGAACGACACAGAGCCGTACAGAGAACGAAAGTTTCATTCAATTGTGTGCTCTCGTCAATGTGCAGCACTACCTTTCACGAATGATCGCCGACGGGCTTAGCCCGCTTGGCGGAAGCAGACAATGTTTCACGTGAAACAACATCGGCCGCGTGCTCAATAGTGCGCGCGAACGTGATACCACCGCGGACCCGGAGCGTACCCTACATGTGCTACGCTTGCGCTGGTAGGGGTCAGAAGGCAGTCCACCCTATACGCGTCAGCGTCGGACAGCCGCAGCGCCCTACAGTGAGGACATTAGGCAGCCCCATCGGGCAGTCAGGATGTCCTCATTTTATTTAGCTCGAATTCACCGATTGTGGGCGCCACAATCGGTCGGTGATAGAGCGTGCCCGTCGTTGCATAGTGCGATGGACTGGCGATTGTTTCACGTGAAACATGTGGGCCCGGGAGGATCATCCTCCTGAGCCCACAGTGCGTTGAACGAGTGACTATTCCTCGGTCGGCGGGGCATCTTCGGAGATGATGACGCCGACGCCTTCGTCGTCGATGACGTAGTCGACGCCATGCACGTCGCGGCCACCGGCCACGAAGTCGACGATGTCGGCGCACAGCTGCGCAAACGACGAATCGTCGAGGGCATCGGCCGCCTGGGGAAGGAGCGACGTGTCCGTCATGCCGGGAGCGACGTTTGCGTCGATGAACCAGCAGGTGCCCTCGTCGTCGACCACGAAGTCCATGCGGGACAGGTCGCGCAGACCCAGCGTCGTGTGGGCCTCGACGGCCGCGGCCTGAAGGTCCGCGAGGATCTCGTCGGGTAGACGGGCCGGTACGAAGTACTCGGTCTCGTCCGTCGTGTAGCGTGCGTCGTAGTCGTAGCGGCCGCCATCCGTGGAGATTTCCACCGGGGGCAGCGCCTGCGGGCCGTCCCACAGGTCGACCACGGAGACGGCCACGTCGCGGCCGTCGATGCGCTGCTCGACCATCAGGCGCTGGCCGTAGGCGAAGGCGTCTACCATCGCGCGGCGCAGGCTCTTCGCGTCCTTCGCGGTCGAAATACCGAGCGCAGAACCACCGTCCGTTGGCTTAATGACGACGGGGAAGGAGACCGAGCCCTCGAGCGCGGAGAGGACATGCGAGGCACCCAGCTGGCGGAAAATCGCCTGCGGCAGCGTCACCCAACCGGGCGTCGCGAGCCCCGCAGAACCGAGGAGAGCCTTCGCAGTCGGCTTGTTTGACGCCAGCATCGCCTGCACCGACGAAGAACCCACGAACGGGATCCCCACGGACTCCAGGAAAGACTGCAGAGAGCCATCCTCGCCGATCGAACCGTGCACGAGAGGCCACACGACGTCGGGGGAGAAAGACTCAATCGCCTCGGCGAGGGACGCATCAACGTCAGAAATGAGAACCTCGTAGCCGAACTGCGTCAAGATATTCGCGACGCGACGACCCGAACGAACCGACACGTCGCGCTCGTGCGTCAGACCGCCGGCGATAATCAGAACTTTGGTAGCCATGGGGGTATCTCCTCGGGTAACTGTTAGCGGTCGGACCCGGCCCCGGCCTCGTGCGAGGACGCGGTACCGAACATGTCGACGATTTCCTTCTCCGCGTTGACGACCGTCGAGAGGCGACGCACGCCCTCGCGGATCTCCTCGGGAGTGGGGTAGCAGAAGGACAGGCGCATGTGGTTCGAACCCGAGCCGTCGTAGTAGAAGGCCGTGCCGGACACGTACGCCACCTGGGCGCGCACCGCGCGAGGCAACATGGCCTTTGCGTCGAGGCCTTCGGGTAGCGTAACCCACGTGTAGAAGCCGCCGTCCGGGACCGTCCACGTGCACGACGGCATGAACTCCTCGAGCGCGGTGAGCATCGCGCGGCAGCGCTCCGCGTACATCGAGCGGAAGGACTTCACCTGGCCGTACCAGTCGTAGTTGCTCAGGTAGTCGGCGATCGCCATCTGGCCGACCATCGACGGGCACAGGATCGCGGATTCGAGGGCCAGTACCAGCTTTGCGCGGATCGCGTGCGGCGCGTACGCCCAGCCGATGCGGAAACCGGGGGCGAACATCTTCGAGAAGGAACCCAGGTAGACGACGCCCTCGGGGCTGTACGAGGCAATGGCCGGCAGCGGGTCGCTGTGGAAGCCGAGCAGACCGTAGGGGTTGTCTTCGACGATCAGGACGTGCTCACGCAGACAGATCTCGGCGATGATTGGGCGGCGCTCAGCGGAGAGCGTGACGCCGGCGGGGTTGTGGTAGTTCGGAATGATGTAGATGAACTTGATCGTGCGACCCGAGGCGCGAACGTTGCGGATCGTCTCCTCCAGGGCCTCGGGAATGATGCCGTGCTCATCCATGGGGACGTGCACGATGTCGGCCTGGCGCGCGCGGAATACGCCCAGCGCGCCCACGTACGAAGGGGCCTCGGCCAGGATGACGTCGCCCGGGTTCACGAAGAGCTCCGTGACGAGGTCGAGCGCCTGCTGGCTGCCCGTCGTCACCACGACGTCGTCCGGGTCGGCACCGACGATACCGTCGTAGCCCATGACCTCGGTGATGCGCTCGCGCAGCACCTCCCAGCCCTGGCCGCTGCCGTACTGCATGGCCTGCGCGCCATGGTTGCGCACCAGCTTCTCCGCGGACGCCGCCAGCTTATCGAGGGGCAGGTCCTTCAGGTTCGGCATACCGCCTGCGAGAGAGACGACCTCGGGACGCGACACGACGGAGAAGAGAGCTCGAATCTCGGATGCGCGCAGGTTGTGAGCGCGGTCCGCGTAGACGTCGTACCAGGGGTCGAGGCGGTTTCCCTGCGCGGGGGTCCGGCCGGACGAGGCCGGGGTGCCGCCATTGGTCGAAGGCTGAGTCAAGGCATGCCATCCTTTGCATGAAGTTACATAGAACCGTATAGGTCAAGTGTGCCACTATCCGGGCGATACGGGGTAACGGGGCCGGTGGTTGGGCAGATGTTTCACGTGAAACATCAGGGTTCGATGCATGCATAGGGGAGGACGAGCAGACCGTCGTCGCGCTGGTAGGCGAACTCCCCTTGGCCCACGATGAAACCAAGGAAGGAAGGCTCGGAAGTTTGGGTCATAGGGTTACCGGTCGTGAGCGCACGGAACTTGTGAAGGCGTTCCACGGCACGATCAGTAATTCCCATCGACGACAGTTTGACCTCGAACGCACCCCAGCGCCCGTCAGTGAGTTCGATGATGAAGTCGACCTCGAGACCTTTGTCGTCACGGTAATAAGCGAGGGAGTTTCCGACACCTGGAAGTGTGTCGATGAACGTGAGGAGGTCGCGGCAGACAAGAGTCTCAAACAAGCCGCCGAGAGTTTGAGTATCACGTAGCAATTTGCTGGGAGATAGACCAAGCATGGCAGCAGGCAGCGAGGGATCGACGAAGTAGCGCTTGGGTTTGATGCGCACACGTTTCTTTCCTCGAGCTGCGGGCTCCCAACCAGACACATCTTCAAGGAGATACATGGCGCGGAGATCGTCGAGGTATGCCTTGATTGTGTGGCGTGACTTGTCTTCTCCTTCACTGCCCATATCCTTCGACAGCGTGCTCATTGTCGGAGCTTGTGCAAGATTCATACTGAGAGCGCGTAAGAGCGACCGTGTAGTGTCTGGGGATCGGCGTAGTTGAGGCATATTTACCTCGATCAGGTTGCGTAGGTACTGTGCGGGAGTTTCTAACGCGTCTTCGTCATCAAGATCAAGAATCGATGGCCATCCTCCACGGCAGCACCAACGTGCAATGCTTTCGATCGAGCTGTCGCATCGTTGCGACGTGATCCCCTTGTCATCAAAAAGACCGTGGAGGCTCACGCCGCCGGGAGTTGCTCCGGCCTCGTATGAGGTCATAGGCCGCATGTGAACGCGTGCAATACGCCCGGCACCGCTGTGCCTGATTGCTTCGATATCGTGAGGAGCGGAAGACCCTGTGAGGATGAACTGACCTCGTGTACCCGAGGAGGAATCGATACGAGAACGAACCATATCCCAGATCTGAGGCACCTCTTGCCACTCATCAATGAGGTGTGGATGCTTGCCAGAGAGTACGAGATCGGGAGACGTCTGAGCTGCTCGAAGAGTTGCTGGGTCAGTCAGCGAGTCAGCGCTGTCGGCATGTGCAAGTGAGGTCCAGGTCTTTCCACACCATTTAGGCCCGGCGATTTCAACGGCGCCGAAGGATCGCAGTAGTTGGTCGATACGCCGGTCGATTGCTCGAGGGCGGTAGTTCTCCGGACGTACAGCCTGCACCTGAATCTCCTATGATCAGCGAATATGTAGATCATTATACATTTTCCACCGATTTCATTATACATTTTCCACCGATTTCATTATACATTTTCCGCCCATATCAGTGTCACGCCCACTGGCGGCGCAGCCGGACGCAGCAACGTTGGCGGGCCTCGTGGTGTCCTCTGGAATACGTTGCCGATCGCTGCCCATGGGCTCCGCGGCCTGGCCCACCTACCGTGGTATGACCCCGCGCCGATACGTTGGTCGAGCGCGACGTGGGGGAGCGGTGCCGCGTGCGCGCGAGGGTATGCAAAAAGTCCGCAGCCCAAGTGGGTCTGCGGACTTGCGTGGAACTCCGGCCGAGCCGGAATTCGCTCAGTGGCGGTCGGCCTTCACCAGGTGCTTGGCGTCGGCGAGCTCGTTGAGCTGATCGATGTGAGCCTGGGCAACCATGACGTCGATGGTCGAGAACATGAGTGAACTCCTCGTGGAATCGTATGTTGTGTTGATTCCCTGTTTGACGAGGCCGGGGATCGCCCGGCGGTCTCGTACGTGGAGCGTGCCAACGCGGGTGGCGTCGGCGCGACCCTGCGTTTCAAACAAGAAAAGCACCTAACCAGCTTGGCAGCTTCGTCAGGCGCTTGATAGTTATAGTTTATCCCTGCCAAAACGTGCATTCAACCGATCGGACAGTAATTTAGATCGCAGCAAAAACCAAGTAATTGCAAAGCAAAGTGGCTGCGTGCATACGATCTGAACGAGCATGCGCAGGCCGTCACAATTCGCCGGTTGTGTCGGCTCTGCTCGTCTGCAGATCGCGAAATTTCAGGAAATTTGATGATGGTTCGTGCGTGTTCGTCGATCAAGTGTGCGTGTCGGCCGGCATGACTTGGGGTTGCTCGGGGGCGTGAATGAGTTGGGGTTGCTTGGCGGTGGGTATTGGGGGTGCTCGGCGGTGGGTATTGGGGCGAGAGCGTGGGCATTGGGATCTGTGCGGTACCAGGCGAAGTGTTGAGGTTGGTTGTCGAAGCGCTCCACCAATTTCGCATGCAATTCGGTTATCAGACAAATTGGCGATGTCGAGAAAACCGCGGAATTTCAACGATGTGAATTCAAAATTTGAAAGAGTGGAGGGGGAATTGCATGCGAAATTGGGGTGGGGACAGGTATTCCCAGGGGTTTCTGGGCTTCGTCGGAGCTGTTGCCTGTGATCAGTCGGAACTATTGCCTGCGATCAAAAGTTTCGGGTCGCGGAACTTTGCGCGACGCGGGCCACGATATTAGAATGATAACGATTCTCATTCATATACACGTGCGAAGCACCTAGAGGACTCCCTCTATGAACCCCACGAAGCACCGGAACCCGGGCCGAGCGGCCCAGGCTTTCGCCGCAATGGCCCTCGCGGCCGCCTCCTTCCTCGTGCCCGGAGTGGCACACGCTGCCGACGAGGCCACTGCCGACAGCGCGGACGCGGTAGCAAGCGACGCGGCAGCAACCGCCGCCGACGCCGCAACGACCGACGCAGCCACAGACTCTACCGAGGCCGACGCGAGCACGTGCGCCGTCATGCGCACCGCCCCCGCTGGCACCACGGCCACCCTGGACCGCGGCCACGCCGACATTTTCGAGCTGACCTCCGACGCGTCCGGCACCCTGACCCTCCGTATTAAAGAGGACGCCACCGGCTCCGGCGTCATGCGTGAGCCCGAGCAGACCCTGCTCGCCGTCAACAAGTCCACCCTCACCCAGATCCCCGCCGACGTCAGCCAGACGACTGGCGCTCCCGCCGCCGCGTACCTGCTCGGCCAGTCCGGCGACAACCAGGCCACCGTCCTGTGGCCCGGATGGGACACCCTGGGCATCGCGGTCGGCGGCTATGACGCCGCGCGCTTCCATATCTCCTACACGGGCCCGGAGAACGGCCGCATCTACGCCTTCACCTCCAGCTTCACCGAGGGCACCAAGGCGGTCACCAATGACGGCAGCTTCGACCTGGCCCCCGAGGGCGACGACATCGACCAGCCCTACGCCGCCCACAAGCACGTCAACTGGCTGTTCACCCGCGCCGGCCGCTACACGCTGACCGTCCAGGCCAGCGCGTGGACCCCCGGCAACACCGGCGCCGCCAACGCCCATTCCGCGGCCCGCACCTACACGATCGACGTCGCCGACGAGGCCTCGTGCCTCGCCGAGTCCGCATCGGCCCCCTCAACCGACCAGGCACAGCCCGCCCCCGGCGTGGGCCCCGGCTCCGTGAGCTCCACGAACAACCAGGCCGCGCAGGACCAGGGCGTGGGCGGCGCCACGGGAACGCCCAGCGCCCCGGCCCCCGCGCCCGGCGCGACGGGAACGACGGGAAACACCGGTACGACGACCGGCGCGAACCCCGCCCCGTCCTCGGGCGCGCGCACCACCTCCGGCACGACCGGCGGTGAGCGCTGCGTCGCCACCCGCATCACCCGCGAGGCCACCGAGGCCGAGGCCGCCACCCTGGCCTCGAACAGCGCCCCCGCGAACACCGCGCGCACGACCCTGACCGTCAGCGTCGGCGACGGCGCCTCCGGCAATGCCACCGACGGCCACTTTGACCTGGGCCCCGCCATCGAAAACGGAACCCTCGTCGCCCGAGTCAAGGACGACCGCAGCCAGCCCGCCCAGTGGGTCGACCCCTCGTCCCTGACCTTCGCCCTCGGTGACGCGGCGCGCATCACCGCGCCCGCCGACCTCAGCTTCGTCGCCACCCCCGGCTCGAGCGTCTGGCTGATCCCCTCCACCCAGATCACGGGCGTGCCGTGGCTGGGCCTGAACTCCCAGCGCGAAGAGATCGTCACCGGCACCACCGGCCCCGTCCAGTTCACCCTCGACGCCGTCGAGGGCCCCGGACGCGTCGCCGTCTTCAACGCGGGCGCGCTCGGCTCCGGCGTCGGCGAGCACGTCTTCGACGGCCCCGGCACCGGCTACACGCTCGGCGCCAACACGCACGCCCACCAGAACTGGGTGTTCACCGCGCCCGGCACCTACACGCTGACCATCTCCATGCGCGTCACCCCCAACGGCGCGGCGCTCGCGGGCAGCGGCTTCGGCTCCGGCGGCGACCTCACCGCCACGGGCACGACCGGCCCCAACGGGCGACCCATGGTCTCCCAGGTCGTCGGCCGCACCGCCTCCGGCAAGGACTGCGACCTCTCCCTGGCCACCACCGGCGCCGACACCATCCCCCTGACCGTCGTCTCCCTCACGTGGGCGCTCACGGGCGCGGCCTGCGTGTGGGTGGGCGCGATCGGACGCCGCCGCAACCTGCGCGCACAGTCGTGACCCCTCATTCACGAGGCCGACTCTCCTTCATCCCCCGCCTCCCCTTTCGTGGGTGGCGGGGGAGTGGGTGTGTGCTCACCGCCTCGACGTTAGCGCTCACGGTGACCCTTGCAGGGTGCGCGCCCGCGCCCGACCCAGCATCCGACGGTGAACTGCGTGTCGTCGCCACGACCGGCATCCTCGCCGACCTCGTGCGCAACGTCGCGGGGAGTCGCGTCCACGTCACGCAGATGGTGCCCAACGGGGCGGACCCGCACTCGTGGGAACCCTCCCTGCGCACCATCCGCGACGTGGCCTACGCGGACGTCGCCTTCTCCAACTACCTCATGCTCGAGGAGCACGCCCTCATCCGCGCCCTCGACTCCAACCTGCCCTCTGGCTCGCGCTCCGTCTCCGTCGCCGAGGAGGCCGCCAAGAACGGCGCGACGATCCTCCCCCTCGTCGAAGACCGCGCCCTCGACACCCCGTGGCTCGGCATGCGCGTGTGGGGCGACGGCGCCGACATGGGGGCCACCCGCGCCTCGCAGATCGACCTGACGACCACCGGCGTCGACGGGCCAGGCCAGGCCGCCGCCTACCTCACCACGTCGTTTGGGCAACCCGAAATCGCCTTCGCGACCTCGGACGGCTTCAACGCCGCAACCGGATACGACACCGACACCGCGCAGCTGCCCGCCGACGCCCACCAGCACATGAGCTGGGCGTTCACCGCCCCCGGCGTGTACCGCGTCCACTTCCGCGCCAACCTGCGCACCACGCCCGGCGCCACGCCGGTGGGCGTCGGGGAAGGCACCGCCGTCTTCGCCGTCGGCACCCCGCCCGAGGACATCGCCGCCGCCGAAGGTCGCCGCGTCCTGACCGCCGGCCACGCCGACATCACCGTCAACCTCACCACCAAGCGCGTCGAACTCGCCTCCGACGCCGGAGCACTCAGCGGGGACGAGGCCTCGGCCCCCTGCGTGGGCGCATCCAGTGCCGCGGCGGCCGTCGCCTCGACCATGGAGTGCACCGACCTCGACCATGTCGTCATCGAAGTGCCCACCCGCGCGCTTACGACGATCCCCGGGGAGGCCTCGTTCCGCTTCATCGGCGAGCCCGGCGCGAACGTGTACATGCTGCCCCAGGCCGTCCTCGGCAAGCACGTCCACGGCGACATCGACCCCCACCTGTGGCACGACGTCCACAACGCCCAAGCGTACGTGCGCGTCATCCGCGACTCGCTGATCTCCGTCGACCCCGACGGCGAGGCCACCTACCGGGCCAACGCGGCCGCCTACCTGACGCGCCTCGACGAGCTCGACGCGACCGTCGCCTCGACCATCGCGACCATCCCCGACGAACGCCGCAAACTCGTCACCACCAACGACGCGTACGCGTACCTGGCGAACGCCTACGGGCTCACCGTCGCCGGCTTCGTGGCGCCCAACCCCAGCGTCGAACCCTCCATCGCCGACCGGATCAAACTCCAGGCCACCCTGTCTGACTCCTCGATCCCCGCGGTGTTCCTCGAACCCAACCTGGCGCGCACCCGCTCCACCCTGCGCACCGCCGCCACCGACGCGGGCGTGGACATCTGCCCCCTGTACGGCGACACCCTCGACGACCAAGCACCCACCTACATCGACATGATGGAACACAACGCCCGCTCACTGGCACGCTGCCTGGGCGGCAAGGAGATGCCATGAACACTCATTCCTGCTCCACTTCCGGCCGCCGGCTCTTCGCCCCGGGTCTACGGCTTCCGGTCGGCGCGGGTCCTGCCCGCCCGCTCGCCGCCACGCCCCGAGCATCGCTCGGCGTGTCGTCTCGAAGCCCGGCCAGGCCCTGCAGGCCCCGCGCCGACCTCATGTGGCAAACCATCATGCCGCCCCCGGGACCGAGCGGGTGGGCGCTGCGTCTCGAAGCCCGGCCAGGCCCCGCCGCCGGGGGGAATTGCAGCATTAGAAGCATCCCTACGGCGTGTCGCCGGCGTGTCGCGGCTCTAATGGTGCAATTCCCCCGCCTCGGCATGTCGCTGGGCGCTCTGCTTGTGTCGGCTTTCCTCATCATCGTGGGTGCCCCCTCTTCTTTTGCTGACCCGAGTCCCGACCCCGACCTCGCGCAGAGCGTCGCCGCGCACGAGGAATGGTCCAACGAGGCCAGCGAGATCAGCGTCGGGCACGTCGACCTCGGCCCCCGACTGATCGACGGGCAGTGGCGGGCCGGCCTGCGCCACGACGCCGAGACCGGTGCCGTATGGCGCGACCCCAACCAGACCGTCCTGCGGGTGAGTGACGCGGCCATCATGACCGCGCCCGACTCCGACGACTACCCCTTCCTGGCCGACGTCGCCGGCAAGCCCGTGTACGTCGTACCCCAGACGCAGAACCCGAGCGTCGTGTGGCTCGGCTGGAACACGCAGGACCCCGCCGTCACCGCCACCATCGACCGCGGCCTCACCATGCGTGTCGGCCCCGTGTCCGGTCCCGGCCGCGCGTGGCTGTTCCTGCAGTCCGGCACCTTCGGCAAGCCCCTCCTGCTCGCCGACTCGGGCGCGGCACCTGGCGACGTGTGGATCGACTCGGGCACGCACGTGCACGCCAACTGGGCGTTCTCCGCGCCCGGCACCTACACGGCGACCGTGACCTTCCTCGGCACGACCACCGCTGGCGAGGCCGTGAGCGCCTCCACGACCCTGCGCTTCGCCGTCGGTGACGCCGCCTCCGCGTCCGAGGCCCTGGCCATGGCCGCGCCCGCCGCCGCCGATGCTGCTTCGGCGGGGGCCTCCGCTCCTTCCTCTGGCGCCGCGCCCGTGGCTTCTGGGGCCGCCGACCCCGCGTCCTCTTCCTCTGCTTCGGGGGCCGCGTCGGGTGGGCTGCCCGACTGGGCCTTCCTCGCGATCATCGCCGTCGCCGCGGCGTCGCTCCTCGTGATCGGCACCCTTGTTGTCGCGCGCTCGCGCCGCAGCCGCGCCGAACAGGCCGCCGCCATCGCCGAGGCCGACTCCATCCTCGCGCCCCTGCCCACCGCCCGCGGCGATGAAAGCGCTGAGGGCCCCGGCCTCGTCGATCGGGGAGGGGAGCAGTGAGCCAGCTGCGCGTCACCGGACTGGGCGCGTCCCTGGGCGGGCGCAGCGTCCTCGAGGGCGTCGACCTGGAGGTCGAGGCCGGGGAGCTCGTCGGCCTCATCGGACCCAACGGCGCCGGAAAGACCACGCTGATCCGCTCGATCCTCGGCTTGATTCCCTCCAGCGGGCGCGTCGAGACCGACGGCGCGATCGGCTACGTGCCGCAGCGCCACGAGTTCGCGTGGGACTTCCCGATCAGCGTGCGCGACGCCGTCCTCCAGGCCGTCACCGTGCGGCGAGGCCTGCTCGGGCGCGCTCGGACCCCACACTTCCGCGCCGTCGAGGAGGCCCTGTCCCTCGTCGGCATGCGCGACCTCGCCAAGCGACCCATCGGCGAGCTGTCCGGCGGGCAGCGCCAGCGCGTCCTCGTCGCCCGGGCCCTCGCGATCCGACCCGCCGTGCTGCTCCTCGACGAGCCCTTCACCGGCCTCGACATGCCCACGCAGGAGATGCTCATGGACCTGTTCCGCGCGCTCGCGGACGGGGGCAGGGCCCTCCTCATGACCACGCACGACCTCATCGGCGCGCGTGCTGGCTGCGACCGCCTCTACCTGCTGCGGCGCACGATCGTCGCGTCCGGGCGGCCCGACGAGCTGGCGGACGCCGACCCGTGGATCCGCGCCTTCGACGTGCGACCCGACAACCCGATCCTCGACGCCCTAGGAGTGCGCGCATGAGCACCGTGATCCACGCGGCCGGGGGTGGCCTCGCCGCGGCGGCGGACTTCCTGAGCCCCTACGACTTCTTCCGAGACCTGACGAATCCTGCGCTGGCGTTCCTGCCGCGTGCGCTGCTGATCGCGGTCGTCGCCGCGCTCGTGTGCGGCAGCGTCGGCGTGCACGTCGTCCTGCGCGGCATGGCGTTCATCGGCGACGCCGTCGCGCACTCCGTGTTCCCCGGCCTGGCGATCGCCTTCGTGTGCGGCGGGTCCCTGGTGCTCGGCGGCGCGCTCGCGGGCGTCGTGACCGCCGTGCTGGTGGCCTTGTTGGCGCAGAATCGGCGGCTTAAGGAGGACTCCGTCATCGGCGTGCTCTTCGTGGGCGCGTTTGCGCTGGGCGTCGCGATCATCGCGCGGGCGCCCGGGTACGCGGGGAGCCTGCAGGACTTCCTGTTCGGGTCGATCACGGGCATCCCGGCGTCGGATGTGCCCGTGGTGCTGGCTGGCGCGTTGTTCGTGCTGCTCATGCTGTTCCTGGCGCACCGGCCCATCGTCGCCGTGACCTTGGACCGCGAGAGCGCGCGGGCGGCGGGCGTGCACGTGCTGCTGGCTGACTTGTCTCTGTATGTCGCCGTGGCCCTGGCTGTGGTTATTTCTGTGCAGACGATCGGCAACGTCCTCGTGCTCGCTTTGTTGGTGACCCCCGCGGCCACCGCGCGGCTCCTGTGCGACCGCCTGGGGACCATGATGATCCTGTCGCCCGCGCTCGGGGCTTCCGGGGGGCTCGTGGGCCTGTACCTGTCCTGGGCGCTGGACGTGCCCACGGGCGCCACGATCGTCCTCGTGCTGACCGCATGCTTCGTGCTCGCGTGGGTCTTCGCGCCGAGGCACGGCCTCCTCGCGCGTACATTGCGCGAGAGGCGGGGGTGAGTCTGGGGGTGCTGTGAGCGGGCCTGTGTGTGGGCCTCTCCGAGGACCCGGCCCCGGCCTCGTAAACCAAGGAACACGCTTGTTAATGTGAACGACTGGTCATATGCTTAGCGAGGTAGCACAGTATTCCGTAGCCAACATAATTGTGGGCTGGTTGATCAGGAGGTAGCGCGTGGTTGACGTCGGCTTCGATTCCGATAAGCACGCCCAGACGCGTGACGATATGAAACGGGGGGGGGGAGTCCCTGGGGGACTCATCGGAGGCGCTAGGGCGGCTCATTGACGCGCAAGACCCCTCGTACTGGTCCGACGAGGGTGGCTTCCGGGCAATGCGCACGGCGATCGTTTCGTTGATGAAGAGCGAGGATCGTCTCATTGGCAAGCAGAAGCAGCGCTTCACAAAGTTCGACGACGATGTTGAACGGGCAGCCGAGGCCTTCGAGGCCGCAGAGACCGCGAATGCTGACCAACTCGCTCAAATCCTGGATGACCTCGATCGAGGGGTAACCAGTGGGAGTGGTGGATCGACGACGTCGCCTGCGATTCCGACGCCGGTTGGAAATACCGCCCCAGCAGCGAATTCGGGTACCGACGCCAGCGCCTCGTCAAACGAACCCGTCCAAAACGCACCGTCGGCCATCTGAAAGAGGAGCACGAATCATGGTTGAGAGTCCGATGTACGAGCGCCTCATGAAGTTGGTTGCTGCAATCGAGAAAGCCTCCGCGCTGGACGCCGTGGACGACCAACACAACGCAGTCGTGTGCGGCCTGAACGAGGCCAACAACTCGACGCACCACATGCGCACAAACCAGGGCTTCACCGGGGAGACCGGAGAACAGGTCGACGCGTGGACTGATAACGCGATGAAGCAGGTGCAGGCCATTAAAGAGGGGCACAACACCGCGATGGAGTACTACGTGGAGGCTCGCCGCGCCATGAAGCACGTGCGCGAGGAAGCCATGCAGCTCTCGCCCACCCTGATTGACTCGAAGCCTCAGGCGCTGGCAGACGCCGCGCATGTCGTCATTCCGGTGACGAAATACATGGGCCTAGCGGGCCTGCCCATCAACGCGGTTGCCGCGACGGGTGAAGCGTACGTCCAAGGACTCATCACCCAGGCGAACAACCAGCGCGAAGCTTCCGCAACAGACATCCTGCAGCGTGCCAACGACACGATGCAGAGCTTGGCAGATGGGACGAATGCGCAGCGTGTGGCAATGGAGAGTGGAAAAGCGGGAAATGCAGGTATTCGTGGTCCTAAAGGTCCTTCGAACGCAACTGTTCGCCGCGATATCGAGCGTGGATACCTGAACACCTCCGCTCACGAGGGAGGTGTGTACCCGGGCAATCGCGACACGGACTACGGGAGATCTGATCTGCGAGGCTCTGGTTCCGGGCTCTATCCGGCGGGGTACGACGAAGGCGGGCCGGTCAGCGATCGCGTCATGTCGTCGCCGCGAATCCCGAATCGTTTCGTGACCGAGGGCGAGGAGGGGTCGCGTCTGAACCCGATTTCCGACCCGCAGGATCTCATGGGTGTCGATCTGCTGCACACGCGGGTGAACGGGGACTGGCATCGAAACGGCGTCATTGGTGGCTACACGCCGGCGCCTCCGGTCGACCGTTACCACCCGCTGTGGAACGTCAACGGTGGCCCGGGCAACGAATCAGCGCTCGCTGCTCGCCTCAGCGGTGCTGGCGTGCTGGGCGCGGGAGCGCTGGGCATGCGCGGTGCCGCCCGCATGGCAGGAGGCCTCGGCTCGTCGGCGGGTGCTCTTGGTCGCGGTGCAGCGGGCGCCCTCGGACGAGGAGGAATGGCTGGCAACGTGAGTGGCATGTCCGCGCTGCGCGCGGGATCCTACTCCGGTCCGGGCTACGGGACCTACAAGGCTCCCTCTGGCACCGGAGGACTCTCTGGTATCGTCGGAGCCGATGGCTCCCGCGGGGCGGGTGCCGGTGTTGGTGCCGCTGGCTCCGGGAAAACCGGAACTCAGGGAACTAGTGGCTTCATGGGCGGCGGTGCTGGTGCGGGCGCTGGTCAGGGCAAGGGCGATGAGAAGGCGAAGCGTCGCAAGTACACGCCTTTCCGCGTGGAGGACGAGGATGAGTTGCCGGAAGGATACGTCAATCCGATGTCGCAGACATACGGGACGGAGAAGGACATTACACCCGCTCCGATTCGAGACGATGGGTGGGATCCGCGCCAATGGTGAGGCCGCAGAAGAAGCGTCGAGCGCGTGCAAGGAACTGTGTCGCCGTGGCTGCTGTGGGTGCGCTCGCAGTTGGCATGGTGTCGATTCCCGGTGCCCCCGCGAACGCGGCGGACACGATTACAGCGGCTGATCAGGCGTACTTCGCGTACTACGGACTGGATCGTGCGCGCGCGAAGGGGTACACGGGGAAGGGCGTGACGATCGCGATGATCGACGGAAAGGTGGATACGTCCGTCCCCGAGCTCGCTGGTGCGGATATCACGGTAAAAATTCCGTGCACGATTAACTCTTCGCCTGCTGTGGCGACGCATGGTACTGGGGTTGCCTCTATCCTCGTGTCTACAGATTATGGCGTTGCGCCGAAGGTGTCCCTTCTTGCGTATCAAGGTACATTCGGCGCCGATGGTGATCAAGGTAGTAGCGATTGTGATGATCCGAGTGGCGTCACCAAGGATAGTCAGCCATGGCTGTTGAATCAGGCAATGAATGACGGTGCCCAGATCATTAACGTATCGGCTTCGACGCCGAATGAGTATAAGGAACTCAAGTGGGTTACCGCTCGAGCGATCGCGCAACAGGTCATTTTGGTCAACGCTGCCGGTAATAGTTCGCGTGACGATGATGATACGTCGCTGTCCGCGTGGTCCGGTGTCGTCGGTGTGACGGCGATCAGTACCGATGGGGCTCGGCAGGACTACTCCTCGTGGGGTCAGGGTGTGGTGACGACATCGATTGGCGGACCTGTGCTCTTCCGCAACGTCGAAACTGGCGCGAACGATACTGTCTCTGGTACGTCGGTCGCCTCACCGATCGTCGCGGGTGTTCTGGCGTTGGCCAAGCAGCGGTGGCCTGAGGCGACCAGCAATCAGCTGTTGCAGTTGCTGGTGAAGACGGGCTTGAATCCTGATCATGGGTGGAACAAGTACGCCGGGTTTGGTGGCATTGATCCGGGCGCGATGTTGAATACGGATCCGTCGCAGTTCCCTGATGAGAATCCGTTGGCGCAGAAGCAGGGTGGGTCGAGTCCGACGCCGGAGGAGGTCCAGCAGTACGCGGATGGCGTCGTGGATCCCACGGAGATCGTGAACGATAGTTCGTACACGTATCGTGGCCTCGACGAGTCGAAGCTGGGGGATGACCTGAACGTCTACCCGACACACCTGGGCACGAGCCCGCGCTACCACCGAAAGTGAGGCGCGCGTGGCCTGGCGCGCATCCTGGCGATTGTTTCACGTGAAACATTGACGTGGTAAGAGCGGAGGCGGCGGTATTGTGCTGCGTAGCGAGCTTCGGTTCTGACCGCGTACATCCGAAGTCCCTCTATGACGCTCTCTGTCACATCTATGAACTTCTATGGGATCTATCGAGGGTTCTATGAAATAGAAATGGGCTTCTATGACATAGAAGTGGGGCTCTATGAGATAGATGGACGGGTCTATGAAATGGCGCCATCTGAGGAGCAGATGCTCCTGCAGTGCCATCATCGATCGACGGCTGATGCGGAACCGGTGCAAGGCAGTTCGCTGCGAGATCTAGTTGCGCGAGGCCTGGTTAGGTCCGCGGGGCAGTGCCGTTGGGTGTGCTACGAGCTTGTTCAGGAGAGCTGAGAGTTCCTATTTGGGGTCCTGGCGGCTGTTGACCGTGAAACATTGACGCTGAGGCCCCAGCCCACGATGGTGGTCTGGGGCCTCAGCATATGGAGTTCTGGAGTCGTGGTGACACATCTGTATTGTCAGCATCAACAATGAGAATTGACTCTGCGGCCTGTCGCTCTCGGCGGATATTGATTCTCGGTGGTCATTAGTGATCCCAGATGTGGGTGACGACCCATGTATCCCCCTGCTCTTCAAGAAATAGGACACGAAAGAGTGTTTGTTCGTTGTTGATTTCTTCGCCGGTTACGGTGCTTATGGTGTCGTATTCTTCTGACGCCTTTTCCTCTGTTAGGTAGCGGAATCCCGCCGGTGTTTGCACATAAGTGAATTCGACACAAATTCCTTGAGTGCCTGCCTTTTGGAGTGAACACTCGTATATTTTATTTGTTTGAAGATACTGATTGGTGAGCGGCTTGACGAGATATGCATCTGTATGCATGCGTTCCAGGTCGTGCGCAAATGCATCACAGTAGCCCTCAACCTGACATATCTTCATGAAGTCTTCTGTGTCTCCGGTATTGAACGCATATGCCCATAGGTCGATGTACCACTGTGATGTCGCTTGGGCACCAATTTGTCCACCTGCGTTGAGGTGCGGCGGGGGAGTGGGTTTCGGGACGTCAACTGGTGTCGGCTGCGCGGATTGAGGGGTGTCTCCCGATTGGGAGCCAGATTGCGCGATACTGTCAGACTGGGGTGACTGCGCCCCGGACTGAAGCTCGGTGTGTGCGTGGGCGCGAGCGTTAAACGCGCGGAATCCCACGAACGATACTGCGACGAGAAGGATGGCGGCGATCACTGCGCCGATCCACCGGCCGATGTTGGAGGATTTCGTAATCATGGTGCATCACTCGCTTAGTGGCCTTGTTTTTCTTCCCAGGTGTCGGTGTTGGAGACGATGAGGTGGTTGAGGGGGAAGGGGCCTGTTGTTTCTTTGGTGGTGACGAGGCCGTTGATGGTTTGGGTTTCTCCGGTGAAGGGGTTGGTGGCTGTACCGCTCCAGGTGGTGGTCAGTGTGATGGTGCGTGTGGCGTTGGGGTAGGGGCCGTCGAAGCGTGAGCGCCACCCGTTGGGCGGGGTGTAGTAGTGGCGGATGAGCCTGGGGTCCTTGTTGGGGTCCATGCCCTTTTCGAAGGCCATTCCTTGGTAGGCGGTGATGGTGTGTGGGGTGTCGTCTCCCCAGTCCCATTCGTAGTTGGTGGCTTTGAAGGTCACTGTGACCTCGCGGCCGAAGAGACTCACAGTGTGGGTTTGGGTGGGATTGGTGACTGAGACGATTGTGGGAATGTACTTGTTCGTGTATGAGACGTGTGGGGGCTGCTTGTAGATCCCTGCGCCATCGGCGCGGATGGAGACGGCGGCGCGGCGCAGGAGTGTCCGTGTCGACGGAGGCTCCGATGGGGTCGCGGAGGGTGGTGGGTCGTCGCATCTCCAGTAGGTAGGGAACATCATATGACCCGAATCGTAGGAAACGGGATTCTCACAGTGATAACCAAACGCAAAGTCGAGAATGTCAAACTTCTTTTCGGATGTATCTGTCGCTTCCGAGCCGTCGTCATCGAAAGCAACATTGTTGGAGTCATAGCCAGTATCGTCCGCTCTATCGCCAGCGGATCCGTTGATGTATGCGGTATCGCCGTCGGTATGGCTGCCCATCGTATCCGGAATATCGTCCGCAGCGAATGTCCGGGCTGGTAGGGCAGTGATCGCAAAGCAGGCCAGTGCGACAGAGCAGCTCAAATGCATCAGTTGATTCTTACTCATTGTCGCTAATGATCCTTCCTTGTGTCTCTTTCCAGCGTCCATCAGACCAAGTCATTACCAGTGTGAATGTGGATTGGTAATGTTTGCTTGACGTGCGGGTATTCTTATTCACGCACGTTGTCCCATCGAATGATTCAATACGATACTTAACGAGAACCGAGCCTTCGGGCGTATCCGTACCATTTGCGTCCAGTGGTTTGAGCGCGAGAATTTGGGTGACCTTTGACTCCAATCCGTAGGTCCATCCATTCGCGTAACGTTCATCGATGTCATTGATATATCCGTTAGCGAACTCCGATGTGGGGGATGACATGTCAGCAAATGGTCGTGTGTCTCCTGTGTTCCACCCGTAGACGAGTAGTGCGAGGTAGTGTTCTGCGGCTGCTTCTGCTCCTCGTTCTGTGTTTTCCCTTGCTTCGTCGGGGAGCTCGGGTTTGGTGTAGGTGTCTGCGGCGTATTGGGCGGGGCGCACGAGGACGCCGTCGGGGCCGACCTGGTAGCCGCCCGACATTGCTGCCTCGCCCGAGGCCAACGCGGATGCGGTGGGTGCGGGCTGAATGGCGGGGGCTGTGGCCGCGATGCTGGGTTTTTCACCCCACGCGTGCCACCAGCCTTCGGCGACACCGTTGATGTAGACAGCGAAGACGGCTCCGGCGGCGAGGCACACGTAGACCACGCGCATCGTCCAATAGAACGGCTCGACGTGCAGCCACGCCCAAAGCCGGGGATGAGCCCCCGCGGGCGGGTTGTCGTCACCAACCCCCGGCCCGCTACCGGCCTCAAAGAGCGCGTCCCGCGGTGCGGCGTCGTGCCGCAGCTGGTCCTCGTCCTCGGTGTCGAGGTGGTCGAATAATGGTGGAACCGTCATGGCGTTGTACTCCTCCACGGTGAGGTGCCCTGCAGCGTACCCCCGTCCTTGGAGGTGCGCCCTACTGTTTCAGGGTACGCGCAGAACCAGCACGAAAAACTAAGAATGCTGCGCAACCATCACGCACATCCTCCCACCCACATTCCCGAAACCGCACGGATGTGCATGCCTAGCCTCGGCCTCGTCGCGATCTGAGGGTATGGGCGTGTGAGTTCGCGCGTCACAGGCAAGGGGGCTTGAGTCCAAATAGGAATAAGTTGTAAACTTTAGGCAACCGTTCAGCCCGCCGCTCCCTCGGAGTGGACGGGCTGGATTTCTATCTGGAAGGTCAGATGGTATGGACGAGCAGGTCAAGGATCCGACCACTATCGACGAACAGATCCACATTCTGTCTGAGCGAGGCATGCAGGTGGATGCCGATCTCGCACGTCAGTGGCTTCGTAGTGTCTCCTATTACCGCTTGTCGGGCTACTGGTACCCGTATCGCGAGCAACTTGAGTCGGCCCCCAGGATGCCTGTTCGCGCCGACACGTTTGTACAGGGCTCAACCTTTACTGAAGTGGCTGGCCTGTATGAGTTTGATCGTAAACTACGCACACTCGTCCACGATGGGATCGAACGCATTGAGATTGCGTTGCGTACGCGCGTCGGTGAGTGGATTGTTGCTCGTGGTCCGCTCGCCTACGAAGCGAAGGATCTGTTCCGGCCAGATTTCGACCATAAGTCATGGTTGACCACCGCTCGTAGGCGGCTCAAACGCGCCGAGGGCAATAATGCTGCAATCAGGCACTATTCAGAAAAGTACGAAGGGTACCCGTTTTGGGTACTCGCTGAAACATTGGACTTTGCCGATATTTCAAAGCTGTACGCCGGACTCCCCACCAATGCGCAGCATGAGATCTCGCATAGCTTCGGTTTCGTCATCGATCCACTGAGATTGAAGGGCAAGCACAGGAAGAACTATTACTCCAGAGATCCCTTAGCGCGTTGGTGTGAGCAGCTGACAGTCGTGCGTAACGTTTGTGCTCACCATGGACGCCTGTTCAACAGAAACCTACTGCCAGCATCGACCGTCGCATTTCGCACAATTGACGGCTTGGAGTCGCTTCCCGAGGGACAAAGCGACAAACTCTTTGGGGCGCTTCTTGTCATGGCATTCATGCTGAATAGCATTTCACCTGGCACAAGCTGGACAGCCAAAGTGAGCGGTTTGGTGCAGGACGAGTATGCGCAGCTTCATCTGCGTTCTGTCACCGAGATGGGTTTTCCTCATGACTGGGCAAGTAGCTTTAGCCAGCTGGGAATCAAGCGGCATAAGCAGTGTCCGTAATAACAGAACTAGCCAGTTCCGGGGGCGTCATGAACCTGAGGGCCAGCGCGCGCCCAATTGGCAAGGATCATCGGGGTGGCGTAGGTCCTCATCTGTGTAGCGGTGGTTTAGTGTCCTTGTTTTTCTTCCCAGGTGTCGGTGTTTGAGACGATGAGGTGGTTGAGGGGGAAGGGGCCGGTCGTTTCTTTGGTGGTGACGAGGCCGTTGATGGTTTGGGTTTCTCCGGTGAAGGGGTTGGTGGCTGTACCGCTCCAGGTGGTGGTC